>NZ_CVTH01000077.1:0-431451 GCF_900005955.1 Pseudomonas sp. 8 R 14 | reverse complement strand
TTATTCTGCATAACTCTTTGTTTACCAAGGAGTTTTGCGTTTCGACTGCGCCGGAAGTGGGGCGAATTATAGACTTCCAGGATCTGCCGTCAACACTTAATTTAGTTTTCCTATCAATTTGCCGAAGTTGATTAAAAAACCACCAAAACGCCCTCTATATAGAAGAGCGCCCCTAGATAACTCCCGCTTCTTTCAAAGCCTTCACATTCGCCGAGCCCAACCCCAACACATCCTGCAGCACCTGAGCCGTATGCTGCCCCAACAAAGGAGGCGCAGTACGGTACTCCACAGGCGTCTTGGATAACCGAATCGGACTGGCCACCAGCGGCACCATCCCCGCCAACGCATGCGGCAGCTGTATCGCCAGCCCTCGTGCCTTTACCTGAGGATCGGCAAACACCTGGGCTAGGTCATTGATCGGCCCACAAGGCACACCAACCCGCTCCAGTTGTGACACCCACTCAGCCGTAGTCTTGAAGACCGTAACCTGGCGAATCAATGGAATCAGCTCAGCGCGGTTGGCTACCCGCACCTTATTAGTAGAGAACCGCGGATCATCCGCCCACTGCGGCTGCCCAGCCACTTCGGCGAACTTGCGAAATTGCCCGTCATTACCCACGGTCAGTATGAAATCGCCATCGGCCGTAGGAAAATCCTGATAAGGCACGATATTCGGATGAGCATTACCCAGTCGTTTTGGCGCCGCTCCCGTGGCCAGGTAGTTCATCGCCTGGTTAGCCAGACAAGCCACCTGCACATCAAGCAACGCCATATCGATATGCTGCCCACCACCGTCATGATCCCGATGCGCCAGCGCAGCAAGGATCGCCACCGTCGAGTAGAGCCCAGTGAGAATGTCAGTCAACGCCACCCCCACCTTCACCGGCCCGGCCCCCTCATCGCCTTCCGGCCGACCGGTAAGACTCATCAGCCCACCCAACCCCTGGATCATGAAGTCATACCCCGCGCGAGCGGCATACGGCCCCGTCTGACCGAAGCCAGTGATCGAGCAGTAGATCAACTCCGGATTCACCTTCTTGAGCGAATCGTAGTCCAGCCCATACGCCGCCAGGCCACCCACCTTGAAGTTCTCGATCAAGATGTCGGACTTGGCAGCCAGATCTCGCACCAGCCGCTGTCCCTCCGGCCGCGTGAAGTCGATCGTCACCGACTCTTTGTTGCGATTAGCCGACAAGTAGTACGCCGCCTCACTCGTGTTCTCGCCATCAGCGTCTTTAAGGAAGGGCGGCCCCCAGGCGCGCGTATCGTCACCGCTACCAGGTCGCTCGACCTTGATCACCTCAGCCCCAAGGTCCGCAAGGATCTGCCCGGACCAGGGGCCTGCCAACACTCGCGATAAATCCAATACCCGCAGATGCGAAAGCGCGCCCATGCCGTTCTCCTATTAATAGAACGCCTGAATACCGGTTTGCGCGCGCCCCAGAATCAGGGCGTGCACGTCATGGGTACCCTCATAGGTGTTAACCACCTCAAGATTCACCAGATGACGCGCCACCCCGAACTCGTCGGAGATACCGTTGCCACCCAACATGTCCCGCGCCATACGTGCGATGTCCAGGGACTTGCCGCATGAGTTGCGCTTCATGATCGATGTGATTTCAACCGCAGCCGTTCCCTCTTCCTTCATACGCCCCAGGCGCAGGCAGCCTTGCAGCGCCAGGGTGATTTCGGTCTGCATATCGGCCAGCTTCTTCTGAATCAATTGAGTTGCTGCCAATGGACGGCCGAACTGATGGCGATCCAGGGTGTACTGGCGTGCGGTGTGCCAACAGAACTCGGCAGCACCCAAAGCCCCCCAGGAGATGCCATAACGCGCCGAGTTGAGGCAGGTAAAAGGGCCCTTCAAGCCGCGCACATCCGGGAAAATGTTCTCTTCCGGCACAAACACGTTATCCATCACGATCTCACCGGTGATGGAGGCGCGCAGGCCGACCTTGCCGTGAATCGCCGGCGCACTCAGGCCTTTCCAGCCTTTCTCCAGAACAAACCCACGAATATCGTCAGCGTCGTCCTTGGCCCACACCACAAACACGTCCGCAATCGGGCTATTGGTGATCCACATTTTTGCGCCGGTAAGGCTGTAGCCGCCATCCACTTTGCGCGCACGAGTGATCATCGCGCCAGGATCGGAGCCGTGGTCAGGCTCGGTCAAACCAAAACAACCAATCCATTCGCCAGAGGCCAATTTCGGCAAGTACTTCTGCTTTTGCGCTTCGGTGCCGAACTCATTGATAGGCACCATCACCAGTGACGACTGCACACTCATCATCGAGCGATAACCGGAGTCGACGCGCTCAACCTCACGCGCAATCAGGCCGTAGCTGACGTAACTCAAACCACTGCCCCCGTACTGCTCAGGAATCATCGCCCCCAGCAAACCGGTCTCACCCATTTCACGGAAAATCGCCGGGTCGGTCTTTTCATGGCGAAAGGCTTCGAGCACACGCGGCGCCAGCTTGTCCTGGGCGAATTGCTCAGCACTGTCGCGCACCATGCGCTCCTCTTCGGTGAGCTGTTGATCCAGCAGCAGTGGATCGATCCAGTTGAAGCTTGCCTTGCCAGCCATGAATAAGTCCTCGCAAAGAAAAATCAGAAGTCGTGCATGGAGCCTAGGCCGGGCAGGCAGGGAGAGCAAACGAGGTTTTAGCATAGGCTTGTGATAATTTATCACTCCGTAACGCCTACAAGCGGCGCAGCTGCACTTTTTATGTGAGGACAAGGTATATGCGCAGAAAAATTCCCAGCACCACCGCCCTTGTCAGTTTTGAAGCGGCAGCCCGCCACGAGAGCTTTACCAAGGCGGCGCATGAGCTTTCCATCACCCAAGGCGCCATTTGCCGACAGATCGCCAGCCTGGAAGAGTTTTTAAGTGTCGAGCTGTTTCGGCGCTCACGGCGCGGGGTAAAGCTGACGGAGGCGGGACTTTCATACAGCCGTCGCGTGGCCACCCAGCTGGACGCCGTGGAGCGCGATACCCTGTCCGTCATGGGGCAGCAAGGCGCAAACACCATTGAGCTGGCCGTAGTACCCACGTTTGGTACGCAATGGTTGATCCCTCGCCTCAAGGACTTTCAACGAGAGCATCCAGAAGTGACGGTAAACCTGACTAACCGCACGCGTCCTTTTCTATTTGCGGATACGGAATTCGACGCAGCAATTTACTTCGGCGACGCAGATTGGTCCGGTACCGAATCCCACAGGCTCATGGGAGAAAATCCTGTCCCCGTGTGCAGCCCGCGACTATTGGGCGAACTTGAGCGATTCACCCCCCAGGAGATTGCAGAACTGCCATTGCTGCAGCAGACCACCCGCCCTTACGCCTGGCGCCAATGGTTCAACGCCCAGCAACTGAACGTGCCCCGCGACATGACAGGCCCACGTTACGAGCTATTCTCGATGTTGTCTCAAGCCGCCATGCATGACATGGGTATTGCACTGATCCCGCCATTCCTTATCCAGCGAGAACTGGATGAGCATCGACTGGTGATCGCAAGCCCGCAGGCGCTGACCAGTTCGAAGGCTTATTACCTGATGATTCCTGACAGAAAAGTCGAATCCGCCTCACTGCATGCGTTCAGAGACTGGTTGATAGACCAATCGCAGCGCTACAGCCCCAGCATTTAAAGGACAAGCCTCACATACTGACTTTGTAGTCAGCTAAATCACAAGCCTACAGATGTACGTATATGTCGCATTTAAGCAGACTGTACCTGTCAGCCTGAAACAAGGCTTAAAGCCATGATTTTCGTGGCTTGTAGCGACTCCTATCAGCCAATGCCCGACTATTCACATCAACGATGGAAAAAAACACACGAATCAGCTGAAGCCCTTTAAACACCTGTATTTAAAGAGGTTATTTCAGACCGTTGCGACAATCAGTCACAGGGTGACTTGTAGTTAATTTTTCGTCACCCGTCATAATCCCTTGAAGGCCGTAAAGTTCGCCTGCAAAATGCCGCGCCCCGCTGTCATTTCAGCGGGATCGTGCTGATCGGCCGCCCCAGCTGCGCCACTCGCGGTGCACTGGCCTTTTTACAAAAAGATCAAAAGCAAAAAGATCATGCAGGAGATTTGACGTGCACATTGGTGTTCCTCTCGAAACCCAGACCGGTGAAACGCGGGTGGCTGCCACCCCGGAAACCATCAAGAAGCTGATCGGCCAGGGCCATAAGGTCACTGTTCAAAGCGGCGCAGGCCTCAAGGCCAGCATCGTCGACAGTGCCTATGAAGCGGCAGGCGCGACCATTGGCAGTGCCGGCGATGCGTTTGGCGCCGAGCTGATTCTCAAGGTGGTCGCCCCCAGCGACAGCGAACTGGCGCTGATCAAAAGCGGCACCGCGTTGGTGGGCATGCTCAATCCGTTCAGCAACGAAACCATTGCCAAGCTGGCCGAGCAAGGCATCACTGCCTTTGCGCTGGAAGCTGCGCCACGTACCTCGCGGGCCCAGAGCCTCGACGTGCTGTCTTCCCAGGCCAACATCGCCGGCTATAAAGCCGTGTTGCTGGCCGCCCATCATTACCCGCGCTTCATGCCGATGCTCATGACCGCCGCCGGTACGGTCAAAGCCGCGCGCGTGCTGATCCTCGGCGCCGGTGTTGCAGGCCTTCAAGCCATCGCCACGGCGAAACGCCTGGGCGCGGTGATCGAAGCATCCGACGTGCGTCCTGCGGTAAAAGAGCAGATCGAATCCCTTGGCGCCAAGTTCGTCGACGTCCCCTACGAAACCGACGAAGAACGTGAATGCGCCGTCGGTGTCGGCGGCTACGCGCGCCCGATGCCCAGCAGCTGGATGCAACGCCAGGCCCTGGCCGTGCACGAACGCGCCAAGCAGGCCGACATCGTCATCACCACCGCCCTGATCCCCGGCCGCAAGGCGCCGACGCTGCTCAGCGCCGACACCGTCGCGCAGATGAAGCCCGGCTCGGTGGTCATCGACCTCGCTGCCGCCCAGGGCGGCAATTGCCCGCTGACCGTCGCCGACCAGGTGGTGGTGGAGAACGGCGTAATCATCTGCGGCCCGACCAACCTCGCCGGCGCCGTCGCCGCCGATGCGTCGGCCTTGTATGCGCGCAACCTGCTGGACTTCCTGAAACTGGTCTTCAACAAGGAAGGGCAGTTTGAAATCAACCTCGAAGACGACATCGTCGCCGCGTGCCTCATGTGCCGCGACGGCCAAGTCATCCGCAAAAACGCCTAAGCAGGGATTCAGACGATGGAAGAGCTTATCTCCCCCGGTATCTACAACCTGATCATCTTTGTGCTGGCGATTTATGTCGGTTACCACGTGGTCTGGAACGTAACGCCCGCACTGCACACACCGTTGATGGCAGTGACGAACGCCATTTCAGCGATTGTGATTGTCGGCGCCATGCTCGCTGCAGCGCTGACCGTTACGCCACTGGGCAAGACCATGGGCACCCTGGCTGTGGCCCTCGCGGCCGTGAACGTGTTCGGCGGTTTCCTGGTAACTCGCAGGATGCTGGAGATGTTCAAGAAGAAAGCCCCGAAAGTAAAAGAAGAGGCGCCGAAGTAATGAGCATGAATCTGGTGACGACGCTGTACCTGATCGCGTCGATCTGCTTTATCCAGGCCCTCAAAGGCCTGTCGCATCCCACTACGTCGCGACGCGGCAATCTGTTCGGCATGCTCGGCATGGCGCTGGCGGTACTCACGACCGTAGGCCTCATCTATAAGCTCGGCGCTGAGCTGGCCACCGCCGGTATCGGCTACGTGATCGTCGGCCTGCTGGTCGGCGGCACCGCCGGCTCGATCATGGCCAAGCGCGTAGAAATGACCAAGATGCCCGAACTGGTCGCCTTCATGCACAGCATGATCGGCCTGGCCGCGGTGTTTATCGCGATTGCCGCCGTGGTCGAGCCGCAGTCCCTGGGCATCGTCAAACACCTGGGCGATGCGATCCCGGCGGGCAACCGCCTGGAGCTGTTCCTCGGCGCGGCCATCGGGGCGATTACCTTCTCCGGTTCGGTGATCGCGTTCGGCAAGCTGTCGGGCAAGTACAAGTTCCGCCTGTTCCAAGGCGCACCGGTACAGTTTGGCGGCCAGCACAAGATCAACCTGGTGCTCGGCCTTGCAACCCTGGGCCTGGGGCTGGCGTTCATGTTCACCGGCAACCTCACCGCCTTTGCGCTGATGCTGGCATTGGCGTTCGTGCTCGGCGTGCTGATCATCATCCCGATTGGCGGCGCCGATATGCCGGTTGTTGTGTCGATGCTCAACAGCTACTCCGGCTGGGCCGCGGCGGGCATCGGCTTCTCGCTGAACAACTCGATGCTGATCATTGCCGGTTCGCTGGTGGGTTCAAGCGGTGCGATCCTGTCGTACATCATGTGCAAGGCGATGAACCGCTCCTTCTTTAATGTACTGCTCGGCGGTTTCGGCAATGCGCCGGATGCCGGTGCTGCAGCGGGTTCTAAAGAAGCACGCCCGGTGAAGTCCGGTTCGGCCGACGACGCCACCTTCCTGCTGACCAACGCCGACACCGTGATCATCGTTCCAGGCTATGGCCTGGCAGTGGCACGGGCACAGCATGCCCTGAAGGAACTGACCGAAAAGCTGACGCACCGTGGCGTGACCGTGAAATACGCGATCCACCCGGTGGCCGGCCGTATGCCTGGGCATATGAACGTCCTGCTGGCCGAGGCGGAAGTGCCTTACGACCAGGTGTTCGAGATGGAGGATATCAACTCCGAATTCGGCCAGGCTGACGTGGTGCTGGTGCTGGGCGCGAACGACGTGGTCAACCCGGCCGCCAAGAACGACCCCAACTCGCCGATTGCCGGCATGCCGATCCTGGAGGCGTTCAAGGCCAAGACCATCATCGTCAACAAGCGTTCGATGGCCAGTGGTTATGCCGGGCTGGATAACGAACTGTTCTACCTGGACAAGACCATGATGGTCTTCGGTGATGCCAAGAAGGTCATCGAAGATATGGTCAAGGCCGTCGAGTAACACTGCGCCAGAGCAATACCCGAAACCCTGGCCTCCAGTAGGCTGGGGTTTTTTATTACCCCATGAAACCCGACCAAAGGCTCTAAATCGCTGCCCCGCATTCGACCATGGTAGCGGGCCGAAACTTTTTGAAATCACTACACTGCCCACCTTGCTTCCGTAGCCTGAGATAACAATTCATGTACCGTGATCGTATCCGCTTGCCTTCGTTGTTGAACAAGGTCATGAGCGCGGCAGACGCCGCCGCACTGATCGAGGACGGCATGACCGTCGGCATGAGCGGCTTCACCCGTGCCGGTGAAGCCAAGGCCGTCCCCCACGCCCTGGCCGAACGCGCCAAGACGTCCCCGCTGAAAATCACCCTGATGACCGGCGCCAGCCTGGGTAACGACTTGGACAAGCAATTGACCGAAGCCGGCGTGCTGTCCCGACGCATGCCGTTCCAGGTCGATAGCACGTTGCGCAAGGCGATCAACGCCGGCGAAGTGATGTTTATCGATCAGCACCTGTCGGAAACCGTCGAGCAACTGCGCAACAACCAGCTCAAGCTGCCGGACATTGCCGTCATCGAGGCCGTTGCGATCACCGAACAAGGCCATATCGTGCCCACCACGTCCGTGGGTAACTCCGCCAGCTTCGCGATTTTCGCCAAGCAAGTGATCGTCGAGATCAACCTGGCACACAACCCGAATCTGGAAGGGCTGCACGACATCTATATCCCGACCTACCGGCCAACCCGTACGCCGATCCCGCTGGTAAAGGTCGACGACCGCATCGGCAGCACCGCGATCCCGATCCCGCCGGAGAAGATCGTCGCCATCGTGATCACCAATCAGGCCGACTCAGCCTCCACCGTGACACCACCCGACAGCGACACCCAGGGCATCGCCAACCACCTGATCAACTTCCTCAAGCAGGAAGTGGACGCCGGGCGCATGACCAACAAGCTTGGCCCGCTGCAGGCCGGGATCGGCAACATTGCCAACGCAGTGATGTGCGGCCTGATCGATTCGCCGTTCGAAGACCTGACCATGTATTCGGAAGTGTTGCAGGACTCGACGTTCGACCTGATCGACGCCGGCAAACTGAGCTTTGCCTCGGGCAGCTCGATCACCCTGTCGGAGCGGCGCAATGCCGACGTGTTCGGCAACCTGGAGCACTACAAAGACAAGCTGGTGCTGCGCCCGCAGGAAATTTCCAATCACCCTGAAGTAGTGCGGCGCCTGGGCATTATCGGCATCAACACGGCGCTGGAGTTCGACATCTACGGCAACGTCAACTCCACCCACATCTGCGGTACGCGGATGATGAACGGCATCGGCGGTTCCGGCGACTTTGCGCGCAACGCGCACCTGGCGATCTTCGTCACCAAGTCGATTGCCAAGGGCGGCGCGATTTCCAGCGTGGTGCCGATGGTCAGCCATGTGGACCACACTGAGCATGACGTCGATATCCTGGTCACCGAAATAGGCCTCGCCGACTTGCGGGGCCTGGCGCCGCGGGAGCGGGCCCGGGTGATCATCGACAACTGTGTGCATCCGGCATACCGCGATGCGCTGAACAGTTACTTCAACACAGCCTGCGCCATCGGCGGACACACGCCACACATCCTGCGCGAAGCACTGAGTTGGCACATTAACCTGGAAGAAACCGGGCATATGCTCAAGGCTTGATTGATACAGATTCGAGCTGACGCAAACACAGTTTCGTCAGCTCGATGCCACAACCCTCGATTCTTGAAAAAACTGTACTGCTGTACCGGTCATTTCCTACCGAAAATTCCCACCCCCACATCATAAAATGCCTATTTCGCACTATTTCAGTGCGGACAGGTACAGTTGCCCCATTTCCGTACAGTACAGCGCCTATAAACAGTTAACTGGCCCCTCACAATACAGGTGAACTGTATCTAGAGAGTCTTGCGCCGGAAGAGGATCATTGGCATCAGTTAAACCACTACCTAATCCCGCCACAAGCGGAAGGATGTCATCATGGAACGTACACTCAGTTCCGAACTGTTCTTCGAAGAAAAAGCTGTAAACACCCAGGCTTCCCTGCCTTTGCGCGTTCTCGCCAACCTGATGTTGTGGCAGCGCCGCATCTCCAGCCGCCATCAACTGGCTCGTCTGGATTCGCGTCTGCTGGCTGATGCCGGTATCAGCGAAGCTCAACGCTACGAAGAGCTGAGCAAGCCGTTCTGGCGTTAATTGACGCCCGCTGGCCCTGACCCACCGGGTCCACAGCCAGCACTGATTTGTCAAAACAAAGCCCGCCCCGGGAGACCGGAGGCGGGCTTTGTTGTTTCGGGGCCAGCCTTGTTCCAGGCCAAACAGAAGCCATTCATCTCAACCAGTACAGTTCAAAAAATATAACAGTTAAGCAGTACAATTAAGCATTGGTGTATCTGTAACGGTCAAAGCAACTCGCCCACCATGGTGTTCCAGGACCTCACGGAAGGCGCTCACCATGGACACCCAACCCTCTCTCTATAAACGGCTGTTACACAGGACAGCTTCCACGCTGGCCAAATGGCTCCGCCACGCCTACGAACGCCGCCAACTGGCGCAACTCGATCTTCGAGAACTCTCCGATGTCGGCATCAGCCCGGGAGACCGAATGGCCGAGCTGTCCAAGCCGTTCTGGCGAGACTAGGCAGTCAAGAAGCTTTCCGAACGGATAAACAGCGGCTTAATATCCATGCACAACGTGGCGAACCGTTTAGAACAGGCGTCTGATCCCCAATGGCTGCCCTGCGCCACCTTATTCGTTCACCTACAGGAGTCACCCCATGTCCCGTATTCGCCTGCTGAGTGCTGCTGCCCTGCTGGCCCTGGCCACCAACGCCAGCGCATCCAGCTTCATCGTGACCACCGACTCCATCGTCGGCGCACTGAAGGCTACTTCCGACGCCACCTCCGATGCCACTTCGTCACTGCGGGATAACAAGGTCGTGCGCGCCGCCCGTGACGACGCAGCCAGCTTCGTCGCAAGCGAAGGCGCCATTCGTGGTGTGAAGCTGGAAAGCGCCCTGGCCCAGATCCGCCAACAAGCGCCGCAACTGAACACCGCGACTGACGCACAACTGGCCCAAGCCATCCTGGCTATTTGAGTGGGCTGACAACGGGAGCGCCCGTCGCTCCCCGATGCCGACGCACTGGCTCTCGCTCGGGCATTACGCTAGCCTTGGCGCTCGCTTTCAGTTGTCGAGTCCCATGGCTTTTTCATACCGCCTGCTAATAGTCCCTGTGTGTTTGTGTGCCAGCTGGTCGCCATTGGCTTCGGCCTTTGACCTGACCATCCAAGGTACCGTCGCGAGTGCGTACGCCACCAGCAAGGTGAGCTCCGCGCCTTTCGACCGGAAAGTAGTCGTGGCTGCCCAGGCTGATGCCGCTGCGTTTATCGCCACTGACGGCCAATGGCGGGGTGCACGGCTGGAATCCGCGCTGGATTACCTGCGCCGTACCCAACCAAAACTTAACGCCAGCGACCTTGAACTGGCGCAGGCAATTCTCGTCCAATAATCATCTTTGTATTTCGGAGTCATTCCATGCGTAGCCCGCTGATCGCCGCCACCCTTGGCCTGCTGTTGTTGGCCGACGTTGCCCAGGCACATACCCTGGTGGCCACCAGTAACATCATTGTTCGCGCCTCTGGCCGCACCATTGATTTCACTTCGGACACCACCACCTCCATCCGCGACTCCAAAGTCGTGCGCGAAGCCCACGATGACGCGGCCAGTTTCGTCGCCACCAACGGCGAGATCCGCGGCGCACAGTTGGAAGCCGCCTTCGACACCCTGCGCACCCGCCTGCCGGAAGCGCGCGATGCCAGCGACCAGACCCTCGCCGAAGCTATCCTCGCTCTGTGAGGCGCCTTGTCGCCTGGCTCCTGGCCGGGACTGTGCTGCTGTGTGCCAGCGCAGCCCAGGCCAGCCTGCAACTGCGGCTCAAGACAGATGGCTTGAGCCCGACCGAACAGCAGGCCAGCCAGGCATTGCTCGACGAGGCGATGCGCTCGCTGCCACCGCGCTTCGTCGAGCAGTTGGACCGGCGCATCGATGTCGGCTGGACCGACAAGATGCCCGAAAATGCCTACGGCCAGGCCTCTCTGGTGTCCGAGTTGGACCTCAACCGCAACCTGCTCGACAGCCTGACCGACGGCAGCGCCGCCACGCAAAAAACCAATCGCCCCCACGGCACCGTGCGCCGGGAAATGCTCGCCACCGTGCTGCATGAACTGACCCACATCTATGACCGTGCGCGCCTGTGGCCCAAGGACGAACGCGCGCTGATCCAGCGTTGCAGCCGCCAGAACAACATCACCGGCCTGATCGGCCTGCCCGATCAATGCCGTGGCCAGAATGACCGACGCTTCACCCTCAGCGATGACCCGCGCCTGCTGGACCTGGCGGGCTGGCCGCAATATGTCGGCCGTCGCGGTGAGCGCGAACAACACAACCGTCAGGTCGCGCGCAGCCCGGATATCTACGAAACCACCAGCCCGCTGGAATTCGTAGCGGTCAATATGGAGTACTTCCTCCTCGACCCAAGCTATGCCTGCCGGCGCCCCGCGCTGTTCCGCTATTACAAGGAACACTTCGGCTGGGCCCCACCGGAACAAGACACCTGCGCCAAGACCTACGCGTTCCTCAACGCCGGCAACGATTTCGCCAAGACACCCCTGGGCCACGTCGACCCGGAGCGGGTCTACGAAATCGACTACCTGCTGGCCGAAGCCAACCAGAACCTGGTCAGCCGCTGGGGCCACAGTATGTTGCGCCTGGTGATCTGCGCGCCGGGCCGCCCCCGTGGGCCGGACTGCCGGCTCGACCTGGACCAGCACCTGGTGCTGTCCTACCGCGCCTTCGTCGGCGATGTACAGCTGTCCAGCTGGGACGGCCTGGTGGGCAAGTACCCGTCACGGCTGTTCGTGTTGCCGCTGGCCCAGGTGATCGACGAATACACCAAGACCGAACTGCGCGGCCTGGCGTCCGTGCCGCTGAAACTGTCGCGCCAGGAGATCAACGACACCGTCGAGCACGCCGCTGAAATGCACTGGAGCTATGACGGCAACTATTACTTCCTGTCCAACAATTGCGCGGTCGAAAGCCTGAAACTGCTGCGCAGCGGCAGCGCCAACCCGCAGCTGACCGGCCTGGATAACATCACGCCTAATGGCCTGCTGGAAGTGCTGCAAGCCCGCGGCCTGGCGGATACCAGCGTACTCAACGACAAACGCGAGGCCATGCGCCTGGGGTATCACTTCGACTCCTTCCGAGAACGCTACCAGGCCATGTTCGACGTGCTGCGCAAACACCTGCCGATCAAACAGACCCAGGTTGAAGACTGGCTGTCCCTCAGCGCCGAAGAGCGCCGCCAGTGGTTCGACCAGGCCGACCTGCGCACCAGCGCCGCACTGCTGCTGCTGGAACAGGCGAGCTTTCGCAAACAGCTGATGCTGGCCCAGGACGAAGTCAAGCAACGCTACCTCGGTGCACGCGAGCTGAAAAACGGCGGCATGGAGAAAGCCAACGCCACACTGCAGCAGATCCTCGCCAACAGTGGCTTCCTCAGCCGTCCCGCAGAACTGCTGGGCAGCGGTGGCTATGGCCTGCCGCAACCATCGGAAGCCAAGCGCCTGGAATCGGAAAGCGCCGAGCGCCAGAAGCAGCTGCAATCGCTCACCGGCGAGCTGGATAAAGAGGTGAGGGCGCTGCTGGATCCGTCCCGCGCGGCCGAAATTGCTGCGTGTGAAGCCAACCTCAAGCAGGTGGGTGAACACCTGCGCAAACTGCACAAAGCAGCGGGCGGCCTCGAGCTGCCCTGAAGTACACGGGATAAACACATTCCAATGTGGGAGCAAGCCCCCTCCCACATTTGAAATGTGTACACCTGAAGACCGTACATCTTCCCACCACCAACTGTTTTGCCAACGAAAGCTGGCTGAAAGCTAACGCGTCTAGGATCGCCCCCAACTGCCGGCAACAGACCGGCTGTACACAACAACAATGGTGATCCCCGATGTCCGTCCGTACCCGCCTGTTCGCCCCAACTCCACCCGTACGCCTCGTGCCCTTCGTTCTGCGCTGACCCCACCCCGGTTCGCCATTCCCTAGCCGCGCTACGCCTGGAGTATTCCTATGCTGACTTTCCTTGGCTTTGCCATGGTCATCACGTTCATGTTCCTGATCATGACCAAGCGCCTGTCTGCGCTGATCGCCCTGATCATCGTGCCTATCCTGTTCGCGCTGTTCGGCGGTTTCGCACCGAAGATCGGCCCGATGATGCTCGAAGGCATTACCAAGCTCGCGCCCACCGGCGTGATGCTGATGTTCGCCATCCTCTATTTTGCCCTGATGATCGACTCCGGCCTGTTCGACCCGGCTGTGCGCAAGATCCTCAAGATGGTCAAGGGCGACCCGCTGAAGGTGTCGGTCGGCACCGCCGTGCTGGCCCTGGTGGTGTCCCTCGACGGTGACGGCGCCACCACCTACATGATTTGCGTGGCCGCCATGCTGCCGCTGTACCAGCGCATCGGCATGAGCCCGCGGATCATGGCCGGCCTGATCATCCTCGCCGGTGGCGTGATGAACATGACCCCCTGGGGCGGCCCGACCGCCCGCGCCGCCAGTGCGCTGCACGTGGACCCCTCGGATATTTTCGTACCGATGATCCCGGCGATGGCCGCCGGTGTGGTCGCGATCCTGGTGATTGCCTACATGTACGGCAAGCGCGAACGGGCGCGCCTGGGTGAACTGCACCTGCAAGGCGACGAGATCGACCACAGCGAGATCAGCGTGTCGCAATACCCGGACGCCCGTCGTCCGAAGCTGATCTGGTTCAACGGTGCCCTGACCCTGGCCCTGATGTGCACCCTGATCGCCGGCCTGTTGCCGCTGCCGGTGCTGTTCATGGTGGCATTCAGTATCGCGATGATCGTCAACTACCCGTGCCTGCAACAGCAGAAAGACCGCGTCGCCGCCCACGCCGGCAGCGTATTGGCGGTGGTCGGGTTGATCTTCGCCGCAGGGATCTTCACCGGCATCCTGTCGGGCACCGGCATGGTCGATGCCATGTCCAAGAGCCTGCTGGCCGTCATTCCGGAAGCCATGGGCCCTTACCTGGCGGTGATCACCGCACTGGTGAGCATGCCGTTCACCTTCTTCATGTCCAACGATGCGTTCTACTATGGCGTACTGCCAGTACTCGCCGAAGCCGCCAGCCATTACGGCATCACCGCAGTGGAAATGGCCCGCGCCTCGATTGTTGGCCAGCCCGTGCACTTGCTCAGCCCGCTGGTACCGTCGACCTACCTGTTGGTGGCCCTGGCCGGTATCGAATTTGGCGATCACCAGCGCTTCACCCTGAAGTGGGCAGTACTGGTATGCCTGTGCATAATGTTCGCCGCATTGCTGATGGGGATTTTTCCGCTGTTCAGCACTCTATAATCGTACCGACTCACTCACCGCGCGGCGCTGCAGCTTGCGCGGTTTAACACTTGCTCAAAGGAATACACATGGAATGGCTGACCAATCCGGAAATCTGGATTGCCTTCTTCACCCTGACGGCCCTCGAGATCGTCCTGGGCATCGATAACATCATCATGATTTCGATCCTGGTCAGCCGCATGCCCAAGCATATGCAGGCACGCACCCGGATCTTCGGCCTGGCATTGGCCATGGTCACGCGAATCCTGTTGCTGCTGTCGATCACCTGGGTCATGCGCCTGACCGACGACCTGTTCGTGGTCTTCGGCCAAGGCATTTCCGGCCGCGACCTGATCCTGTTCTTCGGTGGCCTGTTCCTGCTGTGGAAAAGCTCCCAGGAGATGTACCACGCCCTGGAAGGTGAAGACGAAACCCACGACGAACCCAAGGGCGCCGGTGGCAAGTTCATCTACACCATCATCCAGATCGCGATCATCGACATCGTCTTCTCCCTGGACTCGGTGATCACCGCCGTGGGCATGGTCTCCCATGTGCCGGTCATGGTTGCCGCGATCATTGTTGCCGTATTGGTGATGATGCTGGCCGCCGGCACCATCAGCGACTTCATCGACAAGCACCCGTCGCTGAAGATGCTGGCGCTGTCGTTCCTGCTGGTGGTGGGTACCGTACTGATCGCCGAATCCTTCGACGTGCACGTGCCAAAAGGCTACGTCTACTTCGCCATGGCATTCTCGCTGGCGGTGGAAGCGGTGAACATCAAGATGCGCACCGCCATCGCGAAAAAGAAGAAACAGCAGGACCCTGTGAAACTGCGCAAGGATATTCCGGGTCAATAAACCCGAGCCAGACAAAAAAGGGGCTTTTATAAGCCCCTTTTTTTCATGCATAAAAAGCTGATTTCATGACAGTTTTGTTTCAATCCCCACTTTAGCTATGCGATGCTGGCGCCGAGCCCATTCGCCAACTACAGCTTAACTACAAGACGTAGAACGGCACGCGGCAATTCTCATTTGCGCCAAATGGCGCACACCCACACGGGGGGCCGAGCATGCTGACCTTGCTCAATCTGCTTTCCGCCGTGACCCTGCTTATCTGGGGCACGCACATCGTCCGTACCGGCATTCTGCGGGTCTACGGTTCCAACCTGCGTCAAGTCATCGGGCAGAATATGTCCAAGCGCTGGCTGGCATTTGTCGCCGGCATCCTGGTGACTGCCATGGTGCAGAGCAGCAACGCCACGGCAATGCTGGTGACCTCCTTTGTCGGCCAGGGCCTGATGGGGCTGGTGCCCGCCCTGGCGACCATGCTCGGCGCCGACGTCGGTACCGCGCTGATGGCGCGGGTGCTGACCTTCGACCTGTCCTGGCTGTCGCCGCTGCTGATCTTTCTCGGGGTGATTTTCTTCCTGTCGCGCAAACAGACGCGGGCCGGGCAGTTGGGCCGGGTCGGGATCGGCCTCGGGCTGATCATCCTCGCGCTGCAGTTAATCGTCGAAGCCGCCGGGCCGATTACCCACGCCCAGGGCGTGAAAGTGCTGTTCGCCTCGCTGACCGGCGATATTTTGCTCGATGCCCTGGTCGGCGCCCTGTTCGCGATGATTTCCTACTCCAGCCTCGCCGCTGTCCTGCTGACCGCCACCCTGGCCGGCGCCGGGGTGATCGGCTTGCACGTGGCCATCGGCCTGGTAATCGGCGCCAACATCGGCAGCGGCGTGCTGGCCTTTCTCAGCACCAGCATGCAGAACGCCGCCGGTCGCCAGGTCGCCTTGGGCAGCCTGCTGTACAAACTGATCGGCCTGCTGCTGATTATCCCGGTGCTCGACCCGCTGGTGCTGTGGATGGACGGCCTGGACTACAGCGCCCAAGGCATGGTCATCACCTTCCACCTGCTCTACAACGTCAGCCGTTGCCTGATCCTGCTGCCCACCATCGGCCCCATGGCCAGGCTGTGCGCCTGGTTGCTGCCGGAGCGGGACGAGGTCAACGGCAAGGCCAAACCGCGCCACCTGGACCCCACGGCCCTGACCACACCGAGCCTGGCCCTGGCCAACGCCGCGCGCGAAACCCTGCGCCTGGGTGATCTGATCGACAACATGCTCACCGCCATGCAGGAAGTGCTGCGCGGCAAACAGACAGCCATTACCCAGGAAATACGCAGCCTCAGCGATGATGTCGAGGCACTCTACAGCGCGATCAAACTCTACCTGGCGCAAATGCCCCGCGAAGACCTCAGCGAGCAAGACAGTCGGCGCTGGGCCGAAATCATCGAGCTGTCGATCAACCTGAAACTGGCCGGCGACCTGATCGAACGCATGCTGCGTAAAGTCCAGCAGCAGAAAACCTCCCAACGCCGCCAGTTTTCCGAAGTGGGCCTGGAAGAACTCACCGGCCTGCACAGCCAATTGATCGCCAACCTGCGCCTGGGCTTGTCGGTGTTCCTCAGTGCCGACCCGGAAAGCGCCCGCCAACTGCTGCGCGAAAAGCGCCGCTTTCGCGCCCAGGAACGCCGCCTGGCCCACGCCCACGTCAGTCGCCTGCAACGCAAGATCGTGCAGAGCCTGGAGACCAGTTCCCTGCACCTGGAGCTGATTGCCGACATGAAACGCTTGAACTCGTTGTTTTGCAGCAGTGCTTATGTAGTCTTGGAAACGTCCGACACCGGCGCACTCTCCGCCGAAGATATTGCCGACATCACACATTCGCCCTGAACGTACGATGGCCCGTGAAGTCAGTTAAAGCTGACCTCACTCGCCAGGAAGCTTGTTATGCGTCGCCTGTTGTTCGCTTGCCTGCTCATGGGTTCTGCCCACGTCCTTGCCTTTGACCGCTTGCAGGTTGAGGGCTACACCTTGCCCAACGGCCTGCAATTGCTGCTTAAACCGGGCACCGAGCGCGGCCATGTGGCGATTCGCCTGGTGGTCGGCGTCGGCCTGGACGACTTCGGTTGCGAAGACAAGGAACTGCCGCACCTGCTCGAGCACTTGCTGTTCAGCGGTATCGACGGCGGCGGCGAAGGCGAGCTGGAAGACCGCATGCAAGCCCTGGGTGGCGAGTGGAACGCCTACACCAGCAACGCCGATACGACCTTTGTGATCGAGGCACCCGCGCAAAACCAGCGCAAGGTGCTCGACCTGCTGCTGGCGATCATCACCCGCACCCAGTTGACCGACGCCAATATCAACGCGGCCAAACAGGTCGTCGAGCGCGAAGACGGCGGTCATTACTCCCACCTGCAACGCCTGCTCGACCGCCAGGACCTGGGTCACACCGCCAGCAATCAACTGGCCATCGAGCTGGGGCTCAAATGCGCCGAGCGTGCCGAGGTCGATCACCTGACCCGTGACCAGCTGGAGACGCTGCGCAAAAATTGGTACGCCCCCAACAACATGACCCTGATCATCGTCGGCGACCTCGACAAACTGCTGCCGGCCTACCTGGAGCGCACCTACGGTCAACTCGACCCGATCGAACCCAGCGAGCACCCGGCGCTGCCGCAGATCCAGCACGCCGCCGCCAGCCACCGCGACCTGATCCACGGCTGGGTGGGTGACAGTGCCAAACTGCACTGGCTGTTCCCCGAGCCGGTGCTGGACGACCAGCATGATGAAACCTACGACCTGCTCAAGGATTACCTGGATTGGGCGCTGTACCGCCAACTGCGCCTCAAGCATGGGTTGTCCTACGGCCCCTGGAGCGAGCGCGAAGTGCTCGGCGGCGTTGGCTTCCTCAGCCTGAATGCCGACCTCGAGCGGGACAACCTCCCCGAAGCCGAGCAGGTGCTGCAAGACCTCAAGGCGCAACTGCTCAAGGACGGCCTTGACCCAACGGTATTCGCGCGCCTCAAACAGGCCGCCATCGCCCGCCAGGCCTGGGCCGTGCAGGGCAACAGCGCGCTGGCCGACTATTATTGGAGCGCCTCGGGCGATTACGACAACGGCCACTTCAGCGACCCGGTCAAACGCATCAAGGCCGTGAGCCTGGAGCAGACCAGCCAGGCCATGCGCGAGTTGCTCAAGCAACCGGGTTACTGGCGCATCGAGAAACCACTGCTGAGCTACGACATGCTCAACTGGATCGGCGCCGGCGTCCTCGGGCTGATCGCCATTGCGTTGATCGGCGTGCGCCGTTATCGCAAACGGATCGCGTAATGAGGCACCGAACCCTGGCCTAAGACGTTATTCTGTCTGGGATTTTTTCCTACAAAGACTGCGAACCGCCGAATGCAAAACCTGACCCGCTTAATCACCCGCGTCCTCGAACTGATGAAGCGCTACCCAGGGGTGATTGCACTCGGCGGTTTTATCTCGGGTGTATGCAGCTTCATCCTGGTGGATCGCCAGCAGGGCATGGCCAGTTGGATCGCGGTGATCATGCTGGTGAGCTGGCTGTGGCTGATGCTGGAAAACAGCTTTACCCAGCTGTTCACCAAAGTCTTCAAGCGCGAAATACCCGAACCCCTGCTGCGCTACGCGACCCAGATGATTCACCAGGAAAGTCTGTTCTTCGTGCTGCCGTTCTTTTTCGTCACCACCGCCTGGAACAGCGGCCAATCGGTGTTCACCGGCCTGCTCGGCGCGGCCGCGCTGGTGTCGATCGTCGACCCGCTGTACTACAAATGGCTGGCGCCCAAGCGTTCGTTGTTCCTCGCGTTGCACACCCTGACCCTGTTCGCCGCGCTGCTCACTGCGCTGCCGATCATCCTGCACCTGACCACCGCCGAAAGTTACAAACTCGCCCTCGGCGTCGCCATGGCCTTGTCGATTCCAAGCCTGGCGGTGAGCCTGCCGCTGCGCAGCCTCAAGGGCTGGGCGATGCTGCTGGGGGTAACGGCCGCCATTGGTTGCGCGGGCTGGTTCCTGCGCAGTTGGGTACCGCCGGCCACCTTGTGGATGACCGAAGTGGCGATCAGCACCCAACTGCAAGACCGCACGCCGGGTGACGACCTCAAGGAAGTCAGCGCCGCCCAACTGCGCAACGGCGGGCTCTATGCCTACACCGCAATCAACGCGCCGCGCGGGCTGGATGAGCGCATCTACCACGTGTGGAAATTCAACGGCAAAGAGGTCGACCGCATCGCCCTGGACATCCACGGCGGACGCAAGGAGGGCTACCGCGCCTGGACCCACAAGCAGAACTTCCCGCCCGAAGCGGTAGGGCGCTGGCAAGTCCAAGTGTTGACGGAGGACGGCCAGGTGATCGGCGTGCTGCGTTTTAAAGTGACGGACACAGCACAAACCGACAACCCAAAGTAGGCAGGATCGTGCTATTACGTAGGAATTGTGGATAGCCAGACAAGCTCGGAGCTTATGACCAGTAGTACTACGGCCGGCACAGCCCACCTCGATACGTCCACCGCTCCCCCGTTACTGCGGATTACAGGGGACTGGACGCTTGCCCACTACGCAAACCTGAAGATGCTGTCGGACAAGCTCGACGGCCAATACGATGCTGGTGCGCGCATCGATCTCAATGGCCTCGGCGCCCTGGATACCGCCGGCGCCTCGCTGCTGGTGGAGCTGCTGGGGCCCACCCGTATCGAACAATCCGCCGAGCAGACCGACTGCAGCCTGTCCGCAGCCGACCGCGCGCTGCTCAAGACCGTCTACCGCTCCCTCAACGATTTTTGCGTGCCGGACAAAGCGCCGGAAGAAGCCACTGGCATTCAGGTGCTGGCGCGTATCGGCGCGGCCGTGGACAAGGTCTGGCAAGACAGCAAGCAACTGCTGGGCTTTATCGGCCTGATCCTCGAAACCTTTGCCCGGGGCATTTTCCGGCCCAAGCGCTGGCGCCTGACGCCGATGGTCGCCCATCTTGAACAGGTCGGCCTCGACGCCGCGCCCATCGTCGCGTTGCTGACCTTTCTGGTCGGTGCCGTCGTGGCGTTCCTCGGCGCTACAGTGCTCAAGAGCTTTGGCGCAACGATCTTTACCGTGGACCTGGTGGCGTTCTCTTTCCTACGGGAATTCGGCGTATTGCTCACGGCCATCCTGATTGCCGGTCGCACCGCCAGCGCCTTTACCGCGCAAATCGGCTCGATGAAGGCCAATGAAGAAATCGACGCCATCCGCACCCTGGGCCTGGACCCGATGGAGTTGCTGGTATTGCCGCGCGTGCTGGCGTTGCTGGTGGCACTGCCGATGCTGACGTTCATGGCGATGCTGGCGGGGATCGTCGGCGGCGGCGTGGTCTGCGCCGTGGCCCTGGACATCTCGCCGGCGATGTTCCTCTCGCTGCTGCAATCGGACATTGGCGTGCAGCACTTCCTGGTGGGCATGGTAAAAGCCCCGTTCTTCGCCTTCCTGATCGCCGCCATCGGCTGCCTGGAAGGCTTCAAGGTCAGCGGCAGCGCCGAATCGGTCGGCGCCCACACCACCTCCAGCGTGGTGCAATCGATCTTTGTGGTGATCGTGCTGGATGCGGTGGCTGCGTTGTTCTTCATGGAGATGGGCTGGTGAGTCGTCTGCACCGTGCGCCCACCGAGGCGGTGATTGAAGTGCGTGGCCTGTGCAATCGCTTTGGCAGCCAACGCGTGCACGAGCATCTCGACCTGGATCTGTACAAGGGCGAAATCCTTGCGGTGGTCGGCGGATCCGGCAGCGGTAAATCAGTGCTGCTACGCAGCATCGTCGGCCTGCGCCGGCCCAGTGAAGGCGAAGTGCGGGTGTTCGGTAAGAACCTGCCGAGCCTGCCGGAACATGAACGCTCGCTGGTGGAACGGCGCTTTGGCGTACTGTTCCAGAAGGGCGCGCTGTTCTCCTCGCTGACGGTGACCGAGAACGTCGCGCTGCCGCTGATCGAACATGCCGGGCTCAGCCGCCGTGATGCCGAGCACCTGGCTGCGGTCAAGCTGGCCTTGGCCGGACTGCCGCTGTCGGCGGCCGACAAATACCCCGCTTCGCTGTCCGGCGGCATGATCAAGCGCGCGGCCCTGGCACGGGCACTGGCACTGGACCCGGACATCCTGTTCCTCGACGAACCCACCGCCGGCCTCGACCCGATTGGTGCGGCGCAATTCGACCAACTGATCCTGACCCTGCGTGATGCGCTGGGCCTGAGCGTGTTCCTGGTCACCCATGACCTGGACACGCTCTACACCATCACCGACCGTGTGGCGGTGCTGGCGCAGAAGAAGGTGCTGGTGGCCGATGCCATCGATAGCGTCTCGGAAACGGACGACGCCTGGATTCACGAATATTTCCACGGCCCCCGTGGCCGCGCGGCATTGGATGCCGCTCAACCGCTCAACGAGGTATGACATGGAAACCCGAGCCCATCATGTGATGATCGGTCTGTTCAGCGTGATCGTGGTGGTCGGCGCGATGCTGTTTGGCCTGTGGCTGGCCAAATCCAGCGTCGACAGCGCCTTCCAGGATTACGAAGTGATCTTCAACGAAGCGGTCAGCGGTCTGTCCCAGGGCAGCTCGGTGCAATACAGCGGGATCAAGGTGGGCGATGTCATCAGCCTGCGCCTGGATCCCAAGGACCCGCGCCGCGTACTCGCGCGCATTCGCCTGGCCGGCCAGACGCCGATCAAGGAAGACACCCAGGCCAAACTCGCGCTGACCGGCATCACCGGCACCTCGATCATCCAACTCAGCGGCGGCACGCCGCAAAGCCCGGAGCTCAAGGGCAAGGACGGCAACCTGCCGGAGATCATCGCCTCGCCATCGCCGATCGCGCGATTACTCAATAACAGCAACGACCTGATGACCAGCATCAACCTGCTGCTGCACAACGCCAACGACATGTTCTCCGCGCAGAATGTCGAGCGCCTCAGCAACACCCTGGACCATCTGGAACAAACCACCGGCGCGATTGCCGACCAGCGTGGGGATATCAAGGTGGTGATGCAGCAATTGATGCAGGTAAGCAAGCAGGCCGGGGCCGCCCTGGAGCAAACCACGGCGCTGATGCGCAACGCCAATGGCCTGCTCAGTGATCAAGGCAAGCAGGTCTTCGGCAGCGCCGAACAGGCGATGAAATCCCTTGAGCAAAGCACCGCCACCATCAATACCTTGCTGACCAACAACAAGGACTCGGTGAACAGCGGCATGCAGGGCCTCAACGAACTGGCGCCGGCCGTGCGCGAACTGCGCGAAACCCTCGGTTCACTGCGCGCCATCTCTCGCCGCCTGGAAGCCAACCCCAGCGGCTACCTGCTGGGCAGCGACAAGAACAAGGAGTTCACGCCATGAAGCGTGCTTACCAAATGATCGCCCCTGTGGCCTTGGCGCTGATCAGCGCGTGTTCGATCCTGCCCAAGGCGGATCCGTCGGACGTCTACCGACTGCCTACGGCCCAGGGCACGACCCAGGGCGCGCCAGTCAATTGGTCGCTGCGCCTGGCCAAGCCGCAGACCAGTGAGTTCCTCGACAGCCCACGCATCGCCGTGGTGCCCAATGGCGATTTGATCAGCAGCTATGCGAACTCACGCTGGAGCGACCCAGTGCCGGTGCTGCTGCGCAATCGCCTGATGGACGGGTTCCAGCGCGATGGACGCGTAACGCTGTTGAGCACCGACGACACCAACCTGCAGGCCGATTATGAATTGGGCGGGCAGTTGCAGGCGTTTCAGAGCGAGTACCGGGGCAGTGCGGTAGCGGTGGTGATCCGCCTCGACGCACGCCTGGTGCGTGGGAGTGATCAGCGGATTATTGCCAGCCGGCGGTTTGAAGTGCAGCAGGCGGTGACTGACACCAAAGTGCCGGCGGTGGTGACCGGGTTTGGGTTGGCGGGAGATCAGTTGAACAGGCAGGTGGTGGAGTGGGTTGTTCAGCAGGGCAATGGTGCGGTGAAACGCTGAGGGCCTCATCGGGGCCCCCTCCCACATTTGGATCTGTGAACACATTCAGAATGTGGGAGGGGGCTTGCTCCCGATAGCTATTTAAGCCTCAGCCAAAGAACCAGTAGCACACCGCGATCGCTGCGACCACACCAGCAAACTCAGCCAGCAACGCGCACCCTACGGCATGCCGTGCCCGCTGGATGCCCACCGAACCGAAGTACACCGCCAACACATAAAAGGTGGTCTCCGTACTGCCCTGAATCGTCGCCGCCACCAACGCCGGGAAGCTGTCCACCCCCTGGGTCTGCATGGTCTCGATCAACATCGCCCGGGCCGCGCTGCCGGAGAAGGGCTTGACCATTGCGGTCGGCAAGGCGTCGACAAAGCGCGTGTCCATGCCCGTCCAGGCCACCACATGGCGAATGCCTTCGAGGCCCAGGTCCAACGCGCCGGAGGCACGCAACACGCCCACCGCACACAGCATCGCCACCAGGTACGGCAGCAGGTTCTTGGCGACGTCGAAGCCTTCCTTGGCGCCTTCGACAAATGCTTCGTAGACCTTAACCTTGCGCAGCGCGCCGATCAGCAGGAACAGCATGATCAGGCCGAACAACGTGAGGTTGCCGAGGATTGACGACAACCCGGCCAATGCGGTGGCCGAGAGGGTCGCCAGCAGGGCCATGAACCCACCCAGTACCAATGCGCCTGGAACCAGGTAGGCCAGCACCACCGGGTCCCACAGCCGCAGGCGCTGCATCACCGCCACCGACAGCAGGCCCACCAATGTGGATGCGCTGGTGGCCAGCAGGATCGGCAGGAATACCAGGGTCGGATCGGGCGCACCTTGCTGGGCGCGATACATGAAGATCGTCACCGGCAACAGGGTCAGGGAGGATGCATTGAGCACCAGGAACAGGATTTGTGCGTTAGTCGCCGTGTTAGGGATGGGATTGAG
Organism: Pseudomonas sp. 8 R 14; assembly: GCF_900005955.1. Classification (NCBI taxonomy): domain Bacteria; kingdom Pseudomonadati; phylum Pseudomonadota; class Gammaproteobacteria; order Pseudomonadales; family Pseudomonadaceae; genus Pseudomonas; species Pseudomonas sp. 8 R 14. Next base: position 407,274 of record NZ_CVTH01000077.1, on the reverse strand, counting down.
CTCTTGCAGCGCCTTCATGGCCTTCAGGCCGATAGGTGTTGCTGCGTTATCCAGGCCCAAGCCGTTGGCGGCAAAGTTGAGGGTGATCAGGCCAATGGCCGGGTGACCGGCCGGCACTTCCGGCATCAGGCGCAGGAACAGCGGGCCCAGGGCCTTGGCCAGCCATTCGACAATCCCGGCTTTTTCGGCGATACGCAAGAAGCCCAGCCATAACGTCAGGGTGCCGAACAACAGCACCATCACTTCCACGGACAATTTGGCCATGGCGAAAATGCTTTCGACCATCGCCGCGAAAATCCCGGCGTTACCGCCCACCAGCCATTGCGCCAGTGCTGACACCATTGCCACGACAAAGAAGCCAAGCCACAGGCCATTGAGCATCAGTTGAATCCCCCGAAAGATGGGGCGAATGATAGCGGGGCTGACAGAAACGACAAACCCCGGATTTACCGGGGTTTGTCTTACAGCCGTCGGGCTATCAGCCGCGAGTGGCTTGGGCAGTCGGCAGGGCTTGCTTGGTGCGCCAGTGCGGCAGGGAGTTCCAGTAGCGCTCGCCCTTGGCGTCGTCGTACATGCCTTCCCAGCGCGAGATGACCAGCACGGCCAGGGCGTTGCCGATCACGTTCAGCGCGGTACGGGCCATGTCCATGATGCGGTCGACACCGGCGATGAAGGCCAGGCCTTCCAGCGGGATGCCCACGCTGCCCAGGGTGGCCAGCAGCACCACGAAGGACACGCCCGGCACACCAGCGATGCCTTTGGAGGTGACCATCAGGGTCAATACCAGCATCAGTTGCTGGCCGATCGATAGGTCGATGCCATACAGCTGGGCGATAAAGATCGCCGCGATGCTCTGGTACAGGGTCGAACCGTCGAGATTGAACGAGTAGCCGGTCGGCACCACGAAGCTGCAGATGGCCTTGGGCGCGCCGTAGGCTTCCATCTTCTCGATCACACGCGGCAGCACAGTTTCGGAACTGGCGGTGGAGTAGGCCAGCACCAACTCGTCCTTGAAGATGCGCATCAGCTTGAGGATCGAGAAGCCGAACAGGCGAGCGATCAGGCCCAGCACCGCAAAGGCGAAGAACAGGATGGCGACGTAAACCAGGATCACCAGCTTGGCCAGCGGCAGCAGCGAGGCAAAGCCGAAGTTGGCCACGGTCACCGCGATCAGCGCGAATACGCCGATGGGGGCGTACTTCATGATCATGTGGGTGACTTTGAACATGCTCTCGGACACGCCCTGGAACATGGTCACCAGCGGCTCGCGCAGCTCCGGCTTGAGGCTCGACAAGCCCAGGCCGAACAGCACGGAGAAGAAGATGATCGGCAGCATCTCGCCACGGGCTACAGCGGCGAAGATGTTAGACGGGATCAGGTTGAGGATGGTCTGGATGAACGCATGCTCATGCTGCACCTCGGCGGCGGTCGCCTGGTACTTGGAAATATCGACGGTACCCAGGGTACTCATGTCGATGCCTGCGCCCGGGTGGAAAAGGTTGGCCAGCAGCAGGCCGACCACGATGGCGATCGTGGTGACCACTTCGAAGTAAAGGATGGTTTTGACGCCGATGCGCCCGAGTTTTTTCGCGTCACCGACACCGGCAATGCCGACGATCAACGAGGAAATCACAATCGGGATCACGATCATCTTGATCAGGCGGATAAAGATATCGCCCGCTGGCTGCAACACATTGCTGATCCACCAGGCCTTTTCAGCACTGAAATGGTTGAGCACTGCGCCGATTGCGATCCCCAATACCAAACCGATGAGGATCTGCCAGGCGAGGCTTAGCTTTGCCTTCTTCATGTCATTACCCTTACTTCAAGTGGACTTAAGGCAAATGCGCCAGCTGCAACGCTCGAGAGCGAAAAAGTGTGCGCATCTGCCTCCATGGAAGGTCACCGCAGCATGGCCGAAATGGCTTACTGGCAGGCGAAAAAAGGCGCAACTATTCCCATGCAAGGGGACGACGTCTAATGCCGTAAACGCCTACCCCATGCCAAATCGGCATGACTTTTTTCCATAATAACTGTCCGAACGGTCAGTTCAAATGTGACATTTTGTCCGGTGAATATGCCGTGAACCTGCCAATTCAGGCTCGCGCAGAGATTTTGCAGGTCTTGGAGAGGTTGGCAGAAATGCCGGGGAACTCTGCCGTCGAGCGTCGGAAACGTCCTATGGCGCGAGCAAAACTTTCTCGATAGATGGTCGCCCCGACACACCCAGTAATGGTTGGTCGAAAGCAAAATCAGGATTTGTGGCTATGGGCGGCATAGGAGGCGGGAATAAGAGTCACAAGCCCGCCGCAAGTTCAGCAAGCCGTGGGCTTGTGAACCTGCGTCGCAGCTTTTCACCTGACCTGGCCCTTGCGCAGGCACTCCCTGTGCCCGTAGGTCACGCCGATCTCAATTGATCAGAACAACCCGGCCCCCTGGTCATGCATCCCCCTTGGCGGGGGATGCAGACAGAAAGAAGCGAGAGGCTTCTTTCTATGGACGCTGATCGCGCAGACGACAGACCCGTCAGACGCAACCTAGTACCAATTCGGATCTTTCTTCAGCTACTCCATCAGCAGCTTCTGCATGCCTTCGTCCGGCTTACCGATAAACCGGTAATCGGCATGCCGCGTCGGAGACTTGTCCGCCGGCAAACCGGCAGGGACTTCCACCAACATGGCGTAGGCATCTTCCTTGTCGAGGCTGAAGGCGACGATCAGGCGCTTGTTAAGGCACGTATCCGCAGTTTCGCAGAGCGGCCCCACCAAGTACTTATCGCCATCTTCTTCCACGGCATTCATCTGCTCGGCCGTGCCCGACAGGTTCAAGACCCATTCCGGCAGGCGCTCTTCTTTCTTCACCACGCCTTGCCAGGTCTCGCGGTACTGCGGATCCGCGCTGAGCAGTTCGTTGGCCCGCGACTGACCGTCATTGGCGGCCATCGCGAAGCCGCTGCCGCCCAAGAGCACAGCGGCAGCAATCGCTTTGAGGGACAAAGTGGTCATTTTCAGCCTCGGCCGCGACGACCAAAGAAGAACGAAGCAATGAACATCACCAGGAAGACCACAAACAGAATCTTGGCGATACCCGTGGCGGTGCCCGCGATACCACCGAAGCCCAGGACTGCGGCCACAATGGCGATGATCAGAAATGTGATTGCCCAACTCAACATGGTGATTCTCCTTACGCTTATAAAAGGTAACAGCGGTGATGCCGTTCAGGCGCTCAACACAAGCGTCCGACGTTTTTGCCTAGAACACCCAACGCTCTTGGGTTGGCAGCTCGCCCAGGGTGGAGTCCTGATCGGCCACTCTCAATTGCTTGGCGGTCACATCGGCAGAAACGCTCCCGACGGCACGGCTCTCAATGGAACTGAAATGGGTCTGGGTCATTACCGGACGTTCGAATTGCGGGGCTTGGGGCTGACTCTGCTGCCAATGTTGCATCTGCTGGCCTGCAATCAGCGTGACCATCAGGGCCAGGCTGGCAAACAGCCCCTGTTGCATACGCAGTGGCGATACACGCAGTTGGCTGAGGTGTTGGCGAGTCATGCTGCTTTTCTCCCGCATTCTGATTATTCGTTCATGACGCTCTTGAGAGAGGTATTGCAGAGCGCATGCCAGCTTTTTTACAAAATAAAAACCATTAAAATCAACATCTTATAAATTAAGGCTCAACTGGCGGCGCAGCATCCTGCACGATCCACCGCTACAGGCCGTGCGAAATGCACGATGGCCAGCGGTCGGGTCAAAGGATCGAATGCGCGGGTTGAGTTGCCGAAGTGGCAAGACGGAATGAAAACGCCATCAGACGGGGCTTTGTAGGAAGACTTGCAGATAGCTGCACGACGTTGCTTTTTATCGATCAGAATAAACCATGCAACTTGCCCGATTATTCCGGGACTAAACACCATCATTCATAGTTAAGGAGCGCGGGACAGATGGAATCAGCCAAGGAACTTCAAGGCCGCATTCTTTTAGTGGATGACGAGTCCGCGATCCTCCGCACCTTCCGTTATTGCCTGGAAGATGAAGGCTACACCGTCGCCACCGCCAACAGCGCCGCCCAGGCCGATGCCCTGATGCAACGCCAGGTGTTCGACCTGTGCTTCCTAGACCTGCGCCTGGGTGAAGACAATGGCCTGGATGTGTTGGCCCAGATGCGGATCCAGGCGCCGTGGATGCGTGTGGTGATCGTCACCGCCCATTCCGCCGTCGATACCGCCGTGGACGCGATCCAGGCGGGTGCCGCCGACTACCTGGTCAAGCCTTGCAGCCCCGACCAACTTCGCCTGGCCACCGCCAAACAGCTGGAGGTGCGCCAACTTTCCGCGCGCCTGGAAGCATTGGAAGGCGCCGTACGCCAGCAGAAAGACGGCCTCGACTCCCACAGCCCGTCAATGATGGTTGTGCTTGAAACCGCACGCCAGGTGGCGGGCACCGATGCCAACATCCTGATCCTCGGCGAGTCCGGCACGGGTAAAGGCGAACTGGCCCGGGCCATTCACGGCTGGAGCAAGCGCTCGAAGAAATCCTGCGTGACCATCAACTGTCCGTCGCTGACGGCAGAACTGATGGAAAGCGAGCTGTTCGGCCATAGCCGTGGTGCCTTTACCGGTGCCAGTGAGAGCACGTTGGGCCGGGTCAACCAGGCGGACGGCGGTACACTGTTTCTCGACGAAATCGGCGACTTTCCCCTCACTCTGCAACCCAAGTTGCTGCGATTTATCCAGGACAAGGAGTATGAGCGCGTGGGCGACCCGGTCACCCGTCGCGCCGATGTGCGTATCCTGGCCGCCACCAACCTGAACCTGGAAGACATGGTGCGCGACGGTCGCTTCCGTGAAGACTTGCTGTATCGCCTCAACGTCATCACCTTGCACCTGCCCCCGCTGCGCGAGCGCAGTGAAGACATCCTCACCCTGGCAGACCGCTTCCTGGCGCGCTTCGTCAAGGAATACGCCCGCCCGGCGCGGGGCTTCAGTGATCAAGCGCGCGAAGCCCTGCTCAACTATCGCTGGCCAGGCAATATCCGCGAACTCCGCAACGTGGTGGAACGCGCCAGCATCATCTGCCCACAGGAAAAGGTCGAAATCATCCACCTCGGCATGGCCGAACAACCGACCAATAACGCCCCGCGCATTGGCGCGGCGTTGAGCCTGGACGAGCTGGAGAAAGCCCATATCGGCGCCGTATTGGCCACCAGCGATACCCTGGACCAGGCCGCCCGCACCCTCGGCATCGACGCGTCGACCCTGTACCGCAAACGCAAACAGTACAACCTGTGAGCTGCACCCTATGAAGCTAGCGATGACACTGCGCACTCGATTGTTCCTGAGTATCTCAGCGCTGATCACCGTCGCCCTGCTGGGTCTGATCCTGGGTCTGGTCAGCGTCATGCAAATGGCCAAGACCCAGGAGTCCCTGATTCGCAGCAACTTCGTCACGCTGGACCTGGGGCTCAAACTGCGCCAAAGCCTGGGCGACCAATTGATCATGATGCTGGAACATCGCCCCGATCCGCAGGCATTGCAAAGCTCCAAGCAGCATTACTTCGACCTGCTGGACCAAGGCATCGCCCATGAGCAACGCGACGGCCATAACCACGGTTTCAGCCAGGCGCGAGCCCAATACCAGGACCTGCTGGACGCCTTCGAGCAATCCCAGCAGGCGTCGCCACCACCGGGCAGCAAGGAAAAACTCACCGAAACCTTCAATGTGCTGCGCAACGGGCTGATTGCCGAACATAAACAAGCCCTGGAAAACATCAGCGCCAGCGAGCATAAATCCCGCGGGCGCGCCTTGCTGATCGCCGGTTTGCTGGGGTTGGTGGGCCTTGCAGTGCTGATTATCGGATTTGTCACGGCCCATGGCATCGCCCGGCGATTTGGCGGCCCGATCGAAGCGCTGGCAAAAGCAGCCGACAAGATCGGCCAGGGCGATTTTGAAGTGACCCTACCGCTCTCTTCGGCAGCGGAAATGAACCTGTTGACCCGTCGCTTCGGCCTTATGGCCGAGGCGGTGCGCCAGCATCAGGCGACTAATGTTGACGAGTTGCTGGCCGGCCAGCAGCGCCTGCAAGCCGTGCTCGACAGCATCGACGACGGCCTGCTGATGATTGACCGCCAAGGCCGCCTGGAGCATCTCAACCCCGTTGCGCAACGCCAATTGGGCTGGGACGAGGAACGCCTGGGCCAAGGCCTTGGCGAAGCCCTGGTGCGCCCGGAGCTGGATGAACAACTGCAACTGGTGCTGCGCGGCGGCACTCTGGAGCGCGCGCCGGAGGACCTGGAAGTCGAAGTCGAAGGCGAACTGCGCCTGCTGACCTACAGCCTCACTCCCGTCAGCCATACCCAGGGACATATCCTTGGGGCGGTGATGGTGCTGCACGACGTCACCGAACAGCGCGCCTTCGAGCGGGTACGCAGCGAATTCGTCTTGCGCGCGTCCCATGAACTGCGCACGCCGGTGACCGGCATGCATATGGCGTTCGGCCTGTTCCGTGAACGCGCGAAGTTCCCGCCGGAATCCCGTGAAGCGGACCTGCTGGATACGGTCAATGAAGAAATGCAGCGCCTGATGCAGTTGATCAACGACCTGCTCAATTTCTCGCGCTACCAGAATGGCCTGCAGAAACTCACCTTGGGCCCCTGCGACGTGACCGATCTGCTCGAACACGCCCGCGCGCGCTTTGCGGAACCCGCCAATGCGCAACACATAGAACTGCTGGTAGAAGTGCAATCCGATCTGCCACGGCTGTATGCCGACCAGGCGCAATTGGAACGGGTGCTCGACAACCTGCTGGGCAATGCCCTGCGTCATACCGCCGACGGTGGGCAAATTCGCCTGCAGGCGCGACGTCATGGCGAGCGGGTGATTATCAGCGTCGAAGACAACGGCGAAGGTATCGCTTATGGCCAGCAAGGGCGCATCTTCGAACCCTTCGTCCAGGTTGGCCGCAAGAAAGGCGGCGCCGGCCTGGGGCTGGCGCTGTGCAAGGAGATCGTGCAATTGCACGGCGGCCGCATGGGGGTGTATTCGCGGCCGGGGCAGGGCACCCAGTTCTATATGGCGCTGCCCTTGTAGGCGCCAGCTTAGCGCCGGTTCAGGGCACGCAGGATGGCAGCACTTTCGGCATCCGGCACGCCATCGAACCGGGATGGCCGGAAGCGCATCTGGAACGCCGCGATCACATGGCGCGTGGCGACATCCAACTCACCCGTCTGGGGTGTCGGGTAACCGAGGAGCGCCAATTCTTCCTGGAACCAAGTGATGCTCGGCAATTCAGCGGCGTACTGCACCTGGAAACGGGCGACGGCCTGGGCATCCGGCCACACACTCAGGCCCTCATCGGCCAGGCGCTTCCAGGGGAACAGCGGCCCCGGATCGAGCTTGCGCAGGGGTGCGATATCGCTATGGCCGATGATGTTCCTGGGATCGATGCCATTGCGCTTGCTGATGTCCTTGAGCAACACCACCAGCGACTTCACTTGGGCCTCGGAGTACGGGTACCACAGGCGGCCTGTAGGGGTGTCCTTGTAGCCAGGGTTTACGATTTCGATACCGATGGAGCTGGAGTTGAGCCAGGTGCGCCCCATCCACTCGCTTTCCCCGGCATGCCAGGCCCGCTGGCTTTCATCCACCAGCTTGTAGATAGTGGCGCCGGCGTCGTCACCGATCAGGTAATGAGCGCTGACCTGGCCGTGGGTCAGCAGGGCGAGGGAACGCTCAAGATTGGTGGAGGTGTAGTGCACGACCACGAACTGCACGCGGTTGTCGTGGTTTAGCGAGGGGTGGCGGGTGTCCAGGCGCGGGCCAGTGGCGCAGCCGGCGAGCAGGAGAAATACACAGGCGAAGTACAAGGATTTCATGGCGGAAGACAGTACGCTGAAGACGATAATGCAACAGTGTAACGTACCGTTTGTGGCCCGGCGGTCAAATTACACAATGGAACATCTTTTACGCCGCCTGCACCTGGTTACGCCCAGCGGCCTTGGCCCGATACAACGCTTCGTCCGCTCGCTTGAGCGCCAGCTCACTGCGCTCACCGGGCAGGAACTGCGCCACGCCCATGGACACGGTAATCGTCACCGGCTCGCCCTTGAAGTGGAATGGGCAGGCGGCAATCGCAGCACGTAGCACCTCACCCACCGCCAACGCATCCGAGAGGGATGAGTGGGGCATCAGCAACACAAACTCCTCACCGCCAAACCGCGCGATAAAGTCGCTGGTGCGCAGGCGCTTGCGCAGGACGTTGGCGATGATTTTCAGCACCTTGTCACCCGCCAGATGCCCGTAGCCATCGTTGATGCGCTTGAAGTGATCCAGGTCCAGCATCGCGAGCGACAGGCTATTGCCACGCTGGTGCCAGGCATTGACCTCATGATCCAGGCGCTCGCTCCAGGCCGCGCGGTTAGGCAAGCCGGTGAGCGGATCGATCAAGGCCTTCTGGCGTTGCACCTCCAAGTGCTCACGGTAGCCTTGGGCTTCCTGCTCCATATTGGCGACCCGCTCGGCCAGGCCTTTCAAGCGCGCTGCCACTTCCTGCTCGCGCTGGTCACGCTGTTGCTGGTGCTCGTCCATGGTGCCGAGTAAACCTTCCAGATGGCTTTCGAGCACCTGCTTGAGGCTGTCCAGGTCCGCGGCTTCCTGGACACTGCTTTGCAGGCCGTCGACCTGTTCGCGAATCTGCGTGTCCAACTCCCGGGCCGCGGAGCGGCTGTCGGCATGGCCGTCGCTGGCCACTTGCAAATGGCCCTGAAAGGCTTCGAGGCGCTCGTTGAGCTGTTTGAGGTATGCCTCGAACTCGTGCTGCCCGCTGTCGGTGATCGCCAGCATCAGCACCGCCAAGTCATCGAGGATCGGCAGCAATTCGTACCAATTCAACCCGTGGGCCAAGCGCTCACGCATGGCTTCGGCCTGGGGCCGATGGCGCTCGGGCAAGGCCAACTCCTCCAACAGGCCGATCAGGGTGTCTTCGATGTGCTTGGCCACGGAGCTGTACGACGGCTCCGGTGAATCCGGCAAGGAGTAGAGGCCATCCGATTGAAGTTCGTCGGGGTCCGGCTCTTCGGCCTCAAGCACTGGAGGGAGCGAGAGGCTGCCGATCACCGTCTCCTGCGGTGCCTCGACCACAGCCTGTGGCGGTTCGATAAAGGCGGCGAGGGCGCTTTCGGTGCTGGTTTCTTCCACCTGTGGCTCAGGCTTGCCGGGCACGACAGGTGCTGGAGAAACGTCGACAGGCGCAGCCAAGGCGCCGCTTTGAGCAGGCGCCTCGTACACAAACTTTTCACTGCTGGCATCAACCGCCTTGGCCGGCGCTGCGGGCTCAGGCTGCGCGGCAACCGGTTCCTGAGGCTGCGGCGCAAAGGCCCGCAAGGCTTGCGCCAGTTCCTCGGACTGTTCGGGCGCCTGGGGCTCGGCGACGGGCTTGGCGGCAACCGGCGCCGGTGACGGGCTGGAGACGGGCTCACTGGCCGCTGCCTCGCTCGAAGCGTCCTTGGCCCCAAACAGGCGCTGCAATAAACCCGGCCCAGGGCGCACGGTTTCACCGTCCGGCTCCAGGTTATCCAGCGCCTGCCCTTGCAGGCTGCTCAATTCGCTGAGCAATAAGGGAATCTCGCGCGCCTGACTGACGCGGCCATCCAACTGCTTGGCAAAGGTTTTCAGCGGACGGGCGACCTCACGGGGCAGCGGCAACTTTTGCAACTGCGTGACCAGGGAGGTCAGTGCGGTGCTCATCTGGTCGATCCGGGTTTCGCGGCGCTGCTCCGAATCCAGTACCGCCTTCTCCAGGCGCGGCAGCAAGGCGGCGAGGGCAGCGTCCATGTCGTCGGTACGCACGACGTCGCGCATTTCCTTCATGCATTGGTCAACCGCGCGGTCGGTGCCTTCCGCCGCCAGCGTGCTGCGCACCAGCCCACGACGCAGCAGGTCGAGGCGGGCAGCCCAACGGCGTTCGAGCTTTTCTTGTTGCTCGATGCTTAACAGGTATTTTTCTTTCCAGCGCTGGGCGTCGTCGCTCATGCAAGGGGTCCGCGAGGGCCGGGGCTCAACGCGGGCAATGCATCAGCCGTGAGCGAACCCGGCAGACGAATCTCTACCGCGACTGGCAGGTGATCGGAGATGGGCTGCGCCAGTACCTGCACACTCTCAAGTGTGAGGGTCGGGCTGAGCAGGATATGGTCAAGACAGCGTTGCGGGCGCCAGCTGGGGAACGTGGCTTCGACTTGCGGCGCCAGTAGCCCGAGGTCACGCAACGGGGAATTCAGCAGGAGGTCGTTCGCATGGGTGTTCATGTCACCCATCAACACCTGATGCTTGTAGTTGCCAATCAGGTCGCGCACGTAGGCCAATTGCAGGTTGCGCGTACGCCCCCCGAGCGCCAGGTGCATCATCACCACCACCAAGGCCTCAGGCCCTTCGCCAAAACGCACGAGAATCGCCCCGCGCCCCTTGGGGCCCGGCAATGGGTGATCTTCGATGGAGGTGGGCTTCAAACGGCTGAGCACACCATTACTGTGCTGCGCCAGGCGCCCGAGGTTGCGATTGAGCTGCTGATACCAGTAGGGGAACGCCCCGAGGTGTGCCAGGTGTTCGACCTGATTGATATAGCCGGAACGCATGCTGCCGCCGTCGGCTTCCTGCAGGGCGACCAGGTCGAAATCATTCAACAGGTCGCCGATCTTCTGCAGGTTACCGGCCCGGCCGTTGTGGGGCAGCAAATGCTGCCAGCCACGGGTGAGGTAGTGCCGGTACTTCTCGGTGCTGTTGCCCACCTGGATATTGAAGCTGAGCAGGCGCAGGCGGTTGTCTGCCGGCAAACCTGTGGACTCCAGGTGATGTGCGTTGACCTGCGGTTCACGCAGGCCAACCACACGTTCAGTACCCCAGCGGCGCATGAGGAGCCCCTTACTTGGCTGCGCGTTCTTTGGCGATCAACTGGTCGGCAACGTTGAGGGTCGCTTCAGGACCACCGGTAGTGCCCAGGTCGAAACGATACTTGCCGTTGACAATCATGGTCGGTACGCCTTGCACGCCGTACTTCTGCGCCAGCTCCTTGGCCTGTTTGATCTGGCCCTGGATGGCGAAGGAGTTGAAGGTGGCCAGGAACTTGTCCTTGTCGACGCCTTGGGTGGCAATGAAGTCAGCCATTTCGTCCGGCTTGGTCAGGCGCTTGCCTTGTTTCTGGATGGCGTCGAATACCGCGTTGTGGACCTTGTGCTCCACCCCCATGGCTTCCAGGGTCAGGAACAGTTGGCCGTGGGCATCCCATGGGCCGCCGAACATGGCGGGGATGCGCTTGAAGTTCACGTCCTTGGGCAGCTTCTCGACCCAAGGGTTGATGACCGGCTCAAAAGCGTAGCAATGCGGGCAGCCGTACCAGAACAGCTCTACCACTTCGATCTTGCCCGGTACCGAAACCGGCACTGGGTTGGCCAATTCAACGTAGGTTTTACCGGCTTCAAGCGGCACGTCGGCAGCTTGTGCGGTCATGCCGAAGAGGCTGGCAGTGACGAGAGCGGCGCTGAGGATCAGATTACGCATGCTTTACTCCTGGACAAATAAAGTCGCCTCACGCGACCTTTGTTGTGACAGGTCTACGCGGGCATGAGTTCGTTAGTGTAACGGCAGCGGCCACAAAAAAGGGCGGCCTAAGCCACCCTTTTTATGCTTGCATCGATGGATTAATCGAGCGTTAACGTTGCGTGCACCTTAGTGCAGGCCCTGGATGTAGCTGGAGACCGCCGCAATGTCTTCATCACTCAGCTTGCGAGCGATGGTGCGCATGATTGCCGCGTCGCCATCATTGGCTCGCCCAGCCTCTTCCTTACGGAAATCGGTCAGCTGCTTGGCAATGTAGGTAGCGTGCTGGCCGCTCAGGTGCGGGAAGCCGGCGGCGGCTATGCCCGCGCCATTGGGCGAGTGGCAACCGGTGCAGGCAGGCAGGCCTTTATCCAGGTCACCGCCGCGGAACAGTTTCTCACCACGGGCCACCAGTTTCGGATCAGCAGCTCCCACACTGCCTTTCTGGCTGGCAAAATAAGCCGCGAGGTCTGCCAGGTCCTGGTCACTGAGGTTGGTCAGCAGGCCGGTCATTTCCAGGACCGTGCGCTTGCCATCCTTGATGTCGTGCATCTGCTTGGTCAGGTAACGCTCACCCTGGCCGGCCAATTTGGGGAAGTTCGGCGCCGGGCTGTTACCATCCGGCCCATGGCAGGCACCACATACGGCGGCTTTCGCTTGACCGGCAGTGGCATCACCTTTAAGGGGGCCCTCTGCGGCGACGGCAACACCGGTGATGCCCAAGGTCAACAGCAGACTCACGATCAGTTTGTTCATCAGCTAATCCAACTACGGCTAAGGGTTTAAGAGTTATCTACCGGGTTTACTCACCATCAACTCAATGATGGCCTGGTAATCCTCGGTACTGCAGTCCATGCACAAACCACGCGGCGGCATTGCCTTGAAACCCTGGGTCACGTGTTGCACCAGCGTGTCCATGCCCTGCGCCAGTCTTGGCGCCCAGGCTGCCTGGTCACCCCGTTTCGGGGCGTTCGGCAGTTGGCCGGCATGGCAAGCCACGCAAACTCGGTTGTACACCGCTTCCGGATCCTGTGTAGCCTGAGCGCCATACAGCGGAACCAGGGCACCGAAAGCGAGCAACCATCGGGTCATACATCGACCTTTTCAGGGTTTGAGAGCGTTTTGCGTTCTAATGCGCAATAAAGGTCTATCGCTCCCGTGAACTTCATCCTTCGCTGGGACAAAGCACACACAAAATCTGCGGCATTATATACTGGCGCTACTGAAACGGAAACGACACCGCTTGCCGCACCCTTTTTCGGCACCGCCCACATCGGAAATCTCATGCAACTCAAGAACCCCATCCTCGGCCTGTGCCAACAGTCCACCTTCATGCTCAGCGCCGCCAAAGTTGACCAATGCCCCGATGACGAAGGCTTTGAAGTCGCCTTTGCCGGTCGCTCCAACGCCGGTAAATCCAGCGCACTGAACACCCTGACCCACGCCAGCCTCGCACGCACCTCGAAAACCCCGGGCCGCACGCAGTTACTCAACTTCTTCAAGCTAGACGATGATCGGCGTCTGGTCGACCTGCCGGGCTATGGTTATGCAAAAGTACCTATCCCGCTGAAGCTGCACTGGCAGCGTCACCTGGAGGCTTACCTGGGTGGCCGGGAGAGCTTGAAGGGGTTGATCCTGATGATGGATATCCGTCATCCAATGACCGACTTCGACCTGCTGATGCTGGATTGGGCGGTCGCCAGCGGCATGCCGATGCATATCCTGCTGACCAAGGCCGACAAGCTCACCTACGGCGCCGCCAAGAACACCCTGCTCAAAGTGCAGTCCGAAATCCGCAAGGGTTGGGGTGACACAATCACCATCCAGCTGTTCTCGGCCCCCAAGCGCATGGGCCTGGAAGATGCCTATACCGTGCTGGCCGGCTGGATGGAATTGGCTGACAAAGGTGCGGAACTCGCCGAGTAACTTTTCTGCGGGCAAAAAAAACCCCGGACTTCGTATGGGGAGGGGAAGTTCGGGGTTCAAGTACCGGACCGCTAGGGCGGGGTCCGGATATCTGCCAACACTTAACACAACATAGGAGCATTGAAGGGCTTCACCACCCATTCAGTAACTCTGAGTAGCAGTTCACAGGTTAAGTTCCGGCAGGGTCAAAAAACTATTGGAAATAACTGCAGCGGATTTCCGATCTAAAGCATTCCGCCACCACGCTCGGTGGTGGCGGCGCCGCGAAATCAGTGCGCTTCGTCCCAGTTGTCGCCTACGCCAACGTCCACCACCAACGGCACATCCAACTGCGCGGCCGCGCTCATGTGCTCGCGAATCTTCTCGCTGACCTCGGCCACCAGATCCTCCCGCACTTCGAGCACCAGTTCATCGTGTACCTGCAGGATCACCTTGGCATCCAGGCCCGACGCGGTCAGCCAGTTATCCACCAGCACCATGGCCTTCTTGATGATATCCGCCGCCGTGCCCTGCATCGGCGCGTTGATCGCCGTGCGTTCTGCGGCCGCGCGCTCCTGGGGCTTGTTGGAGTTGATATCCGGCAAATACAGCCGACGTCCGAAGAAGGTTTCCACGTAGCCTTGATCGGCAGCCTGGGCGCGGGTGCGCTCCATGTACTCGCGAACGCCTGGGTAGCGGGCGAAGTACACATCGATGTAAGCCTTTGCGGTCTTGGTATCGACACCGATGTCCTTGCCGAGCTTCTGAGCCCCCATGCCGTAGATCAGGCCAAAGTTGATCGCCTTGGCACTGCGACGCTGATTGGAGGTGACCTCAGCCAATTCGACCTTGAACACCTCGGCCGCCGTGGCGGTATGCACATCCAGGTCGTTACGGAACGCATTCATCAGCCCCTCGTCCTTGGACAGGTGCGCCATGATCCGCAGTTCGATCTGCGAATAGTCCGCCGCCAGCAGTTTGTAGCCCTTGGGCGCGACAAACGCCTGGCGGATGCGCCGCCCTTCGGCGGTGCGCACCGGGATGTTCTGCAGGTTCGGGTCGCTGGAAGACAGCCGCCCGGTCGCCGCCACCGCCTGATGGTAAGAGGTGTGAACACGCCCGGTCCGCGGGTTGATCTGCTCCGGCAAGCGGTCGGTGTAAGTGCTTTTCAGCTTGCTCATGCTGCGGTACTGCATCAGTACCTTGGGCAGCGGATAGTCATCTTCGGCCAGCTTGGCCAGCACTTCCTCTGCCGTGGATGCCTGGCCCTTGCCCGTTTTTTTCAGCACCGGCAGGCCGAGTTTCTCGTAGAGAATCGCGCCGAGCTGCTTGGGCGACCCCAGGTTGAATGCTTCGCCGGCGATCTCGAACGCCTGGCGCTCCAGTTCGACCATCTTGTTGCCCAGCTCGATGCTCTGGACACCGAGCAGCTGCGCATCCACCAGCGCGCCCTGGCGTTCGATACGCGCAAGTACCGGCACCAGGGGTATTTCGATGTCCGTCAACACACTCGCCAGGCTCGGTATGGCGGTGAGCTGTGCGTGCAGTGCCTGATGCAGGCGCAGCGTCACGTCCGCATCCTCGGCGGCATAAGGGCCAGCCTGTTCGAGCGGGATCTGGTCGAACGTGAGCTGCTTGGCGCCTTTGCCGGCGATGTCCTGGAAACTGACGGTGTCGTAGTCCAGGTACTTCTTGGCCAGGCTGTCCATATCATGGCGGGTCGCAGTGGAATTCAACACGTAGGATTCAAGCATGGTGTCGAACGCGATACCGCGCACGCTGATGCCATTCGCCGGGTCGCCGCCGATGGCACAGTTGGCCAGGATATTCATATCGAACTTGGCGTGCTGGCCGACCTTGAGCTTGCTCGGGTCTTGCAATAATGGCTTCAAGGCCAGCAACACAGTGTCGCGATCCAGCTGCTGCGGCGCACCGATGTAGGAATGGGTCAGCGGGATGTAGGCGGCTTCATGGGGCTGCACGGCGAAGGAAACCCCCACCAGTTGCGCCTGCTGAGCGTCGATCCCGGTGGTTTCGGTGTCGAAAGCGAACAACTTCGCGTCGTTGAGCTTCTTCAGCCAGGCATCGAATGTGGCTTGGTCGAGGATCGTGGTGTAGGTCGTTTCTGCGGGTGCCGCGGGCGCGGCCTCAACAATGTCCTCGGCAACAGGCGCGGCCTTGAGCTCCACTCGCTTGGCATCGCGCTGAATCTCATCGAACCAGCTCTTGAACTCCAGCAGGGTGTAAAGCTCCAGCAACTTTTCGCGATCCGGTTCAATCAGGTGCAAATCGTCCAGACCCACGTCCAGCGGCACATCGATCTTGATCGTCGCCAACTGATAGGAGAGGAATGCCATCTCCTTATGCTCTTCCAGCTTCGCCGGCAGCGTCTTGGCACCGCGGATCGGCAGGGTCGGCACAATGTCCAACTGCTCATAAAGCTCTTTGAGGCCGCCGTTCACGCCCACCAGCAAGCCGGAAGCGGTCTTCGGACCAATGCCCGGAACGCCCGGGATGTTGTCGGACGAATCGCCCATCAACGCCAGATAGTCGATGATCTGCTCCGGAGCGACGCCAAATTTCTCCTTTACGCCTTCGATGTCCATCGAGCTACCGGTCATGGTGTTGACCAGGGTAATGTGCCCGTCGACCAACTGCGCCATGTCCTTATCGCCGGTGGAGATCACCACCGGACGGTCAGCGGCCGCACTGCTGCGGGCCAGGGTACCGATCACGTCATCGGCCTCGACGCCTTCGACGCACAGCAAAGGGAAGCCCAGGGCGATCACGCTCTGGTGCAGGGGCTCGATTTGCACGCGCATGTCATCGGGCATGCTTGGGCGGTTGGCCTTGTATTCGGCGTACATGTCATCGCGAAACGTCCCACCCTTGGCGTCGAACACTACCGCGAACGGGCTGTCCGGGTACTGCTTGCGCAGGCTTTTGAGCATGTTCAACACGCCCTTGACCGCACCGGTCGGCAGGCCTTTGGAAGTGGTCAGCGGTGGCAGCGCGTGGAACGCGCGGTACAGGTAAGACGAACCGTCCACCAGGACGAGGGGGGCTTGGCTCATGAGCAGGATCAACCTTTTCGGCGGGTCAGGCGCTAGAATAGCCGGACCAATGAAAACAAAGGGACAAGGTTATCATGCGTACATTCAATCGCCTGCTGTTGACCGGCCTGATTGCACTCGCTCCGATGGCTGCCATGGCGGCAGACAGCGCGCCTTCGGGTGATCCGGAAGTGACCATTCGCACGGAAGGCGACCGGACTATCCAGGAGTACCGTCAAAACGGTTTCCTGTATGCAATCAAGGTGACCGTAAAAGGCGCGCCTCCGTATTTCCTGGTACGCGCGGATGGAACCGACGCGAACTTCATCCGCTCTGACCAGCCGGATATGCTGATCCCGTCATGGAAGATCTTCGAATGGAAATGATTTCTTAACTTCAATTGGCGCCGCCCACTGCGGCGCCCGTACTGGCAGTTTTAACCATGTCTGTGTTCACCCCCCTGGCTCGGCCCGAGCTGGAAACCTTTCTCGCCCCCTACGGGCTCGGCCGCCTGCTTGACTTCCAGGGGATTGCCGCTGGTAGCGAAAACACCAATTTCTTTATCAGCCTGGAACAGGGCGAGTACGTCCTGACCCTGGTTGAGCGCGGGCCCGTGCAGGAAATGCCGTTCTTCATCGAACTGCTCGACGTGCTCCACGACGCCAACCTGCCGGTGCCCTATGCCCTGCGTACCACCGATGGCGTTGCATTGCGCGAACTGAAAGGCAAACCAGCCCTGCTGCAACCACGCCTGGCCGGCAAGCACATCAACGACGCCAACTCACAGCATTGCGCCCAGGTCGGCGACCTGCTCGGCCATCTGCACCTGGCGACGCAAGGCGAGAAGGTGCTGGAGCGCAGGACCGATCGCGGCCTGGACTGGATGCTCAGCGAGGGTGCGCAGCTGATTTCGCACCTGGACGATGCACAGCAAAGCCTGCTGCAAGCAGCATTGACTGAAATCGAGGCCCATAAGGCCGAGATCCTCGCCCTGCCACGCGCCAACGTGCACGCCGACCTGTTCCGCGACAACGCGATGTTCGAAGGCACACACCTGACCGGCCTGATCGACTTCTACAACGCCTGCTCGGGCCCGATGCTGTACGACGTGGCAATCGCCCTGAATGACTGGTGTTCGGACGCCGATGGCGTAATTGATGGCCCGCGCGCCCGAGCGTTGCTGGGTGCCTACGCAGGCCTGCGGCCGTTCACGGCCAAGGAGGCCGAGCTATGGCCGACCATGCTGCGGGTGGCGTGCGTGCGGTTCTGGCTGTCGCGCCTGATCGCCGCTGAGTCCTTTGCCGGGCAGGATGTTCTCATTCACGATCCCGCCGAGTTCGAGCATCGGCTGGCGCAACGCCAAGACGTCACTGTCCACCTGCCGTTCGCCCTTTAACGGTTCAGGCGGGCAAAAAAATGTGGGAGGGGGCTTGCTCCCGATAGCAGTCAACTTATGCACTGACCGGCACTCTGCTATCGGGAGCAAGCCCCTCCCACATTTGATCTGCGTTGCGGCTTATAACGACTCCAGGCACCCTGCCAAGTCGTTCCCCAACTTCTCCAGCACCTGTTCGTAACCCTGGGCTGTGGCCGGGGTGTAGCCGCCCAGCGCATCCAATTCCGCCAGCTTCACCGGCAAACCTGCCACCAGGGTTTCCGCCAAACGTGGACGCAGCGGCGGTTCACTGAACACACAGGTCTTGCCCACTTCCTGCAAACGCGTACGCATCGCCGCCACATGCTGGGCGCCAGGCTGCACTTCGGCGGCAACGCTGAACACGCCGGTGTGCTTGAGCCCGTAGGCGTCTTCAAAGTAATCAAAGGCTTCGTGGAACACGAAGTAAGGTTTGTCACCGATGCTCGCCAGGCGTTTTTTCAGGCGCGCATCCAGTGCATCCAGGCGCTCGTCGAAAGCCTTGGCATTGCTCTGATAACGCGCGGCGTTCACGGGGTCCGCTGCACTGAGGTCAGCGGCCATACGCGCTGCGATCACCCGAGCGTTCACCGTGGACAGCCACAGGTGCGCATCCAGGCTCCCCGGGCGGTGATCATGGTCATGTTCGTCGGCATCGTCGGCGTGGGAATGGCTATCTTCGGCGAACCGACGCAATTTCATCCCCGGCAGGTCTTGAACTGCTACGGTCAGCGCGGTACGCCCCTTGAGCACGCGAGGCAGGAAGCCCTCCATGTCCGGCCCGATCCAATACAGCAGATCGACCGACTGCACGCGCCGTACGTCGGATGGGCGCAAGGCGAAGTTATGGGGCGATGCACCCGGCGGCAGCAATACCTCCGGAACCGCCACACCGTCCTGCACGGCAGCGGCAATCAACTGCAATGGCTTGATGCTCGTGAGCACCTTGACCTCGGCCTGAGCGGCGCCAGCGAGGAACAAACTGGTGACAAATACGACAAAAACGGGAAAAAGTCGGGACACGATGACCACTCAATGACGTAGGAACGGGTAACATAATAACGTCTCTATCAAATATCTGTCGCCGCTCATGCCTAAAACACCGCTTGCCAGCCGTCCACACGACCACTCTCACTGCGTGCATACCGCGCTGTCGGAGGCCGACACCCTGTGCGCACAGAAAGGCTTGCGCCTGACCGCCCTGCGTCGCCGGGTGCTGGAACTCGTCTGGCAGAGCCACAAGCCCCTGGGTGCCTACGACATCCTGGGTGTGCTCAGCGAGCAGGACGGCCGCCGGGCCGCGCCGCCGACCGTGTACCGCGCGCTGGATTTCCTGCTGGAAAACGGCCTGGTGCACCGCATTGCCTCGCTCAACGCCTTTGTCGGCTGCAACCACCCGGAGCACGCGCATCAGGGCCAGTTCCTGATCTGCCGCGAGTGCCACGCCGCCATCGAACTTGAACAAAAAAGCATCAGCGACGCCATCATCAAGAGCTCCGCCGACGTAGGCTTCCGGGTCGAAGGGCAGACGGTCGAAGTGGTCGGCCTGTGCTCGGGCTGTCAGGGGGCTTGATGAGCAACGCGTTAATCCGCCTGGAGCAGGTCGGCGTCACGTTTGCCGGGCAGAACGTGCTGGATAACATCGCCTTGAGCGTCGAGCCGGGGCAGATCGTCACCCTGATCGGCCCCAATGGCGCCGGCAAGACCACCCTGGTGCGCGCCGTACTCGGCCTGCTCAAGCCCGACACCGGCAGCGTGTGGCGCAAGCCCAGGCTGCGCGTGGGCTACATGCCGCAAAAGCTGCATGTTGATCCGACCTTGCCCTTGTCTGTACTGCGGTTTTTGCGCCTGGTGCCCGGTGTGGACCGCGCCCGCGCGCAGGCCGCCCTCAAGGAAGTCGGTGCCGAGCAGGTCATCGACAGCCCGGTGCAAAGCATCTCCGGCGGCGAAATGCAGCGCGTGCTGCTGGCCCGTGCCCTGCTGCGCGAGCCCGAGTTGCTGGTGCTGGATGAACCCGTGCAGGGCGTCGACGTCGCCGGCCAGGCCGAGCTGTACAGCCTGATCACCCGCCTGCGCGACCGCCATGGCTGCGGCGTGCTGATGGTCTCCCATGATTTGCACCTGGTGATGAGCACCACCGACCAAGTGGTATGCCTCAACCGCCACGTGTGCTGCTCCGGCCACCCGGAACAAGTCAGCAGCGACCCGGCGTTCGTCGAACTGTTCGGCAAGAACGCCCAGAGCCTGGCGATCTATCACCACCATCACGATCACGCCCATGACCTGCATGGCGCTGTCGTTGACGATCCCGCGACGCCCCACACCCACGTTCATGGAGATAGCTGCAAGCATGGCTGATTTTCTGCTTTACGCCCTGCTGGCAGGCCTGGCTCTGGCGCTGGTGGCGGGCCCGCTGGGCTCGTTCGTGGTCTGGCGGCGCATGGCGTATTTTGGCGACACCTTGTCCCACGCTGCGCTGCTGGGCGTGGCCATGGGCTTCCTGCTGGATGTGAGCCCGACCATCGCCGTGACCGTGGGTTGCCTGCTGCTGGCGGTGCTGCTGGTGACCCTGCAACAGCGCCAGCCACTGGCCTCGGACACCCTGTTGGGCATCCTGGCGCCGAGCACGCTGTCCCTGGGCCTGGTGGTGCTGAGCTTTATGCATGAAGTGCGCATCGACCTGATGGCCTATCTGTTCGGCGACCTGCTGGCGATCAGCCCCACCGATCTTGCCTGGATTCTCGGCGGCAGCGCCGCAGTATTGGTGCTATTGGTCGCCCTGTGGCGCCCACTGCTGGCCATCACGGTGCATGAAGAACTGGCCAGGGTCGAAGGTTTGCCCGTACCAGCGTTGCGCATGGCCTTGATGCTGCTGATTGCCGTGGTGATCGCTGTCGCGATGAAGATTGTCGGCGTATTGTTGATCACATCGCTGTTGATCATTCCGGCCGCCGCCGCCCAGCGCCACGCCCGCTCGCCGGAGCAGATGGCAATCGGTGCCAGCCTGTTGGGGATGCTGGCAGTGTGCGGGGGCCTGGCGTTGTCATGGTTCAAGGACACACCGGCCGGACCGTCGATCGTAGTCACGGCGGCCGCCCTGTTTCTGCTGAGTTTTGTCCTGCCCCGTCGAGGGGTGTAGACTTGCTCGCTTTTTGCGCAAATAGAGAGTCGCAGGAATGAAGTTGTTCACCTCCCGTTATCTGCTCCTTGCCGCGTTTTCCCTGCTGCTGGGCGCCTGTCAAAGCACACCGCCCGCCGCCCCAGAGGCGCCGGATCCGCGTGCTGCGGCCATCGCGCAGCTGGAGCAAAACCTGGCCAGCAGTGAGCTGGCCACCGCCGAAGACCAACTGGCCGCGCTGCAGGCCCAGTCGCCCAATGACCCGACGCTGGAGCCCTACCAACGTCAATTGGCCGAGGCTTACCTGCAGCGCAGCCAGATTGTGCTGCAAAAAGGCGATGTAAACGCCGCCGCCACCGCCCTGAGCCGTGCCCGCGCGCTGATGCCCAAGGCGCCGGCGCTGACCGGTGGCGTCAACAGCGCCATCACCCACGCCCGTAAAGTCGAGCTGGATAAAGCCGAAGAGGCCCTCAAGGCCGCCGAAGCCAAGCCAGCTGCCAAGGTCATCGACCCGGCCGCGCCAAGCACCACCGTGGCGCTGAACCTTACTGATATTGAAGCGCTGCGCCATCAACTGGATGCGATTGCCACCGACGTGGTGAATTACCAGTGCGATGTGACGATCCAGGCGCCGCGCACCCAGGATTACCCGTGGCTGGCCACGTTGCTGACCAAACGGGTGAAGCGTATTGATTCAGGGTATGACCTGAAGATTCACCGGCAGATTCTGAAACATATTCCGGCGCAGGTTGTGCTGATCCCGCGCAAGGCGGAATAAAGCATCGGGGCGGTGCGACGATTCGACTTGCCCCCCCGATGGCGATCTAACAAACAACCAAAAAATCAGGCCGGAATCGCCTTAGCCTTCGGCTCACGATCCCAAACCCGATGCTGTGCAATCGCGGCAAAAAACGCCTTGAACGCTTTCGCATCCGAACCCACGATCAACCCCGCATCCGTCTCCAGCTTCAGCAGATCCAGCAGTGGCTTCACGTCACTGGCAACCGCAATCGCCTTCAGGTGTTTGTAGGCTTCCAGAACGTAATGCAACGCCACACCATCAACGCTCAGTGCTTTAACCGACTCTTTTCCGCCTGGAATAAATACGGCGTCAAACGCAATCGACGGCATGCCTTCCATCGACGCATCCACCGGAAGGCGCTTGCCATCCGCCGTCTTCACCGGCGCCGAGGTCGGCCCCAGCAACTTGGCATGGGCACCTTCTGTCTCCAGTGCTTGTTTCAGCGCATCGATTGCCGCTCCATCCACACCGTCAGCCGCGAGAATCGCGACTTTGCGCGTCTTGATATCGCCGGACAGCAGGTTCACCTGGCTCAATGCCGGCGACTCTTTCAGCGAAGACTCACGCGGCGCTACCGTGCCTTTGGTCGGCGCCGGCAGACCAAGGTTCTGCGCCACGCGCTTGGCCAGTTCCAAATCGATATTGGCCAGAATCTCGTTGACCTGACGCGCGCGGATAAACTCGCGCTCCACCTTGCCCAACTCGAAGCTGTAGGCCGCGATGATGTGCTCTTTCTCGTGGTGGCTCATGCTGTGGAAAAACAGCGCAGCCTGGGAAAAGTGGTCACCAAACGACTCACTGCGCTCACGCACCTTATTGGCATCGACGCGCTCGTAATAGGTTTCGAAACCGCCATCCTGGGCAGACGGTGGCGTTTCTTTCGGCCAGCCGCCATCGATCGAGTTCGGCTCGTAAGCAGCACGGCCCTTGTCGATCACGGTGCGGTGCTGGGCGTCGCGCTGGCCGTTGTGGAAAGGTACTACCGGCCGGTTGATCGGCAGCTCATGGAAGTTCGGACCGCCGAGACGGCTGATCTGCGTATCCGTGTAGGAAAACAGACGACCTTGCAGCAACGGGTCGTTGGTGAAGTCGATACCCGGCACGATGTGGCCCGGGCAAAACGCGACCTGCTCGACTTCGGCAAAGAAGTTATCCGGGTTACGGTTCAGCACCATCTTGCCCAGCGGCGTGATCGGCACCAGTTCCTCGGGGATGATCTTGGTCGGATCGAGCAGGTCAAAGTCGAACTTATGCTCGTCTTCTTCCGCAACGATCTGCACACCCAGCTCCCACTCAGGGTAATCGCCGCTTTCAATCGCTTCCCACAGGTCACGGCGGTGGTAATCGGTATCTTTACCGGCAAGCTTTTGCGCTTCGTCCCACACCAGGGAACAGGTGCCGACCTTCGGGTGCCAGTGGAACTTCACAAAGCTGGACTTACCTTCGGTATTGATCAAGCGGAAGGTGTGAATGCCAAACCCCTGCATGGCACGCAGGCTTTTTGGAATGGCGCGGTCAGACATCGCCCAGATCACCATGTGCGCCGACTCCGGCTGCAACGAAACAAAATCCCAGAACGTATCGTGGGCCGAGCCGCCGGTAGGAATTTCGTTGTGTGGCTCAGGTTTTACCGCATGCACGAAGTCGGGAAACTTGATCGCATCCTGAATGAAAAACACCGGCATGTTGTTGCCGACCAGGTCGAAGTTGCCCTCGTCGGTGAAGAACTTCACCGCGAAACCGCGCACGTCACGCACCGTATCGCCCGAGCCACGCGGGCCCTGCACGGTGGAGAAACGCACGAACACCGGGGTTTTATGCTCGGGGTTACGCAGGAAACCTGCCTTGCTCAGCGCGGAATGGTTTTCATAGGTCTGGAAATAGCCATGGGCGCCGGTGCCCCGGGCATGCACGATGCGCTCGGGGATACGCTCATGGTCAAAGTGCGTGATTTTTTCACGCATGATGAAGTCTTCCAGCAGCGAGGGGCCGCGGGCACCGACTTTCAAGGTGTTCTGGTTGTCGGAGATCTTCACGCCTTGGTTGGTACGCAGGGCCTGGCCGGTCGCATCGGAACGGAATTCCTCCAGGGCTTGCAGCTTGGCGTTGGTGTTGCCACGGTCCAGGGTGTCGGTGCCTGCAAGTTCACTCTTCGACGGGGTGGCTGGCTTCTTGGTACTCATCAGTCAAAACTCCTTATTCAAAGTGGCCAGAGCGGTCCCCGGCTCGTTTGAGCAAAACCCCAGGCACGGCACCTGGGAAATCGAGTTGCTTAAGTAGTGACTGACACGGTTTTCTGCCGTTCCTTTTTTATGACCTTTGATCGCGTTATTGCCAAATCACTGGTTGAATGCGAAATAAATGCTAAGAAACGCTATACGGACAGGCTAAAATGCGCGCCCGGCTAACCGCTGATCCCTTTTCAATGCGCCCCACAAGGTTCGCTACGTGATCGAGTTTCAAAACGTCCATAAAACCTACCGCGTCGCCGGTAAGGATATTCCCGCGCTGTACCCCACCAGCCTGCGCGTCGAAAACGGCCAGGTGTTTGGCCTGATCGGCCACTCGGGTGCAGGTAAAAGCACGCTGCTGCGCCTGATCAACCGCCTGGAAGAGCCCAGCGGCGGCCAGATCACGGTGGACGGCGAAGAAGTCACCGCCCTGGACGCCAACGGCCTGCGCCGTTTCCGCCAGCAGGTCGGGATGATCTTCCAGCACTTCAACCTGCTGGCGTCCAAGACCGTTGCCGACAATGTGGCCTTGCCACTGACCCTGGCCGGCGAATTGTCGCGCAAGGACATCGACCAACGTGTCGCCGAGCTACTTGCCCGCGTCGGCCTGTCGGACCACGCCAAGAAGTACCCGGCGCAGTTGTCCGGTGGCCAGAAGCAGCGCGTCGGCATTGCCCGCGCCCTGGCGACCAAGCCGAAAATCCTGCTATGCGACGAGGCCACCAGCGCCCTCGACCCGCAGACCACCGCCTCGGTCCTGCAATTGCTGGCCGAGATCAATCGCGAGTTGAAACTGACCATCGTGCTGATCACCCATGAAATGGATGTGATCCGCCGCGTGTGTGACCAGGTAGCCGTGATGGACGCCGGCGTGATCGTCGAGCAAGGCTCGGTGGCCGACGTGTTCCTGCACCCCAAGCACCCGACCACCAAGCGTTTTGTGCAGGAAGCCGAGCAGGTCGATGAAGGCGAGCAGCGTGATGACTTCGCCCATGTACCGGGTCGCATCGTACGGCTGACGTTCCAGGGTGAAGCGACCTACGCGCCATTGCTGGGTACCGTCGCCCGCGAAACGGGGGTGGACTACAGCATCCTCGCCGGCCGCATCGACCGCATCAAAGACATCCCCTACGGGCAACTGACCCTTGCGGTCACCGGCGGTGACATGGAAGCGGCCTTTGCCCGCTTTACCGCCGCAGACGTCCACATGGAGGTGCTGCGCTGATGGACGTTTTCTTGAGTTTCTTCGCCAATATCGACTGGTCCGAAATCTGGCTCGCCACCGGCGACACCATGATCATGCTGTTCGGTTCGCTGTTTTTCACCGTGGTATTGGGCCTGCCTTTAGGCGTGCTGCTGTTCCTGACCAGCCCACGCCAGCTGTTCGAGCAAAAAGGCCTGTACGCGCTGCTGTCGCTGGTCGTGAACATCCTGCGCTCGCTGCCGTTCATCATCCTGCTGATCGTGATGATCCCGTTCACCGTGCTGATCACCGGTACCTCCCTGGGCGTAGCGGGCGCGATCCCGCCGCTGGTCGTAGGGGCCACGCCATTCTTCGCGCGCCTGGTGGAAACCGCCTTGCGTGAAGTGGACCGCGGCATCATCGAGGCCACCCAGTCCATGGGGGCCAGCACCCGCCAGATCATCATCAACGCGCTGCTGCCCGAGGCACGCCCCGGCATCTTCGCGGCGATAACGGTGACGGCGATTACCCTGGTGTCCTACACGGCCATGGCCGGTGTCGTCGGTGCCGGAGGCCTGGGTGACCTGGCGATCCGTTTCGGTTACCAGCGCTTCCAGACCGATGTGATGGTGGTCACCGTGGTAATGCTGTTGATCCTGGTGCAAATTCTGCAAACCGTCGGCGACAAGCTGGTGGTGCACTTTTCTCGAAAATAACGGCCATTGCCGGTCAAAAGCCGGCACATGCCCGAACAAGGAGCTTGTTGGATGAAAAAACTACTGGTTGCTTTCGCCGCCGTTGCCGCGTTTTCCGCCCACGCCGCCGAGACCCTGAAAGTCGCTGCCTCACCGGTGCCCCACGCGGAAATCCTGGAATTCGTGAAACCTGCCCTCGCCAAAGAAGGCGTGGACCTGCAAGTCAAAGTCTTCACCGATTACGTACAGCCCAACGTCCAGGTAGCGGAAAAGCGCCTGGACGCGAACTTCTTCCAGCACCAGCCATACTTGGATGAATTCAACAAAGCCAAAGGCACTCACCTGGTGAGCGTCGGCGCTGTGCACCTGGAGCCCCTGGGCGCTTACTCCAGCAAGTACAAAAAACTGGAAGACCTGCCTGACGGCGCCAACGTGGTGATCCCGAACGACGCCACCAACGGTGGCCGCGCGCTGTTGCTGCTGGCCAAGCACAACCTGATCACCCTGAAGGACCCGACCAACATCCTGTCGACCATCAAGGACATCACCGAAAACCCGAAAAACCTGAAATTCCGCGAACTCGAAGCCGCCACCCTGCCGCGCGTGCTGACCCAGGTCGACCTGGCGCTGATCAACACCAACTATGCGCTGGAAGCCAAGCTGGACCCGTCCAAGGACGCCCTGGTGATCGAAGGCAATGACTCGCCTTACGTGAACATCCTCGTGAGCCGCGAAGACAACCAGGATTCGGACGCGATGAAGAAGCTGATTGCAGCCCTGCACACCCCTGAGGTGAAGCAATTCATCCAAGAGAAGTACAAAGGCGCGATCCTGCCGGCGTTCTGATCCGACTCGGTCTCCAACACGCTGGAGATCAAAAAATGTGGGAGGGGGCTTACCCCCTCCCACATGTGTTGTGTATTGCCTTGTTACTTGCGCTGCAACAGCCCTGGCAGTTGCGCCACCAGCTTCTGGTTGTTCAACGGCGCACGGATAAAGCCGCGCTGGGTACCATCCGGACCGATCAGCGCCAGGTTGCCGCTGTGGTCGACGGTGTAGTTGGGCTTGCTGGTGTCTGCCGGGATGAACGGGATGCTCACGGCATTCGAGACCTTCTGCACATCCTCCACGTTCGCGCCGGCGAGGCCTTCGAATTGCGGGTCGAAGTAGCCCAGGTACTGCTTGAGCTGGGTCGGGGTGTCGCGGTTCGGGTCGACGCTGACCAGGATTACCTGCAACTTATCCACAGCCTCCTTAGGCAACTCGCTCTTGATCTGGCGCAGTTGGGCGAGGGTGGTCGGGCAGATGTCGGGGCAGAAGGTGTAGCCGAAGAACAGCAGGCTCCACTTGCCTTTCAACTCGTTGACCCGCACCGGCTGGCCGTCCTGGTTGGTCATGCTGACCGGCGGCAGCTGGCGGCTTTGCGGCAGCAGGATGATGCCGGCGTCGATCAACGCGGTAGGGTCGCCCTGGCCCTTGCCCGAGAGCACTTTGTTAACGGTCAGGCCCATGATCAACGCGACGATGGCCACCAGGATAAAGACGGTTTTTTGAGTTCGAGTCATAGGTTCAACAGTAAGTAGTGGTCTACGAGCAGGGCGATAAACAGCAGGAACAGGTACCAGATAGAGTACTTGAAGGTGTTGATCGCCGCGTGCGGCTGAGCGCCACGGTACAGCACCCAGGCCCATTGCAGAAAGCGTCCGCCCAAAACCAGCGCACAGGCCAGGTAGAGCGGGCCGCTCATGTGGATCACATAGGGCATCAGGCTCACCGCCAACAGGGCGAAGGTATAGAGCAGGATATGCACCTTGGTGTAGTGCTCGCCGTGAGTGACGGGCAGCATCGGGATATCGGCCTTGGCGTATTCCTCCTTGCGGTGAATGGCCAGGGCCCAGAAGTGCGGCGGGGTCCAGGCGAAGATGATCAGCACCAGCAACAAGGGTTCGGCGCTGACATGGCCGGTGACGGCAACCCAGCCCAACAGCGGTGGCGCGGCACCGGCCAGGCCTCCGATGACAATATTTTGCGGCGTCGCACGCTTGAGAAAACCGGTGTAGACCACCGCGTAACCGAGCAGCGAAGCCAGCGTCAGCCATGCCGCCAGGGGATTGGTGAACGCCAGCAACAAGGCCAATCCTGCAACGGCTAGAAACAAAGCAAAGGCCAGCGCCGCCACCGGCGACACACGCCCCTCCGCCAACGGTCGCTTATGGGTGCGGGCCATCACCGCATCAATCCGCCGGTCCACCACATGGTTCACCGCCGCCGCGCCACCGGCACACAGGGCTATCCCCAGGTTGCCGAAAACCAGCACCGCCCACGGCACACCGGCGCGGGTGGCGAGGAACATGCCGACCAGGGAGGTGATGAGCATCAGCACCACCACTTTCGGCTTGGTCAGCTCCAGGTAGTCGCGCCAGATCGCCTGGCTGTGGCGCGCGCCGATCAAGGTCGCCATGGCATCTCTCCTTTAAGGGTGATGAGGCCCGATACGTGTTTGCGCGAGCTGAAGCGCCAGCCGAAGGGCAACTGGTGACGCACCCGGACCAGACTGGTGCGGGCGTGGTAATTGACCAGCACCAGGGTCAATAACAACGCTGCACCGCCGGCGTTATGTCCGACCGCAACCGGCAGCGGCAGGTGGAAATACACGTTGCTCAGGCCCAGGCTGATTTGTGCCGCCAGGGCAATCAACAGCAGGCCCGCGAGCCGCGTCATACCCACCGCACGCAGCTGCCAGGCCAGCCCCGCAAGCACCAGGGTGACCAGCACCGCACCGATGCGGTGGGTCAGGTGGATGGCGGTACGCGCGTCGCTGTCGAGTTGGCCGCCAAGGTAATTGGGGCCGATGTGCTGGGTCAGGTGAAAGCCGTTGGCGAAGTCCGCCGCAGGCCACCACTGGCCATGGCAGGTGGGCAAATCGATGCAGGCCACCGCTGCATAGTTGGAACTGACCCAGCCGCCCAAGGCGATCTGGCCGATCACCAGCACCAGACCCGCCGTGGCCCAATATTGCAGGCGCCTGGGCACGATCAACGCGGGCAACACCCCAGACAAGCGCAGGGTCAGCAGGAACAACAGGCTCAAGGTCGCAAAGCCGCCCAACAAGTGCCCCGTCACCACCTGGGGCCACAGCTTCAAGGTCACCGTCCACATGCCAAACGCCGCCTGGGCGAACACCACCATCAACAGAAACAACGGCAGTTTCACTGGCTGGCCCGGATCACGCCGATGGCTCCACGAACGCGCCGCCAACAGCACAATCAACAGGCCCAGGGTGCCGGCGAAGTAGCGATGGGTCATCTCCGCCCAGCCCTTGTCAGCCTCCACGGGCGTATCGGGAAAATGCAATTCGGCATGGGCCAGCTGGGCCTCGCTTTGCGGCACGCTGATAAAGCCGTAGCAGCCCGGCCAGTCCGGGCAACCGAGGCCGGCGTGGGTCAGGCGGGTGTAGGCGCCAAGCAGCACGACGATCAACGCCAGCAAAGTGGCAAACAACGCGAGGCGAAATCCAGGTTTGGCCATGACGATGCCCTTATCCGATGTTCGACAATTTCAACAGGTGGCGCAGGTCATTGAGCAAGTCCTTGCCCTTGACCTTGGCGTCGTAGCGCAGCACCAGGTTGCCGTGAGGGTCAACGATCCACAGTTGCGCAGCGCCCGGCGCGGCGGCGTTTTTGGTGAACGTCGAGAGATCCAGTGAGTAGCGCTGCAATTGCGGGTATTCGGCCTTCAGCTTGGTGTCATAGTCGGCAGCGACCGGTTGCGCACTGGCCAAGGCATGGCTGGCGCGTGAAGCGTCGCGCCCCAGGCCGATCTGCAACTGGCGCGCGAGGTACACCAGTTGCCGGCAATCGGCGGCGCAGGCGCCAGGCGCGGTGACCAGCAACTGCCAGCGCTGTTCATCGGCCTGCACGCCAATATCGGCGCGGGTCTGACCGTTACCGATCATTTCTCCGTGGTAGCTGCGACTGTCCGGCACCCAGAACTGCAGTTTGTACATGAAGGTGGCCAGCACCATCGGACCGATCACCATCAGCAGGATCAGCATCAGCTGCCAGCGGCCTTTGCGCCGATCAGGTACCTCAGACATGTTGAGTGGATTCGTGGCCGTTCCCATGGGGCTTCTCCTTTGTGGTGTGCCATCCGAGGTAGAGGTAAAGAGCCAGTAGCGCCAGGGACATAGCGAACCACTGCACCGCGTAGGCCAAGTGTTTTTCCGGCCCCATCGCAACGATGGGCCAGGTGGTTTCGTACGTGCCGGGGCCGGCTTCGGTGCGCAGCTCATAGGCAAAACCGTTGCGGCCCAGCTCAGCCCACAGCGCGGCGGGGTGCAACGCGGTCAACAGGCGCGGCCATTGCGCGGTCGTGGGGTCCGCATGCAGCTGGAAGGTTTCGCCGGGCGCGACATACACCCAGGCGTCGAGATTTAAAGGCTGATCCGGGGTGGTGAAGACGGGCGGGGTGCGCCGATCCGGCCACGGCAACCAGCCCCGATTGAGCAATAACCACAGGCCGCTGGCCTGGTCATGAAAGGGTTGCAGCAACTCGACACCTGCCTTGCCGTCGCGCATGCGGTTATCCAGCAATACGCTGTGCTCGGCATCGAATTGCCCGCGCAGATGCACGCGGCGAAAGGCCGGGTCCGCCATATCCCCGAGTTGCACACTGCTGATCGGCTCAGCGGCGCGGCGTTCGGCATAGCTGTCCACCAGCAACTGCTTCTCATGGCCGCGCGACAGCTGCCAGACGCCCAAGCCCACCATCAAAGGCAGCAGAATCATCACCACCACGGTCGGTGCGATACCTGGACGAAAGCGTTTCATGGCGCTGGCTATACTTGTTTTCATTGCCCGCCCATCCCCTTAATGCCCACCAACGCCAGGAACCAGACCATGCTCAAAGCAGCCATTGCCCTGATGCTGATCGCGACCGTCGTGAGCCTGTTCAGTGGCCTGTTCTTCCTGGTCAAGGACGAGGGCAACTCCAACCGCCTCGTGACGGCCTTGACCGTGCGTGTGGTACTGGCCGTGATCACCGTGGCATTGATCGCCTGGGGATTTTTCAGCGGCCAGCTGGTATCTCATGCGCCCTGGTAAGTCGCCTCAGAGCACATATACGAAGAAAAACAGCCCGATCCACACCACATCCACGAAGTGCCAATACCAACTGGCCGCCTCGAAACCGAACTGATGCTCGGCATTGAAATGCCCGCGCAGGATGCGCATCAGCATCACAAACAAAATGATGGTGCCGATGGTCACGTGAGCACCGTGGAAGCCCGTGAGCATAAAGAACGTCGCGCCGTACACCCCCGAACCCAAGGTCAGGCCCAGTTCTTTATAGGCATGGATGTATTCCTCGGCCTGGAACCCGAGGAATGCCAGGCCCAGCAAGACGGTGATCGCCAGCCAGATTTTCAGCGCGCCGCGATGCCCCTTGCGCAAGGCGTGGTGGGCAATGGTGATGGTCACGCTGGAACTCACCAGCAGGATGGTGTTCACCAACGGCAAGCCCCACGGGCTGATGGTGCCCTCCGGCGCGGGATAGAGCTTCGGGTCCGGGTTGTTGAGCAACGGCCAGGCAAACTCGAAGTTCGGCCACAGCATGTGCGCAATGCCTTTGGGGCCTTCGCCGGCCAATGCGGGACCGGACAAATGGCGCACGTAGAACAGCGCACCGAAAAACGCGATGAAGAACATCACCTCGGAAAAAATGAACCAGGTCATGCCCCAGCGAAACGAGCGGTCCATCTGGGCGCTGTACAAACCGGCGCGGCTTTCCTTGATCACTGCACCGAACCAGCCAAACAGCATGTAGGCCAGCAACAGCCCTCCGACGAAAAAGATCCACGGCCCGTGGGATTCCGGGCGTGCCGCCTTCAGGTCGTTGAACCACACGGCCAGGCCATACACGGTGACCAGCATGCCAATCGTGGCAATTATCGGCCATTTGCTTTGCGCTGGTACGTAGTACGTATCATGAGTCGACATGTATTCGCTCTCCTGATTGAGCGGGCAAACAGTAGCTAGCCGCCGGTACGGACAGCCACGGGCGGTTGGCGCGCAGTGATATCAAACAGCGTGTACGCCAGGGTCAAATGCTTCACATCCTTGGGCATGTCACGGTCGACAATAAAACGCACTGGCATCTCGATGCGTTGGCCTGGCTGCAGCACTTGCTGGGTGAAGCAAAAGCATTCGGTCTTGTGGAAATACATCGCCGCTTCGGCGGGGGAAATGCTCGGCACCGCCTGGGCGGTCATCGGCTTGTCAGTGGGGTTGTAGGCCACGAACAGCATCTCGGTGACGGCACCGGGGTTGACCACCACCTCGTCAGCCTTGGAATGAAACTCCCAGACCATGTCGATGGCATTGGTGGACAGGAACTGCACCCGTACCTGGCGCGTGAGGTCGACGACCTGCTCGCCTTCGTACTGCCCGGCCGTCTTGCCGTTGATGCCGAACGCCTTGCACATCACGTCGTAGATCGGCACCAGGGCAAAGCCGAAGGCGAACATCGCTACCACCAGGATCAGCAGGCGGGTAACCAGGCGCTTGAGGGGCACGGAGTCAGCCATGACCACCTCCGCTTACCCTGTTCATTTGACCTCCGGTGGCGTGGTGAAGGTGTGGTACGGCGCGGGCGAGGGCACGCTCCACTCCAGGCCTTCGGCGCCATCCCACGGCTTGGCCGGCGCGGGCGGGCCGCCACGGATGCACTTGATCACGATAAACAGGAAGAAGATCTGCGTGGCGCCAAACATGAACGCGCCAATCGACGAGACCATATTGAAGTCGGCGAACTGCAGGTTGTAGTCCGGCACCCGACGCGGCATACCGGCCAGTCCCACGAAGTGCATCGGGAAGAACGCCATGTTCATGCCCACGAAAGACAACCAGAAATGCAGCTTGCCCAGGGTTTCGTCGTACATGTGGCCGGTCCATTTCGGCAGCCAGTAGTAGGCCGAGGCGAAGATGCCGAAGATCGCACCAGGCACCAGTACGTAATGGAAGTGCGCCACCACGAAGTAGGTGTCGTGATACTGGAAGTCCGCCGGGGCAATCGCCAGCATCAATCCGGAGAAGCCGCCGATGGTGAACAGGATCACAAAGGCCACGGCAAACAGCATCGGCGTCTCGAAGGTCAGGGAGCCTTGCCACATGGTGCTGACCCAGTTGAACACCTTCACGCCGGTGGGCACCGCAATCAGCAACGTGGCGTACATGAAGAACAACTCGCCGACCAACGGAATGCCCACCACGAACATATGGTGCGCCCACACGATAAACGAGAGGAACGCGATGCTCGCCGTGGCGTAGACCATCGACGTATAGCCGAACAACGGCTTGCGCGAGAAGGTCGGGATAATCGAACTGACGGCGCCAAACGCCGGCAGGATCATGATGTACACCTCGGGGTGGCCGAAGAACCAGAACACATGCTGGAACAGCACCGGATCACCGCCACCGGCCGCGCTGAAGAAGCTGGTGCCGAAGTGGATGTCCATCAACATCATGGTCACGCAGCCGGCCAGCACCGGCATCACCGCGATCAGCAGGAATGCGGTGATCAGCCAGGTCCAGACGAACAGCGGCATTTTCATCAAGGTCATGCCGGGCGCACGCAGGTTGAGGATGGTGGCAACCACGTTGATCGCACCCATGATCGAGCTGATGCCCATCAAGTGGATGGCGAAGATGAAGAACGTCACGCTTTCCGGTGCGTAGGTGGTGGAGAGCGGGGCGTAGAACGTCCAGCCGAAATTCGGCCCGCCACCGGGCGTGAACAGGGTCGAGACCAGCAGCAGGAACGCCGCCGGCAGCAGCCAGAAGCTGAAGTTGTTCATGCGCGGCAAGGCCATGTCCGGCGCGCCGATCATCAGCGGAATCATCCAGTTGGCCAGGCCGACAAACGCCGGCATTACCGCCCCGAACACCATGATCAGGCCGTGCATGGTGGTCATCTGGTTGAAAAACGCCGGCTCGACGATCTGCAGGCCAGGCTGGAACAGCTCGGCACGGATCACCATGGCGAACGAGCCGCCGAGCAGGAACATGGTGAACGCGAACCACAGGTACATCGTGCCGATGTCCTTATGGTTGGTGGTCAGCACCCAGCGCATCAAGCCTTTGGCGGGGCCGTGGGCATGGTCACCGGCGTGGCCATGGTCATCGATCACAGCGCTCATGGCCGTTCTCCTGCAAGCGAGTGGGCGGGGCGGTTCGGGGCATACGCAATGAATGAAGTCATTTGCTTTCCGCCTGCTTGATGGCCAGCACGTCTTTAGGCGTGACCATGTCGCCTTTGTTGTTACCCCAGGCGTTGCGCTCGTAGGTCACCACGGCGGCGATATCCACTTCCGAGAGCTGCTTGCCGAATGCGGCCATCGCCGTACCGGGCTTGCCGTGGTAGACGAGGCTCAGGTGACCTTCCTTGGGCCCGGTGGCGATTTTCGAACCCTTGAGGGCCGGGAACATCGGTGGCAGGCCCTGGCCCTCGGCCTGGTGACAGGCCACGCAGGTGGTGTGGTAGACCTTGTCGCCGCGGGCCACCAGCTCTTCCAGCGTCCACTCCTTGGAGGTCAGCTCCTTGAGCTTGGCGGCCTCTGCCTTGCGCTCGCCGAGCCAGGTGTCGTAGTCGGCCTTGGACTTGACCTCTACCACGATGGGCATGAAACCGTGGTCCTTGCCACACAGTTCGGCGCATTGGCCACGGTAGATGCCAGGCTTCTCGACGCGGGTCCAGGCTTCGTTGACGAACCCCGGGATGGCGTCACGCTTGACCGCAAAGGCCGGCACCCACCAGGAGTGGATCACGTCGGCGGCGGTCACCAGGAAGCGCACCTTGGCGCCCACCGGCAGCACCAGCGGCTGGTCGACTTCCAGCAGGTAATGTTCGCCCTTGGTGGCCTGGTTATGGATCTGCTCGGCGGGCGTGGCCAGGTTGCTGAAGAACTCCACGTCCTGGCCCAGGTATTTGTAATGCCACTTCCACTGATAGCCGGTGACCTGGATATCGATATCCGACTCGGTACTGTCGTAGATATTGATCAAGGTCTTGGTCGCCGGAATGGCCATCGCGACCAGGATCAGCAAGGGCACCACGGTCCAGAGGATTTCCACGGTGGTGCTTTCGTGGAATTTGGCCGCGACCTGGCCCGTAGAGCGGCGATGAAGGATCATCGACCAGAACATCGCGCCAAAAACGACAATGCCGATCACTACACAGATCCAGAAAATGGTCATGTGCAGGTCGAACACAGCGTGACTGACTTCAGTTGCCCCTGGCGCCATATTCGTTGTCCAGGCGGCGTGCGCCTGGCCGAATACCGACCACAACAGGAGGCCCATCCAAACATGTGGATGTCGCGTCATTGCGGGTTCCCCTTATCGTTCTTGTTATCCCGCCGGTTTGCACCTGCGTCGAAGGGAGCGGCTTCCATACTGCTTACAACCGCTTAGCCTTACCTGCTTATGCAGTCTGGCGTCATCAGCTAATCGCGTACAAACCCGAGTATAGACACGCTCTGCAACCCCGCAATGTGTAGGGGCAAATGAGCAAAAATGAGTGGCCAGGCCTAATAAAACCGGCTGCGGAATCGTTTATCCGACCAACGATGGCAATTCGATATAACGCCTGTGCATAACCATGAAATAATTATGACAAATGCGTCTTAGGCGCTCGTATAAACGAGCTACCTTATGCTGTCCCTATTCCTACGCCTGCTTCACTGGAGCCTTCATGAACACCGCCGCATTGCGCGAGCAGATTTCCCGTGCCCATCAACACGAATCCAGCACTGGCCAGTTGGCCAAGCAGCTGGAAGAGCAATTGCCGCACCTGCATTCGGCCATTTCCCTGGCTGATGGCGATCGCAACATTGTCATGACCCGTTTCGTCACGGCCTACATCGATCTCGTGCCGGACCTGCTGGACGCCGCCAACGACGTGGCCCGCGAGGCCGGCATCGAAAGCCAGATCAAGCCAGTGCTGAAAATCGCCGAGCATTTCTTCCTGCAGCCCCCCGCGATCCTGGCCGGCCATGAAGGGCTCGACGGTCTGCTGGACGAGGCTTACCTGGCCCATCGCCTGGTGGAAGAGGTCAACGATTTGTATATCAAACACTTTGGCCGGCCACTGATTCCAGCAGATACCACCGTGGCCAACGTGATTGCCCATCAGTTGATCGGTGAAGCATTCGCCAACCAGCTGGATGAAGCCGTTCATCATGCGGTGGATGAAATGCTCAACGAAGACAGCTTTGCACTGGAGTCTGTCGAAGCGTATCGCGAACAGCTGAAAAGCCCGGCAACGGAAGCCGCGTGGAAGCGCTGGCCATGCCTGTCCCGCCAGCTGGGGGTTGAGTTGGCGTTGGACCAGCCGGCTTAAATCCTGAATTCGACACAGAACGAATGTGGGAGGGGACTACACCCCTCCCACATGTTGATCCGGTTCCGTCAGCCGACTGAGGGCGCCGAGCCGATCCCTGTCGTCATCCTGACCCGGCCTTCGAGCCTGCGCTTCAACCCACGCGACTCGATCACCAGCCTCGAGCCCTTGGCCGCATTCGCCCGGTCCCATTCCTCCAGCAACTCCAGGCAGGAATGGTCGATATAACTCAGGTTACTCAGCGGTACGTGCACAGTCGTGCCCGGAGGCACCGTCGCCAGCACCCGGGTCAACGCCGGCACTTTCAGGAAAGTCGCCGCACCGGTCAAACGCAGCTCCATTTCCCCCTCCGGGGGCAGGTCGATCAGACTGACTTTCAGGCGCGAGGCCTTGAGCGCCAGCTTGACCAGTGTGAGCCCGAAGCCCACCAGCACACCGGTCAGCAGGTCGGTGAAAATGATCGCCAACGCCGTGGCCGCGTAGGTAAACATCGGCATACGCCCATAACGACCGAGGGCCTTGAAGGCCTTGATGTCCACCAGCTTGATCCCGGTGTACACCAACACACCCGCCAGGCTTGCCACAGGAATGCTTTGCAGCACGCTCGACAGCAACAGTACGAACCCCAACAGCCATACGCCATGGAACATGGCTGACAACCGCGTGGTGGCACCGGCCTGCACGTTGGCCGAGCTGCGCACGATCACACCGGTCATCGGCAGAGCACCCACCAGGCCGCACAACATGTTGCCCACGCCTTGGGCGGACAATTCCTTATCGAAATCGGAACGCTGGCCGCTGTGCATGCGGTCGACCGCTGCCGCAGAGAGCAAGGTTTCGGCACTGGCGATAAACGCCACCGCAAACGCAGCGATCAACAACTGAGGGTCAGCCAGGTTCAACAGGTCGCTGGGACGCAGCCAATCGATGGCGTCGGCGAGGTTCTCCGGGACTTCCACACGCTTGACCTGCAGCGCCAGCACCAGGCTGGTCACCGTTGCCAGGCCCACACCCAACAGGGCTCCGGGCACGAAACGCAGGGTTTGCGGACGGAATTTATCCCACAGGTACATCACCAGCATCGTCGACAAACCGAGCAATCCGGCCTGCCAACCCAGTCCGCCGCCCAAGGTAGGAATCGCCTGCACCAGCGCGGCGGGGAAGCCCGCCAGGTTATCCAGCCCGGAGGGCTTGGGCGCACCGTCGAGCATCACATGGATCTGCGATAGCACAATCAATACGCCGATCCCCGCCAGCATACCGTACACCACCGCCGGCGCCGTGACGCGGAACCAGCAACCCAGGCGCAGGCGCCCGGCCACCAGTTGCAGGAAGCCGGCCAGCAGCAGGATCGGCCCGAGCATCAGCATCCCATGCTGGCGCACCAGCTCGAACACCAATACCGCCAGCCCCGCCGCCGGGCCGCTGACCTGCAGCGGCGAGCCCGCCAACCAGCCCACCACCAGGCCACCGATAATCCCGGTGATCAGGCCCTTGGCCGGCGGCATGCCGGACGCGATGGCGATCCCCATGCACAGGGGCAGGGCGACCAGAAACACAACCACGGAGGCGAGCAGCTCCCGTGGCAATACAGCTTTCAATTGAGCAGCACGCATGATGGCTCTCCCGAGGTATTCGCCGGGCGCGGCAAAGCCTGGCTGCATCCATGGCAGCCACCGCTTTACCCGGCAGGGAAGTGTTTAGAAGCGCGCTTTAGGCGTCGCGGAAGGAATCGGCCCTTCGCCGCTTAACGGTCGGAATGCCGACTGATCAGCATCGTAGGCTCGAATTTCACTGGTCTCGATGTTGTAGATCCAGCCGTGAATAAACAGCTGACCGTTGGCCATGCGCGACGCCACCGAAGGATGGGTGCGCAAATGCTGCAGTTGGGCGATGACGTTTTCTTCGGTGAGCACTTTCATGCTCTCGCCTTCGTTGGCGCAGTCGCAATTGTCCTCGACCATGGACTTGGCGACTTCGGCGTGCCGCAGCCAGGCCCTTACCGTTGGCATCTTCTCCAGGCTGGCGGGGTTGAGGACCGCGCGCATGGCGCCACAATCGGAGTGCCCGCACACGATGATGTGCTGCACGCCCAGGGCCAGTACTGCGTACTCGATGGCAGTGGAAACACCGCCGTTCATCTGCCCATAAGGCGGCACGACGTTACCGACGTTGCGGGTCACGAACAGGTCGCCGGGAGAGCTTTGGGTAATCAGCTCAGGCACGATGCGCGAGTCGGCGCAGGTAATGAACATCGCCCGCGGGCTCTGGGCCGTGGCGAGTTT
Organism: Pseudomonas sp. 8 R 14; assembly: GCF_900005955.1. Lineage (NCBI taxonomy): Bacteria > Pseudomonadati > Pseudomonadota > Gammaproteobacteria > Pseudomonadales > Pseudomonadaceae > Pseudomonas > Pseudomonas sp. 8 R 14. The sequence goes on along the minus strand of NZ_CVTH01000077.1, from coordinate 368,608 downwards.
CTTGAAGAGTTCTTCCTGCTGAGGGAAGACGTCGTGATGGAAATGCAAAAAGCCGTCAACGATGTGTTTTAGCGCTGCATCGGCAGACTCTGCCACCTGAGGGGCTGAAGCCGACGCAGCCAACGGCTGTTTATCCTTGTCACTCATGATTCATCCTCTTGATTAATGCAGGGGAGTTTTCAGGTCAGTTCGACGCCAGGCCAGTGAAATAGTTGTAAAAGCCACCAACCAGACTGCCGACTCATCAGTCACTCGCTGAACAAGGTAACCACCGAAACTTAACTCAAACTGAATGAACCGCTCTAGATCGCGGGTTTCAGTAATGTCAAAACGCGACTATTCCTACAGGAACGGTGCATTCTGCCTTTTCAGTCTACAACAATGCCATCTGTCTGCCCGGTGGACAGAACGCCGTGCAATCCAGATTGAAGCCTTCTCTGCGATCGAGCCCCAGGCGTTTGATCGCCTTGCTGAAGCGCTGGGCCAGCAGGTCGGCAAACGGCCCCTCGCCCCGCATGCGGACGCCGAACCGACTGTCGTAGACCTCACCACCGCGCACCTGGCGCACCAGGCTCATCACATGGGCCGCACGCTGCGGGTAATGCGCCGCCAGCCACTCTTCGAACAGCGGCGCCACCTCCAGCGGCAGGCGCAACATCATGTACGCCGCACTCTGCGCACCGGCGGCATGGGCTTCGGTAAGCAGGCTTTCCAACTCGCTGTCGTTGATCATCGGGATCATCGGCGAGCACAGCACGCCCACCGGGATGCCCGCCTCGCGCATCACCCGTATGGCCCGCAACCGTGCCTTGGGCGCGGCGGTGCGCGGCTCCAGGATGCGCTTGAGCTCATCATCCAGGCTGGTGAGACTGATCATCACCGCCACAAGGCGTTGCCTGGCCAGCTCCGCCAGCAGGTCCAGGTCACGCAGGATCAACGAGCCCTTGGTGATGATGGTGACCGGGTGCCGATAGCGCAGCAGCACTTCGAGGGTTTGCCGGGTGATCCTGTACTCACGCTCGATAGGCTGGTACGGGTCGGTGTTGGAACCCAGGTTGATCGGTGCACACACATAGCCCGGCTTCGACAACTGCTGTTCCAGCACGTCGGCCGCATTGCTCTTGGCGATCAGCCTGGTTTCGAAATCCAGCCCCGGTGACATGTCCCAATAGGCATGACTGGGCCGTGCATAACAGTAAATGCAGCCATGTTCGCAGCCACGATAGGGATTGATGGAGCGGTCGAACGGCAGGTCCGGAGAGTTGTTGCGGGTGATGATGGTCTTGGCCGTTTCGATGCGCACTTCGGTGCCCTGGGTCGGCGGCACTTCCTGGTACCAGCCGTCGTCCTCGGCCACGCTGACGGTGGGCGCAAAGCGGTTGTGCAGGTTGGTGGCCGTGCCCCGACCACGGGGCGGCAGCGGAGTAGACATGAAAGCGCCTCGATACTGTTTTTATATACAGTATCGAGGCGCGAGGTTCCTGACCAGTGCCGTCTGGCGGTCAGTGCTTTTGTGTGACCTGCCCCAGGTCATCGCCCGAGGTGGTGCGCATGTCGTTCTTGCGCAGGTCGGCCACGTCACTGGCTTTCACTGCGGCACCCTGGTTACCCCAACTGCCACGGATGAAACTGACCACATCCGCCACTTCCTGGTCCGACAGGCGCCAGGCGAACGCCGGCATGGTAAAGGTCGACGGCGCCGTGTGAGTGGCCGGCAACGTGCCGCCGTTCAACACGATGTTGATCAACGACGTGGCGTCCGCAGTCTGCACCACCGGGTTGCCCGCCAACGCCGGGAACACCCGCGTGTAACCATGGCCATCGGTACGGTGGCAGGCCGCGCAGTTGTCGATGTACACCGAGGCGCCGGGCTTGCTGTCATCGCCCTTCCACAGCGCCTCGGCCACCTGCTTGTCATACTGGTGCGGCTGGTCCTGCGGGTCCACCGCCGGCAGGCTCTTGAGGTAACGGGCGATAGCGGTCAGGTCGTCCTGGGACATGTACTGCATGCTATGCACGACCACGTCGCTCATACCGCCAAATACCGCGCTGCGATCACTGCGACCGGTCTTGAGGAATTGCACCAGCTGCGCCTCGCTCCAACTGCCGAGGCCGTCCTTGTGGTCACCGCGCAGGCTCTTGGCGATCCAGCCTTCCAGTGGCGCGCTGCCGGACAGGAAGGCCTTGCCGTCAGTCGCGCTCAGGGCTTTTTCCTGCATGGTCAGGGCGCGTGGTGTATGGCACGCGCCACAGTGGCCAAGGCCTTCCACCAGATAGGCGCCACGGCTGATCACCGGGTCTGCGTCGGCCACGACAGGCTTATCCACCACCTCAGGGGCAAACATCCAGCGCCACGCCGCCAGCGGCCAACGCATGCTCAACGGCCACGGAATGTCGCTGTCCTTGTTCACCTGGGCGACCGGTTCCACGCCCTTCATGAAGTACGCATACAACGCCTGCATATCGCTTTCGCTGACACGCGCATAGGACGGGTAGGGCATCGCCGGGTAAAGCGTACTACCACTCTTGGCGACACCGTGACGCACGGCCTTGTCGAAGTCCTCGAAGCTGTAGTCGCCCAGGCCGGTCTTGTCCGGGGTGATGTTGGTGGAATAGATCACACCGATGGGGGTTTCCATCGGCAGGCCACCGGCGAACGGTTTGCCGCCCTTGGCGGTGTGGCAGGCCACGCAGTCGCCGGCGCGGGCCAGGTATTCGCCCTGCTTGATCAGGTCGGTTTCGGCGGCACTGATCGAGCAGCTGCTGAGCAGGGCAAACGTCGCGATAACAAATGCTTTCATGGTCATCGCTCCTTATGCCTGAACCAGCGGGCCGGGGTTTTTCAGGTACTGCTCGCGAATCGCCCGGGCCGACCAGTAGGTCAATGCCGCCACCAGGCCTGTAGGGTTGTAGCCCAAGCCCTGTGGGAAAGCGGATGCGCCGGGAACAAACACATTGTGTACATCCCAGCACTGCAAGTAGCGGTTCAGCGCACTGGTCTTCGGGTCGGTCCCCATGATCGCGCCACCGTTGAGGTGGGTGGTCTGGTAGGACGCGGTGTTGAAGTGCTCACCGACTTTTTTGCCCAGCACGGCTATCGCCTTGGGGTTCATCGCTTCGGCGACCTTGCCCATTTTCTCGACCATGAAGCGGTTCATCTTGATGTCGTTTTCCTGCCAGTCGAACGTCATGCGCAGCAACGGCAGGCCGTAGGCATCACGGTAGACAGGGTCCAGATCCAGGTAGTTACCCCGGTAGGATTGATGGGCACCGTGAGCATCCATCGACACCTGGTGGGTGTAGTAATCGGCGGTGGCGCGCTTCCAGGCACTGCCCCAGGCCGGAGTGCCGGGCGGGTTGGACGTACCGGCAATCGGCCGGCTGCCGGCCTGGTTGACCCACATCGGCGAACCGCCCACAAAGCCATGGGGCCCGTGATCGAAGTTGTCGGCGTTGAAGTCATCGATGGCCACGCCATTGCCGCCGGCACCGATAAAGTTGTTGGTATGGGTGTCCTTGTCGAAGAACGCCTTGATGGTGGCCATGTTCTGGTAGGCAAAGTTCCTGCCCACCACACCCTCATTGGTCATCGGGTCGTAAGGCTTGCCGATGCCCGACAGCAGCATCAGCCGCACGTTGTGGAACTGGAACGCGCCGAGGATCACCAGGTCTGCCGGTTGTTCGCACTCTCGGCCCTGGGCGTCGATATAGGTCACGCCGGTGGCCTTGCTCTTGGTGCTGTCCAGATTGACCTTGAGCACGTGGGAGTTGGGCCTCAGCTCGAAATTCGGCACCTGGCGCAGCGCCGGCAGGATGTTCACGTTCGGCGAGGCCTTGGAGTACATGTAGCACACGTAGCCGCTGCAAAAACCGCAGAAGTTGCACGGGCCCATCTGCGCGCCGTAGGGGTTGGTGTAAGGTCCCGAGGTATTGGCTGACGGCAGGTTGTAGGGCTTGTACCCGACGCTGGCGGCGGCTTTCTGAAACAGCTGTGCGGAGACTGTGTTCTTTTGCGCTTCCAACGGAAACGGGTTGGAACGGTCCGGCGCATAGGGGTTGCCGCCACTACCTTCACCCACCACCTGGCCTTTCACGGTCCAGGCCTGGCCTGAGGTGCCGAAGACTTTTTCCGCATAGTCGAAAAACGGCTCCAGCTCTTCGTAGCTCACGCCGAAGTCCTGGATGGTCATGTCCTTGGGAATGAAATGCTTGCCGTAGCGTTCCTCGTAATGGCTGCGCATGCGCAGTTCAATCGGATCGACACGGAAATGCACGCCCGACCAGTGCAAGCCCGCACCGCCCACGCCGTTACCCGGCAAAAACGCGCCGAGCTGACGGTTAGGCAAGGCAACGTCATTCACGCTATGGCGAATCGTCACCGTCTCCTTGGAGATGTCCTGGAAGAGTTTTTTACGCACGCTGTAGGTCAGTTCGTCGATGACCTGGGGATAGTTGCCGTCCGGGTAAGTGTCCTGCATCGGGCCGCGCTCCAGCGCTACCACGTTCAGCCCGGCTTCCGTCAGCTCCTTGGCCATGATCGCGCCGGTCCAGCCGAAGCCGACAATCACCGCATCCACTTTCTTCATGATGGTCGCCACGTTTATGCCCTCTCGCCGCGGATGGATACTGCCGGGAAGGGGTACTGCTCATTGCGTTCCACCCAGTCCATGAAATCGGCGCGGGCGCCGGGGAAGCCAATCATGGTCCAGCCGACCATGCCTTTGTTGCCACCATGGATCGGGTCGCAGAAGAAGCCTTCCTTGGTGTTTTGCAGCAGCAGGTTGAAGAACATCTTCGGCGGCACCGCGTCAAAATGTGCCGTGACCTCACTGCCGCCCGCCTCCAGGCGCCGCAACATATCGTCTCGGGTAGCGCTGTCTTGCGCAGCAAAAACTTTGCCGTTGAACGCCTTCGACCAGGCATCCGTCGCGGCAATACCCAGGCGATAGATGTCCTTGGGCACCAACTTGCTCTGCCAGCCCATCTCCGGTGGCGCATCGGCATTAAACGGGCCTTGCATGAACCACAGGGCACCGCTGGCGTAAGGCGTGTTCATCTGCCGGTCGATGTACTCCGGCGCGCCAGCTTCCAGGGCGCCGGGGCCTTGGGCATCGGCCGGGATCAGACGCTCGACGGCAGCGTTGATAAACGCCCATTCCTCGGCAGTGAAATAGCTTGGCTCGTAGGCTTTTTCGCTGGCCGCAGGCTTGGCTGGCGCAGCCTCGACCGGCGCAGGCGTCGCCATCAGCATCGAACCGCCAAGGCCGGTGCTGGCAACCGTGACCACCGGGATCAAGGTCAAGGATTTGCGTAGAAAGTCACGCCGGGGGTTGTCTTGATCTTGATCAGACATGGTGGCACCTCATCATGTGGTCACGGGGTTATCAGCCGCTTCTAGGGAGTGGCTTGGCGTTGTCGGGCGGCGATCTGGATCCAGGTGATCCAGGGAGATAGAGCGCAGCGCGCAAACAATAGTTACAAATGATAGCAGCCTAAGCATCGAGAGAATCGCTTCAGCGACTAAAGATTGAGGATTCACGATTCTTTGACGCACACCTCACACCTCCTTGACCCGCCGTGACCGACTCTGGGCGCCATCAACCACTCCCTATAGGGTGACGTCGCCCATGTACAAGCATCATTGGTTGCCGGCCCTGGGCCTGGCGTTCATGGCACTGTTCACCACAGCTTTTGCGCGGGCCGATGACGCTACGTCCCTGCGTTCTCCAGAATGGGCGCAGCCAGTGGGCGACCGCTACAACCTGCATCAAATGACGCCCACGCTCTATCGCAGCGCATTGCCGGATAGCAATGCAGCGCCGTTGCTGGAACAGCTCAAGATCGGGACCGTGATCAACTTCCTGCCCGAGTCCGATAGCAACTGGCTGAAGGCGCCAGGCATCCGTCAGGTTCAGTTGAGTTATCGCACCAACCATGTGGATGACTCTGACGTGCTGGCGGCACTCAGGGCGATCAAGGAAGCGGAAGCTGACGGCCCGGTGCTGATGCATTGCAAGCACGGCTCTGACCGCACCGGCCTGATGGCGGCGATGTATCGCGTGGTGATCCAGGGATGGAGCAAGGAGGATGCGCTGAACGAGATGACCTTGGGCGGTTTCGGCACCAGTAACGGCTTCAAGGACGGCGTTCGCTACATGATGAGGGCCGATATCGACAAGTTGCGCACAGCCTTGGCGAATGGCGATTGCAGCACCAGCGCCTTTGCCCTGTGCTCAATGAACAGCTGGCTGAACCCGGCGAACAAGGATCACGAGCCCGCCGAGGAAAAAACCGCACTGCTGGTCACCCCCTGAGACGCACTCCCAGGGGGTAGACGAGTCAGTCTTTCTTCAGCTTCGGGTTAGGAAAGAACTGCACCGCCTGCACCTTCGGGTCCGGCGCTTTCAACGCCGATGTATTGACCCGCGTGCCCAATTCCTTGGGCACCGACAGACCTTGATCATTCAGCGTATCGGTGTACCCGCAGGCCACGCACTCACGATGCGGCACGCTGTCCTCGGTCCACATCTTCAACTTGTCCGGTTCGCTGCACGCCGGGCAGACCGCCCCGGCGATAAATTGCTTTTTGGTAATCACAGGCCCTTCACTCATGCTGCTGCGTCCTCACTCAGGCCGCTGTGGCGCAAGAGTGCGTCAATCGACGGGGCACGTCCGCGGAAGTCGACGAACAGCACCATCGGCGCCTGGGAACCGCCGCGCGCCAGGATCGCCTCACGGAATGCACGGCCGGTCTCTGCGTTGAGCACGCCGTCTTCTTCGAATTTGGAGAAGGCATCCGCCGACAGCACTTCGGCCCATTTGTAGCTGTAGTAGCCCGCGGCATAACCGCCAGCGAAGATGTGCGCAAAGCTGTTGGGGAAACGGTTGTAGGCCGGAGGACGCATCACCGACACCTCATCGCGCACGCCTTCGAGCACCTGGGCCACGCTGCGGCCATCGCCATGGGTGGCATGCAATTCGAAATCGAACAGCGAGAACTCCAACTGGCGCACCATCATCAGGCCGGACTGGAAGTTCTTCGCCGCGAGCATTTTTTCCAGCAGGTCCTGGGGCAGTGGCTCGCCGCTTTCATAATGACCGGAGATCAGCGCCAGGCCTTCCGGCTCCCAGCACCAGTTCTCCATGAACTGGCTTGGCAACTCCACCGCATCCCACGCCACGCCATTGATACCGGACACGCCGGCATGCTCGACGCGGGTCAGCAGGTGATGCAGGCCATGGCCGAATTCGTGGAACAGGGTGGTCACTTCATCGTGGGTCAGCAGGGCAGGCTTACCGCTGTCGGCAGGGGTGAAGTTGCACACCAGGTTCGCCACCGGGCTTTGCAGCACACCGTCGATGGTGCGACGACGGTCGCGCGCGCCGTCCATCCAGGCACCGCCACGCTTGTTGGCGCGGGCGTACAGGTCGAAGAAAAAACGCCCGACGTGCTGGCCGTTTTCCTTGATTTCAAACAGGCGAACATCCGGGTGCCAGGTGTCGAAGCCTTTTTGCTCGGCAATCTCGATGCCGTACAAACGCTGCACGATGGCGAACAGGCCGCCCAGCACCTTGTCGATCGGGAAGTAGGCGCGCAGGGCTTCCTGGGACACGCTGTAGCGTTGCTCACGCAGCTTTTCGCCGTAGAAACCGCTGTCCCAGCTTTGCAGGTCGGCGCAGCCTTGTTCGGCGGCGTAGGCCTTGAGCTGTTGCAGGTCCTGGGCAGCGAACGGCTTGCTGCGCTTGGCCAGGTCACGCAGGAAGCTCAACACCTGGTCGCTGGACTCGGCCATCTTGGTGGCCAGGCTCAGCTCGGAGAACGAGGCGTAACCCAGGAGCTTGGCCAGTTCCTGACGCAGATCGAGGATCTGTTCCATCACCGGGCCGTTATCGTTCTGACCGGCATTCGGACCTTGGTCTGACGCACGGGTGCAGTAGGCCGCGTAGATTTCTTCGCGCAGGGCGCGGTCCTGGGCGTAGGTCATGACCGCGTAGTAGCTCGGAAACTCCAGGGTGATCAGCCAACCGTCGAGGCCTTTGGCCTGCGCGGCAGCGGCCATCTGCGCCTTGGCCGAATCGGTCAGGCCGGCGAGGGTGGCTTCCTCGGTGACGTGCTTGGTCCACGCCTGGGTGGCGTCCAGCAGTTGGTTGGAGAATTTGCTGCCCAGCTCGGAAAGCTTGCTCTGCACTTCGGCATAACGTTTTTGCTGCTCAGGCGGCAAGTCGATACCCGAGAGGCGGAAGTCGCGCAGGGAGTGTTCAAGAATAGTTTTTTGCGCCACGTCGAAACCGGCGGCTTCCGGGCTGTTGGCCAGGGCTTCGAAGGCTTGGAACAGCGCGCGGTTCTGGCCCATCTCGGTGGAGTAGGCGCTCAATGCCGGCAGGCACGCCTCGTAGGCTTCGCGCAGCTCGGCGCTGTTGCACACGGCGTTGAGGTGGCTGACCGGGCTCCAGGCGGCGCCCAGGCGATCATTCAATTCGTCCATGGCCAGCACCAGGCCGGCCCATGTCGGATTTTTACCCTGGCTTTGCAGGATGCCTTCGATGGCAACACGGTTGTCGGCGAGGATCTGTTCGATGGCCGGTTGCACGTGCTCGGCACGGATCGCCGAGAACGGCGGCAGGTCGTAGGACTGCAGAAGAGGGTTGTTCGCGCTCACGGTTGGCACCTTGGCTGAAGAAACATGTAAGAACAAAGATGGGGCCATCTTAATTACAATCAACGCCCACCGCAGCTATCAGCACATAAGAGAGAGGCTATCGTGACCCTTCGCACCTATCAGAACCACACGCCAACCCTGGGCGCCGGGGCTTTTGTCGATATTTCGGCGGTGGTGATCGGCGATGTCGAAATCGGCACCGACAGCTCGGTCTGGCCGCTGACCGTGATTCGCGGCGACATGCACCGCATCCGTATCGGCGCGCGCACCAGCGTGCAGGACGGCTGCGTGCTGCACATTACCCATGCCGGACCGTTCAATCCTGGCGGTTTCCCGCTGCTGATCGGCGATGACGTGACCATCGCCCACAAGGTCATGCTGCATGGCTGCACGGTGGGCAACCGGATTTTGATCGGCATGGGCAGCATCGTGATGGACGGCGCCGTGGTGGAAGACGACGTCATCATCGGCGCCGGCAGCCTGGTGCCACCGGGCAAGAAACTCGACAGTGGTTTTTTGTATGTGGGCAGCCCGGTTAAACAAATCCGCCCGCTGACTGACAAGGAACGCGCCTTTTTCACCTACAGCGCCGCCAACTACGTGAAGCTCAAAGACCTGCACCTGGCTGAAGGATTCGACCAATGACCCTCCCTTACCAAACCGTCCTGTTCGACCTGGATGGCACCCTCACCGACCCACGCGAGGGCATCACCCGCTCGATCCAGTACGCCCTTGGCAAACTGGGCATCGACGAACCCGACCTGACCCAACTCGAACACTTCATCGGCCCGCCGTTGCTGCAAGCCTTCATGCAGTTCTACGACTTCGATGAGGCCAAGGCCTGGGAGGCGGTGAATTTCTACCGCGAGCGCTTCAAGGTCACCGGGCTGTATGAAAACCGCGTATTCGAGGGCGTGATGCCGCTGCTCGAAGACCTGGACAAACAGGGCCGCCAGTTGTACGTCGCCACATCCAAGCCCTGGGTGTTTGCCCGCGAGATCGCGCGGCATTTCGATTTTGCCAGGCACTTCAAGGTGATCTACGGCAGTGAACTGGACGGGACACGCACCAACAAGGTTGAGTTGATTGCGCATGTGCTCCGCGAAGAAGGCCTGGATCCGGCCACTACCTTGATGATCGGTGATCGTAAGCACGACCTGATCGGGGCGCGCAGCAATGGCGTGGATTCGGCGGCCGTCGGTTATGGGTTTGGCAGTTTCGAAGAGTTGAACGCCGAAGCGCCGACCTGGCATTTCGAGACGTTGGCGCAGATGCATCAGGCGTTTTTGATGCGGCCCTGAGGCCGCCATCGGGGGCAAGCCTCCTCCCACATTGGGAGCGGCTTGCCCGCCGATGAGGCTCTACCGATCAGTACCTTCCAACCGCCTCAACGCAGCCTTGCGCTGCCCCACCGGCAACTCGCCCATCTTCTCCACTGCGGCGTAAAACTTGCGCCAATCCCCGCCTTCCTGCCTGAACAACGCCGCAAACGCCGGCACCCACCGGTCATACAGCCCGAACGGCAACAACCGCGCATTGTTCATCGGCAGGTTCATCCAGACGTCATAACGCTTGTCCCCGCCCCATTGGCTATCGCGCATCTGCCGGTACTCACGGCGCAACGCCTCGAATTCGGCCGCCTTGGCCTGGCGCATCGCCTCGACGGACAGCGGTTGCACGTAGAGTTTTTCCAGGCGCTTACGTGTATCGAGGATCAGCTGGGTAAATTGGTCCCGCTGCTGCCGCGTCGAGCTGCCAAGCGGCGCCAGGCCCTGGGCCGCGCGCCACTGGCGGGTGCCTTCCTGCTCGACGAAGCTGGCAAACGACTCGTTGAATTCGGTGTCGTCCTGCACGTAGAACCGCTGGTGCGCCAGCTCATGGAAGATCAGCGTGGCCAGGCGTTCGTCGCCCCAGTTCATCATCGAATTCATGATCGGGTCGTTGAACCAACCCAGGGTGGAATAGGCTTCGACGCCACCTATCGATACGTCCATGCCTTGCTGGCGCAACAACGCCGCCTCACCCCGTGCCGCGCCCTGGCTGTAATAGCCGCGATAGGCCACGCAACCGGCAATGGGGAAGCAATGGGTTTGAGGCGCCAGGGAAAATTCCTGCGTGGCGAAGACATTCCAGACCACATAAGGTCGGCCGATATCGGCATACAGCCGGTAACTTTGGTTGTCAGGCAGATTCAGGTGTTCGCTGGCGAAGGTTCGAGCTTTCTGTGCTTGAGCCAGATGATCACGCAGCCCCTGCGGCCGCGACGGATCGGCGATGACCTCGGCAACCGGCTCCCGGGCTCGCAACAGCTGCCACTGACCACCTGCCAATTGGCTGTAGTAACTGACGCTGGAGCAGCCACTGAGCAGCACGACTATCAACCCTGGAAGAAAACGCCTGACCATGCCCCGACCGCTCCTGGGTGATGTGTTCGCCAGACTATCGCGCCTGAAGGGGATTTTTCCACGGCGTGGCGTGTTTATACTCAAAGCTCTCCTTGCGTTGAGTACCTGCCATGCGCCAGCTCCTGCTTCCCGTCGTCGCCCTGTTGCTCAGCGCCTGCGCTTCGACCCCCCTGCCGCCGGTCGATCCGCATCAGGCCTGGGTCGATTTCGCTACGCCAACGCCGGGAGCCAAGCTGGTGATGGCGCAGCGCCTGGATGGTAAGAACCTGCCGGACGGACGCTACTTCCAGGTTTCACCGGGCAGTCACGAGTTGATGGTGCGCTTTGATTTCGAGGTGCCGACCGGCGGCAGCCTCAATGGCTTTGGGCAAACGGCCGACCGCACCTGTTTCATCACTCTGCAGTACGACCATTTCGAGGCTGGCCAACGCTATCGCCTGGAAGGGCGCTCATTGGCCTTCACGCCGAATATCCGGCTGTATAACGCCGCTCGCCAATTGCTGGCGGAAGAACGCAGCGTCAACTGTCTCTGATCAATCGTTGTTCTTCTGATAGATGATGGCTTTGGTACCGTTCTCACAGCTGCCGACGACCATGGCGACGTCGTGCTTGTCAGCCTCTTCCTTGCTGACAATTTCCAAGGTGTAGGACGGAACTGCGTTCGCCTGGATCTTGACCTCAATCTCTTTCCTGAGCTCTTCGCAGTCTTTTGGTGCGGCCACAGCCGATGTGGCCAACACACCGCAAATGATCGCCAAAGCAAAACGTTTCATGTGTGAAGCTCCCTGAATGCATGCGCACGGGTGTGCGCCTAAGGCTGCATAGGCTATAGGACCACATTCGGGAAACACGAGTTCTGATTTAACGCAGAACAAAATGTGGGAGGGGGCTGGCCCCCTCCCACACTGGACCTGCAGTGTCAGTTGACCAGCGTGGCATCCAGGCTGATCTTCGCATTCAGCACCTTGGACACCGGGCACCCTTCCTTGGCCTTCTTGCTCAATTCATCGAACTGCGCCTGGCTGGCACCTGGAATCTTGGCCTTGAGCACCAAGTGCACGGCGGTGATCGCGAAGCCGCCATCGACCTGGTCCAAGGTCACTTCGGCCTGGGTGTCGATGCTGTCAGCCTTGAGCCCGGCGTCGCCGAGAATCATGGAAAAAGCCATGGAGAAACAGCCGGCGTGGGCCGCGCCAATCAGTTCTTCAGGATTGGTACCCTTGCCGCCTTCGAAACGGGCCTTAAAGCCGTAGGGCGCTTCGCGCAGCACGCCGGTTTCGGTGGAAATGGAGCCCAGGCCAGTCTTCAGATCACCTTCCCAATGCGCGGATGCCTTTTTAACGATACTCATAGCTTTCTCCTCGAACGGTGGTTTTGCGTCGGTAAGGTTCTGAGGATAGACGCGCCGGCAAAGTTCAGTTGTAAGAGAAACCTAGCAATTAAGTAGGAAATTTCATTGCTGCTATTGAATCTCGGGTATATGCCCTCATTGCATAGGGCATGCACATGAAGCGGCAGGTTTTGGTTCGTCTAAGAAGCCTGCGCCCCCATTGGAGAAGCAGGCTTATGAAATCGCTGTCCGACGTAAAGTTCTCGACCCTCGACCTGGTGCCGGTGCGCGCCAACGGCAGCCCGGCGCAGTCGTTGCGCAATTCCCTGGATTTGGCCCAGCATGTGGAAAAGTTCGGCTACAACCGTTTCTGGGTGGCGGAACACCACAATATGGATGGCATCGCCAGCTCGGCCACCTCGGTATTGCTGGGTTACCTGGCCGGCGGTACCTCGACGATTCGCGTCGGCTCCGGCGGCGTGATGCTGCCCAACCATGCACCGCTGGTGATCGCCGAGCAGTTCGGCACCCTGGAAAGCCTCTACCCCGGACGTATCGACCTGGGCCTGGGCCGCGCACCCGGCTCCGACCAGATGACCGCTCGCGCCCTGCGCCGTGAACGCTCCGGCAGCGCGGATGACTTCCCGGAAGACGTGGCCGAGCTGATGGCCTACCTCGGCCCACGCACACCGGACCAACGGGTGATTGCGGTGCCCGGCACCGGCACCAACGTACCGGTATGGCTGCTGGGTTCCAGCCTGTTCAGCGCGCAACTGGCGGGCGAACGCGGTTTGCCCTACGCCTTCGCCTCCCATTTCGCACCGCGTTTGATGCACGAGGCGATTCGCGTGTACCGCAACCACTTCAAGCCCTCGGCCGTGCTGGACAAGCCTTACGTGATGCTCGGCATTCCATTGGTTGCCGCCGACACCGATGAGCAGGCCGACTACCTGGCCACCTCGGTGTACCAGCGCATCCTTGCCTTGATGCGCGGGCAAAGCCTGGTGCAGCGCCCACCGGTGAAAACCATGGACGGCCTGTGGCTGCCCCATGAAAAAGACGCCGTCGGCAGTTTCCTCGGACTGGCAATGGTGGGCAGCCCGGCGAAGATCCGTGCCAAGCTGGAAGTACTGATCGAACAGACCGGCGCCGACGAATTGATCTTCACCTGCGACCTGTACGAGCACGCCGATCGGATTCATTCCTACGAGCTGCTGGCGCAGTTGATGAAGGGCTAAACCCCCAGGCGAAAAAAAACCGACGCACCTGTGCGTCGGTTTCAAGCCTGCCACACGGGATTAACCGCGCTTGTAGACGATTTCCTTGGTACCACCCTCACAGGTGCCAACCACTTTAGCGTCGGTCGAGGCGCCTTTATCCACGACTTCCAGCGAATAACCCGAAGCGCCCTTGGCGTCGATTTTCGCTGCAATTTCACTTTTCAGCTCTTCACAAGGCTTGCCCGCCGCCAGGGCTGTGCCCGCAATGCTCAACAAACCTACCGCTAACAGGAACTTCTTCATCCGTCACTTTCCTTGCGCTGATTGAAACGAGCGTGCCGACGCTGCAGGCATCGGCACCCATTGTTTGTAGCGCAGGTTATGGCAATCGGCCAGCCGGCAAGTTCAACCGACGCGATCAACTACTGGCAATTCGAAACCCCACCTTGAGCGTGACCTGATAGTGGGCGACCTTGCCGTCCTTGATATGACCACGGGTCTCCGTCACCTCAAACCACTCCAAGTGCTTGATGCTCTTGTTGGCTTCGGCCAGGGCATTGTTGATTGCGTCTTCGATGCTGGTGGTGGATGAACCTACCAATTCGACTTTCTTGTAGGTGTGATGATCAGACATGGTGTTTCTCCTGAGGGTCGTCAATAAAGCCTAGCAGTCATTGTTCATACTGCTTCTGGCGACCGTTCCTACCCGAAAGTTCAGATTTACTGCACTTTCTGAAAACGCTGGAGTCGGTATCTACACACGCCACTCAATCACTTCAGGAGAATTCACATGGCCAACACTTCTTTACGCAAAGCGTCGCTGGAAAGCATGGAAGCCGAGATTTCGAGCCTGCTCAAGTCCCTTGAGAGCCTCAAGGACGATGCGTCGGATGAGTCGCGCAAAACCCTGAAGGCCCTGAAAAGCAATGCCGAGAATGCCCTCAAGCATTCCCGTCACCTGATCAGCGATGCCTACGAAGAAAGCAAAGTCAAAATCCGCGAAACCGGTGTTGCCACCCGGGACTACGCACAAGAGCACCCATGGACCACCGCCGGCGTCGCCGTTGGCGCACTGGGCCTGCTGGCGGCTTACCTGCTGTGCAAACGCGGTGACTGATTGACCGGCTACACCGGCTGGCGCGCCAGCTCAGCCTTGAGCCAGTGCGCCAATTGACCCGCGCGCCCGTCTGCGGCGCGCTTGGGTAGCCACAACGCCAGGTGCGCCGGGGTTTCACTGAAACCCCACGGCGCCACCAGGCGACCCGCACGCAGGTCCTCTGCTACCAGCGGTTCTGGCGCAATCGCCACACCCAACCCTGCAACCGCCGCCTCCAGCAAATAATACAAATGCTCAAAACCCTGGCCGTGTTTCAACGCGCCGGGCTCGATGCCGTGCTGTTGCGCCCAACTGGGCCAGGCTTGCGGACGGGACGTGGTGTGCAATAAAGCTTCGCCACACAAGGCGTGCGGCGGCGCCTGGCGCAGGCGCTGGTAGCCGGCAAAACGCGGGCTCATCACCGGGCCGATACGCTCGCTCGCCAGTTCATATACCTGCATATCCGCCGGCCACGGCGGTTCGGCGAAGACCAGCAGGGCATCGAGACCGGGGCGTCGGGGGTCAAGGTCGCCGTCGCCCGCCGACAGGTGCAGGCGCAGGTCCGGCAGATCGGCATTCAAGCGTCCCAGGCGCGGGATCAACCAACGCGCCAGCAGACTGCCTGAGCAGCCGAGCACGAAAGGCGCGTCGGCGCTGGCCTGGGTGAGTTCGGCGCACACGTCCCGCAAGCGCTCGAACGCCTCCGCGCTGGCATCTCGCAACCGCACACCTGCATCTGTGAGTTTAAGGCCGCGCCCGTCCTTGATGAACAGGCTGACACCTAAATGCTCCTCCAGCACTTTCAACTGGCGGCTGACCGCACCGTGGGTCACGTGCAATTGCTCGGCAGCCTGGCTGACGCTGTTGAGGCGGGCAGTGGCTTCAAATGCGCGCAGGGCATTGAGGGGCGGGAGGTCGCGGCTCATCTGTGAGTTTTCCTGACAGGTTGCAGCGATCTTATCGGTTTTCAGCGCCGGATGTGAGGGGTAGAGTGGCCGTCATTGCTTCCCATACAGAATTTCTACCTGGAGCGTCCCATGACTCAGTCCCAGACCGATCTGCGCAACGGCCCTGATGCCAACGGCCTGTTTGGCGCGTTTGGCGGCCGCTACGTCGCCGAAACCCTGATGCCGTTGATCCTCGACCTGGCCCGCGAATACGAAGCGGCCAAGATCGATCCGGCGTTCAACGAAGAGTTGGCCTACTTCCAGCGCGACTACGTCGGCCGCCCCAGCCCGCTGTATTTCGCCGAGCGCCTGACCGAGTTCTGCGGCGGCGCCAAGATCTACCTCAAGCGCGAAGAGCTGAACCACACCGGCGCGCACAAGATCAACAACTGCATCGGCCAGATCCTGCTGGCGCGGCGCATGGGCAAGAAACGCATCATCGCCGAGACCGGCGCCGGTATGCACGGTGTGGCGACCGCCACCGTGGCCGCGCGTTTCGGCCTGCAATGCGTGATCTACATGGGCACCACCGACATCGAGCGCCAACAGGCCAACGTGTTCCGCATGAAGCTTTTGGGCGCTGAAGTGATCCCGGTGGTCGCCGGCACCGGCACCCTCAAGGACGCCATGAACGAAGCCCTGCGCGACTGGGTGACCAACGTCGACGACACCTTCTACCTGATCGGCACCGTGGCCGGCCCGCACCCGTACCCGGCGATGGTGCGCGACTTCCAGGCCGTGATCGGCAAGGAAACCCGCACCCAGCTGCAAGCCCAGGAAGGCCGCCTGCCGGACAGCCTGGTGGCATGCATCGGCGGTGGCTCCAACGCCATGGGCCTGTTCCACCCATTCCTGGACGACACCAGCGTCGAGATCATCGGCGTTGAAGCCGCCGGCCACGGCATCGAGACCGGCAAGCACGCCGCCAGCCTCAACGGTGGCGTACCGGGCGTGCTGCACGGCAACCGTACCTTCCTGCTGCAGGACGACGACGGCCAGATCATCGACGCCCACTCGATTTCCGCCGGCCTCGACTACCCCGGCATCGGCCCGGAACACGCCTGGTTGCACGATATCGGCCGCGTCCAGTACACCTCGGTGACCGACGATGAAGCCTTGGACGCGTTCCACAAATGCTGCCGCCTGGAAGGGATCATTCCTGCCCTGGAAAGCGCCCATGCCCTGGCCGAAGTGTTCAAGCGCGCACCGACCCTGCCGAAGGATCACCTGATGGTGGTCAACCTGTCCGGCCGTGGCGATAAAGACATGCAGACCGTGATGCACCACATGGAACAGTCTCAGCAGGAGAAACACTAAATGAGCCGCCTGCAAACCCGCTTTGCGCAACTAAAGGAACAAAACCGCGCCGCCCTGGTGACCTTCGTCACGGCCGGTGACCCGGGTTATGACACCTCGCTGGCGATCCTCAAGGGCTTGCCCGCTGCGGGCGCCGATGTGATCGAGTTGGGCATGCCCTTCACCGACCCGATGGCCGACGGCCCGGCCATCCAACTGGCCAACATCCGCGCACTGGAAGCCAAGCAGAACCTGCTGAAAACCCTGCAGATGGTGCGAGAGTTCCGCAAGGACAACAACGACACCCCGCTGGTGTTGATGGGCTACTTCAACCCGATCCACAAATACGGCGTGCCTAAGTTCATCGCTGACGCCAAAGAGGCCGGCGTCGACGGCCTGATCGTGGTCGACATGCCGCCCGAGCATAACGGCGAGCTGTGCGACCCGGCCCAGGCTGCGGGTATCGACTTTATTCGCCTGACCACGCCGACCACCGATGACGTGCGCCTGCCGACCGTGCTCAACGGCAGTTCCGGGTTCGTGTACTACGTATCCGTGGCCGGTGTGACAGGCGCCGGCGCCGCGACCCTGGAACACGTCGAGGAAGCCGTGACCCGCCTGCGTCGGCATACCGACCTGCCGATCAGCATCGGTTTTGGTATCCGCACACCGGAACAGGCGGCCGCCATCGCGCGCCTGGCCGATGGCGTGGTGGTGGGCTCGGCCCTGATCGATCACATCGCCAATGCCAGTAACGATCAACAAGCAATCGATGGCGTATTGAGCCTGTGCGCGGCGCTGTCGGAAGGTGTGCGCAACGCCCGTAAGTAAGCGCCATGTAGCGAGAGGTAAAGTTCCTGATACAGAGGAATCAACGCGCGCAATCACGGCCTAAACAGCAAGACCAAGGGATTTCGAACCGCGTTCGAGATCCCTTTTTTGTTTGTGTGCCCTGAGGAATACCCGATGAAAATGCCTAAATCCGTGATTGCAGGCCTTGGTGTGCTGGTGCTTGGCGCCAGCGCCCTGGTGCAAGCCGCGCCGCCTGACCAGCGGGGTGACGACCGTGGCGGCCCGCAGGGCCAGCACGAGCAGCGTGGCGACGACCATCGCGGCCCGCAGGACAACCGTCGCGGAGGCCCGCCCCAGGACTTCGGCCCGGTACGCCAGATCATTCACGATAACCACGGCCAGTTCTCCCGTGGCGCACCGCCGCCGCCGAATGTGCGCCTGGTGCGCGGCCAACCCCTGCCGCGCGGCTACTACGGCGAGCGCCTGGACAACCGTGCGCTGGCGCGCCTGCCGGTTTACCCGGGTTATGAGTGGCGCCGTTCGGGGCCGGATGTGGTGTTGATCGCGGTGGGTACCGGTATCGTCTATGAAATTCTGGACGGCGTGCTGAACTGATCCGGGCTTTTTCCATATAGGCTAGGCTTGAGGGGGAACACACCCCCTCAACACACTTCGTGCCTACTGCCGTCTAACCACCTCTGCAAGTCACGCCTTCTTGCGTTGCCGGTCGTTAAGTTAGCTGCATCAGAAGTCATTATCGTCTCCCAGGAGTCCATCATGGCATTTGATCTCATCACCCCCTCGGACCGTCGTCATTCCACGTTGCAAAAGGGTTTCAACCTGCGCTGGCCATTGGGCAACGTCCAGGGCGAGTCTTCACCCAACGGCGCCAGCCAGATCTACCTCTGCCACACCCCACAAGACATCATCGACGCAGCCGCCCAGGCCCTGGCTGTGCCCAATGGCCGTATCACGGTGCGCAGCGGCGGGCATTGCTATGAAGGATTTGTCTCTAACAAGATGCCGGATGTGCCAGGCGAGGTGTTGTCGATCCTGGACATCGGCCAGATCAACCAATTGGCCTACGACCCCAACGGCCTGATCAGCTCAGTGCTGGTACCCGCTTTGCCCCATCGCTATGCGTTCCGCCTGGAGCCCGGCTGCCAGAACTGGGACACCAGCGTCGCGCTGTACAAATTGGCAGGCAAGGCGCTGCCCAGTGGATCCTGCTATTCGGTGGGACTGGGCGGGCATATCTGCGGCGGCGGCTATGGGTTGTTGTCGCGTAAATACGGGCTGGTCTGCGACTGGCTGGACGGCGTCGACTTGCTGGTCGCCAATGGACCCGGCCCGGGTCTTGAACCTGTCCATGTGTCCCGCAACAGCCTCGACACCGATGAGCTGGACCTGTTCGCCGCCTGTTGCGGCGCCGGTGGCGGGCAGTTCGGCATCATCACCAGTTACTATTTCAAGACGCTGCCGCCAGCCCCGGAGGAAGTGCTTTGGCTGCCATTGGAATGGGACTGGTCAGACCTCACACGCGCCGCCCTCGAACGTTTGCTGCACGCCTATCAAAACTGGTTCGTGGACCATCAGGCCGACCCGGCAACCTGGGGCCTGGCCACCAAACTGGAAATGCGTCATCTGAACACTGGCAACGTGACCCTGGGCATCCACTACGTCGACAAGGACGGGAAGCTCGATGACCTGGCGCCTTTCGACGACTTTGTCAGCAGCATGCAGGCCGCGGTGGGTGTCGGTGCGACGGAGTCGCTCCTGCCGTTCCACGTCGTGCATCAGCCACGTGGCGGGCAAAAGGGCCGCTGGGTCGACTCCCTGCAGAGTGCCCATGAGGCCGCCAGGCGTTTGGACTGGTTGTACGCCACCCAATCGCTCAACGGTTCCGGTGACAATCAGCGCGGGCGGTATAAATCGGCGTATCAGAAAGGCGGGTTTACACAGCGCGTGCTGGACGCGATCTGGACGACGCTGACCTTGCCGGACCCCGAGCAATACCTGACCCAGAGCCTGATCCAGATCCAGTCGTTCGGCGGGCGCATCAACCAGATGGACGGCCCGATCCTGGCGCAGACGTCAGCCGCGCAACGCTCCTCGTACCTCAAATGGCAACCGCAGTGTTACTGGCACGCCGACGATGACGCCATCGACCGCGCCCATGCCGACTGGATCCGCAGCCTCTATTACGCTGCATTCACCAACGGTGTTCCCAATGACCCGGAGTTCGAGGGCTGCTACATCAACTACCCCGACCTGGACATGACCCACCTCGGTGGCAATCCCGCGAACCCCAGGAACCCTCTGTGGTATGGAATTTTCTTCCCCAACACGATCATCGAGAACCGTCTGCGCCGAACCAAGCAACGCTGGGATCCTTCGAATGTGTTCCGTAACGAAATGTCGGTGCCCTGAGCCCGGCCAACGGGCGGCCCGCAGGCCGCCCACTGCTTACAGCTCGATCCGCTCGACCTTGCCCACCAGCAGCACATAGGAGAGTGCGCCCAACAGCGCCAGCACGGCGATGTAGGTGATCGCCGGCGCAAACGAATCGCCACTGGCCAGGAAACCGATGACGATCGGCGTGGCAATCGCCGCCAAGTTGCCGATGAAGTTGAACACCCCGCCGGTCAGTCCCAGCAGACGTGCCGGGGCAAGCGTCGAGACCAGCGACCAGGTGATCGAGGCCAGGCCATTACCGAAGAACGCCAGGGCCAGGAAGGCGATGACCAACGGTGTCGATTCGACGAAGTTGGCGCCAATGATCGCCGTAGAGATCAACAGGCCGCTGATGATCGGCAACTTGCGGGCAAACCCCACCGAGGCGCCACGGCGGATCAGCCAGTCGGAAAACAACCCCGAACACAGCACGCCGACGAAAGCCGCGAGGAAGGGCAGTGACGCGAGCATGCCGGACTTGATGAAATCCATGCCGCGGTATTTCACCAGGTAGGTCGGGAACCATGTCAGGAAGAACCACAACGTAGAGTTCAGGCAGAACTGCCCCAGGTAGATACCCCACAACTTGCGCTTGCTCAGGACGATGCCCAGGTCGACCCAGCTGAAGGGCGCCTTGCTCTTGCTCGCTTGTGCGCTCAAGTCCACCAGCCCGCCACCTTCGCGGATCAATTCGATTTCAGCGGCGTTGACGCCTTTGAAATCACGGGGCTCGCGATACAGGGCATACCAGATTGCCGCCCACAGAATGCCCACGCCACCGGTCACGACAAATACCATGTGCCAGCCGTAATGGTGCTGCAACCAGGCCAGGACCGGCGTCAGGAACGCCAGCCCGACAAACTGCCCGGAGGTGTAGAAGCCAATGGCCGTGGCGCGCTCACGCTCGGGGAACCAGCTGGTGACCACGCGACTGTTGATGGGGTAAGCCGGTGCTTCCAGGGCACCCACCGCCATGCGCAGCACAAACAGCGCAATGAAGCTGGCGGCAAAACCGAGCATCACGGTGGCGATAGACCACAGCAACAGGGCGGCGGTGTAGAGGATACGCGGCGGCACCCGGTCCACCAGCCAGCCGCCGGGGATCTGCATGGCGGCGTACGTCCAGCCGAACGCGGAGAAAATCAGCCCGACATGTACCGGGTCGATACCCAGTTCGCTGGTCAGCGCCGGGGCGGCAATCGACAGGTTGCTGCGGTCGAGGTAGTTGATCACGACGGTGATAAACAGCAGCACCATGATGAAGTAGCGCTTTCGGGTAGGCGTGACTAAAGAAGCCTGCCCGCTCAAGGATTCAGGTTGCATGGTAGGTGCCTCTTCTTATATTTGTTGAGGAAGGGACTTCTGCAGAAACCGGATCAACATGTGGGAGGGGGCAAGCCCTCTCCCACATGTTTGACCGCGTTCTTTCAGGCAGACATCACCACTCGGCAAAGCTGCCGTCGGCGTGGCGCCAGATCGGGTTGCGCCAGCGATGGCCGATGGCTGCGCGTTCGATCACGTATTCCTCGTTGATCTCGATCCCCAGGCCCGGCCCGTTGGGGATTTTCACAAAGCCCTGGTCATAGTCGAACACGCCCGGGTCGCGCACGTAGTCGAGCAGGTCGTTGCTCTCGTTGTAGTGAATGCCCAGGCTTTGCTCCTGGATAAACGCGTTGTAGCAAACCGCATCCAGTTGCAGGCACGCCGCCAAGGCAATCGGGCCCAGCGGGCAGTGCAGGGCCAGGGCCACGTCGTAGGCTTCGGCCATGTTGGCGATCTTGCGGGTTTCGGTGATACCGCCCGCGTGGGAAGCGTCCGGCTGGATGATGTCGACGTAGCCTTCGCTGAGCACGCGCTTGAAGTCCCAGCGCGAGAACAGACGCTCACCCAGGGCAATCGGGGTGCTGGTCAGCGGCGCCAGTTCCTTGAGGGCTTCGTAGTTTTCGCTGAGCACCGGCTCTTCGATAAACATCAGTTTGTACGGGTCCAGTTCTTTCATCAGCACCTTGGCCATGGGCTTGTGCACACGGCCATGGAAGTCGACGCCGATGCCGACGTTAGGGCCGACCGCATCGCGCACGGCCGCGACGTTGGCCAGGGCCAGGTCGACTTTTTCGAAGCTGTCGACAAACTGCAACTCTTCGGTGCCGTTCATTTTCACCGCAGTAAAGCCACGGGCCACGGCCTCTTTGGCGGCGCGGGCGGTGTCGGCCGGGCGGTCGCCACCGATCCACGAGTACACGCGAATCTTGTCGCGTACCTGGCCACCCAACAGGTCGCTGACCGATACGCCCAGGGCCTTGCCCTTGATGTCCCAAAGCGCCTGGTCGATGCCGGCGAGGGCGCTCATGTGCACGGCGCCGCCACGGTAGAAGCCGCCGCGGTAGAGCACGGTCCAGATATCTTCGATATTGCGTGGGTCCTTGCCGATCAGGTAATCGGACAGTTCCTCGACCGCCGCAGCCACGGTGTGAGCGCGGCCTTCGACTACGGGCTCACCCCAGCCGGTCACGCCCTGGTCGGTCTCGACCTTGAGGAAGCACCAGCGCGGCGGGACGATAAAGGTCGTCAGTTTGGTGATTTTCATCTGTTATCTCTCTTATAGATGCAGCGCCAGGGGCGCGGAACTTGATCTCAGCTCAGGGCTTTCCAGGCGGCGACATAAGCCTGGGCGCGGCTCGCTACCTGATCCACTGTCATACCCGGTTTGAACAACCCGGAACCCAGCCCGAACCCCTTGGCGCCGGCGTCGATAAACACCTGCATGTTGTCCGGGGTAATGCCGCCCACCGGCAGCAGCAACGTGCCTGCCGGCAATACCGCCAGCCACGCCTTGATCACAGAAGGGCCCATTTGCTCGGCCGGGAACAGCTTCAAGACGTCGGCGCCTTCGTCCAGCGCGGCGAACGCTTCGGTGGGCGTGGCCACACCCGGCGACAGGTACAGGCCAGCGGCCTTGGCGGCGCGCAGGACCTTGGCATCGCTGTGGGGCATGACGATCACTTGGCCACCAGCGGCTTTCACCTGCTCGACCTGCGCAGGCGTCAACACCGTACCGGCGCCGATCAGGCAATCGGCGGGCAGGCTGTCGCGCAGGGTGCGGATGCTGGTGTAAGGGTCCGGCGAGTTGAGCGGGACTTCGATCACGCGAAAACCGGCGTCGTAAAGCACCTGGCCGACCGCCTGGGCTTCGTCCGGGCGCACACCGCGCAGGATCGCGATCAAACCGTTTTGTGCCAGTGCTTGCTTGAGCATGTCAGGCCTCCGTTGCAGGTTGAGTGAGCCCGGCGGCCACTGCCAGTTGCCACAGGCCGCGCTCGGTCGCTTCCTGCGCCAGGCTGACGTGGGCGAAACCGCAGAGGGCGAGGGCGCGTTGGTAGCGCACGCAAAGCGGGCCAGCGCCCACCAGGATGATGGGGATGTGCCGTGCACTGGCTGGCAAGCCGGCCAGTTCATGGCCGATCAGCAGGCCGGACAGGTAATCGGGCTGCTGCTCAGGGGTGAGTTCGGCGGTCAGGCCCAGGGTGCGCGCACTGAACAAGGTCGACAGCACGCCGCGCTGGCCATCGTTCGACAGCGCCACTTGAACGCCGCGGTCAAAAGCCTCGGCCTGGAACTGCGCGGATACCTTTTGCGTACGCCCCAGCAGGCTGTGCTTGCTCAGCACCGCGAACAGTTCACCGGTCATGAAGGTATCGAAGTGGGTGATGCAACCTTCCACCACCTCGACCCATTTGGAATGGCTGCCGGGCAGGCCGATCAACATTTCACCGTTGGCCGACAGGCTTTGCAGCACACCCAGCACCTGGGTTTCTTCACCGCGCATCACATTGGGCAAACCGACCTGCTCGATCACGCCGGGCACGATACGCACATCGACGCCGCGCAGGCTGCGCACCGTGTGCAACGCCTGGCCCAGGCTGGCGACGTCGACCGGCGTATTGCGATATGCCGCCTCGCTCCAGCCCTGGGCGCTGCCGACCATGCCGCAGGCGATCACTGGAAGATGGGGTTGGGCGTCGAGCCAGTCGCCGCATGCCGCATCGAACGCCAACTCGAAGCCATCGCTGCAGTGCACACCGCCGATGTCCCGGGGCTCACTGGGCAAATGCATGATGCCCGACGCCAGCGAGCGCTGTTCCAGCACGACGCCTGCGGGCCCGAGTTTATAAGCACGAAGGGAGCTGGTCCCCCAATCGAGCGCGATCAATTGCGCCTGCATCGCTTCACCTGAAATGAGTGGGTGCTGAAAAAAGCAGATGGGCGAATATAAACCTATGGCCGGCAATATCTCAATATATAAATAACAGTCCCATATATTGAGACAAGACAAGATAAATCCTACAACTTCCTCGCCTTTTACTGCGGGAAGGGGCGGTTTTTATCTGATAAGGGGAGGTTAAAAAACCGACAGGTCCAGCTCGCGCATCGCACCCATCCAGATCGCGTGATCGGTGTGATCCTTCAGCTCATCGCCGGTTTCGGGGTGCAGGAACACCACCAGCCCATTGCGATGCAGCGCCAGCCACGGCAGCACCACGCCAATGTATTCGGCATCGAACGCCAGCTGGCAGCTCCAGTCCGGGTGCGGGCCTACGGGCCGTTCATGCACACGGCCCATGCGCAGCGGGAACAGTTTCGCGCCGTCTTCACATAGGGTGCGCGCCTGGTCGATGGTGCTGGCGTCAAAGTAGATATGGGCATGGTAGCCCTTGATACGTTGCATGACGGACTCCGGATCCAATGTGCGGCAAATCCTAGACCGCAATCGATGGCAGGGCCAGTCCGGTCAGGGACTGCGCGCTGCTGGCCTGTTCTGCCTGCAACCAGTCGACGAAACGTTCGACCAACTGCCCACGCCGCTTGCGCTGGGGCTGCACCACGTAATAGCCAAAGCGCGAAATCACCGTGTTGCCGATCGGTCGGCACAACCAGTTCTGTTCCAGCAGGTTATCCACCAAATGGCGCCAGCCGATCGCCACCCCTTGGCCGGCAATCGCTGCCTGGATCAATAAGGTGTAGTTGTCGAATCGCAGCTGGCCGGGCGTGGGTGCGGCGCTGATACCCAGCTCGCGGAATACACCACTCCAGTCGAACCACTGGCTGTTGTTTTCCTGGCGCAGGTGCAGCAACGGGTAGTCGGGCAAGGTGTGCACAGTCAAAGGCCTGGCCTGCTCCTTGAGCCATTGCGGGCTGCACACCGGGAACACTTCCTCGTTGAACAGCCAAAGGCTGTCGCCCTGCTTGAAGCGGCCATCGCCAAACAGCACTGCCACATCGATGTCACTGCGCAGTGTCGCGTGGTTGCGCTCGCTGGTCACCAGGCTCACGTCCACCTGCGGGTTGGCGGCGTGGAAGCGATGCAGGCGCGGCATCAGCCAATAGGCGGCGAACGCAAAGTCTGTGGCCACTTGCAGCACTTCGTGCTGGTCCTGCTGGGTAATCACACTGAGGCCCTGGTTGATGTTCTGCAAACCGCCTTGCACATGCTCGAACAGCAGGGCGCCGGCGTCGGTCAGTTCGATGCCCCGATAGATGCGGTCAAACAGGCGGATCGTCAGTTGTTCTTCAAGGCGCTTGATCTGCTGGCTGATCGCCGGCTGAGTGGTACCCAGCTCCATCGCAGCGGCGGTAAAGCTGCGATGGCGCGCGGCCGCTTCAAACGCGCGCAGCAAATCGAGGGATACATCGCCAAGGGCTTCATACATAAGCTGCGCTTATCCTAGACATTGCTCGTCATGGGCTTTACCCCATTTTACATGGGCTGCATGCTCATTCGCATAAACACCGCCTATGGAATGCCGAAGACCCATGAAGCGCAAGAACATTCTTTTCATCATGGCCGATCAAATGGCCGCGCCGATGCTGCCGTTCTACGGACCTTCCCCCATCAAGCTGCCGAATTTGAGCCGCCTCGCCGCACAGGGCGTGGTGTTCGACGCGGCCTATTGCAACAGCCCACTGTGTGCCCCCTCACGCTTCACCCTGGTCAGCGGCCAATTGCCGAGCAAGATCGGCGCCTACGACAACGCGGCGGATTTCCCCGCCGATGTGCCGACCTATGCCCACTACCTGCGGCGCCTCGGTTATCGCACCGCGCTGTCGGGCAAGATGCACTTCTGCGGTCCCGACCAACTGCACGGCTATGAAGAACGCCTGACCAGCGACATCTACCCCGCCGACTATGGCTGGGCGGTGAATTGGGATGAGCCGGACGTACGCCCCACCTGGTACCACAACATGTCCTCGGTGCTGCAAGCCGGCCCGTGCGTGCGTACCAACCAGCTGGATTTCGACGAAGAGGTGGTGTTCAAGGCCCAGCAGTACCTGTTCGACCACATCCGCGAAGACGGTGACCAGCCGTTCTGCTTGACCGTGTCGATGACCCATCCCCACGACCCGTACACCATTCCCAAGCCGTTCTGGGACCTGTACGACGACAACGACATCCCTTTGCCTGCAACGCCGAACCAGGAAGATCTCGACCCGCATTCCCAGCGTCTGCTCAAGGTCTATGACCTGTGGGACAAGCCGCTGCCTGTGGATAAAATTCGCGACGCCCGCCGCGCCTACTTCGGCGCGTGCAGCTACATCGACAGCAATGTCGGCAAGCTGCTGCAGACCCTGGAAGACACCGGCCTGGCCGACGACACCATCATCATTTTCTCCGGCGACCACGGCGACATGCTCGGTGAACGCGGCCTCTGGTACAAAATGCACTGGTTTGAAATGGCCGCCCGCGTGCCGCTGCTGGTCAGTGCGCCGGGGCAATTTGCGCCGGGCCGCGTAACCCAGGCAGTGTCCACCGCCGACCTGCTGCCGACCCTGGTGGAACTGGCCGGCGGCGAGCTGGACCCGCGCCTGCCCCTGGACGGCCGCTCGCTGGTCCCGCACTTGCAGGGGCAGGGCGGGCATGACGAAGTCTTTGGCGAATACATGGCCGAAGGCACCATCAGCCCATTGATGATGATTCGCCGTGGCGCCTACAAATTCATCTACAGCGAAGACGACCCTTGTCTACTGTTCGATGTGCACAACGACCCGCACGAGCGGGAAGACCTCAGCCAGTCACCGGAACACCGGCCACTGTTCGAGGCGTTTTTGAATGAGGCGCGGGCCAAGTGGGACATCCCGGCGATCCACCAGCAGGTGCTCGCCAGCCAACGCCGTCGTCGCCTGGTGTTCGAGGCGCTGACCCAAGGCAAGCTGAAGAGCTGGGATCACCAGCCACTGGTGGACGCCAGTCAGCAATACATGCGCAACCATATCGACCTCGACGACCTGGAGCGCAAGGCACGTTATCCACAACCCTGCCAAAACCAATAAATACAGAGGGAAGGCCATGCAAAAGTTAACTGCAGTAGTGGGCATGTTGGTGCTAAGTAGTGCCAATGCGTATGCGGACACCCGCTGTGAGACCGTGAAGATGGCCGATCCAGGCTGGAGCGACATTGCCGCCACCAACGCCATTACCGGTTTCCTGCTGAACGGCATGGGCTACAAGGCCAAGGTCGACACCCTGGCGGTGCCGATCACCTTCGGCGGGCTCAAGGACGGCCAGGTGGATGTGTTCCTGGGTAACTGGATGCCGGCGCAGCAGGGCTTCTACGACAAGTTCGTGGCCAACGGCGATGTGGTGCAGTTGGCGAAGAACCTCGACGGCACCGAGTTCACTCTCGCCGTGCCGGATTATGTGTGGGATGCCGGGGTGCATGACTTTGCCGACTTGAACAAATTCGCCGACAAGTTCGACAAGAAGATCTACGGCATCGGCTCGGGCGCGCCGGCAAATATCTCGCTGCAGGAGATCATCAAGAAGAATGACTTCGACCTTGGCCAGTGGAAGCTGATCGAGTCCAGCGAGCAGGCAATGCTGGCGGAAGTGTCACGGGCGGTGAAGAAGCAGAAATTCGTCACCTTCCTCGGCTGGACACCGCACCCGATGAACGTGCAACTGAAAATGCACTATCTCAAAGGCGGCGAGAAATACTTCGGTGACACCGGCAGTGTGTATACCTTGACCCGCAAAGGGTATGCGCAGGCCTGCCCTAACGTTGGCAAACTGTTGACCAACCTGAGTTTCACCCAGGAGATGGAGAACAGCATCATGGCTGAGGTGGCCAACAACAAGGTCAGCAATGCCGACGCGGCGAAGGCGTGGATCAAGGCGAACCCGGCTGTATTGGACAAATGGCTCGACGGTGTGAAAACCGTGGATGGCAAGGACGCGTTGCCGGCAGTAAAGGCCAAACTCTAGGGCCTTGCGCTATTCCAATGTGGGAGGGGGCTTGCTCCGATAGCGGAGTGCCAGTCAGAGAGATTTAGACGGGTCCACCTATATCGGGAGCAAGCCCCCTCCCGCAAGGACCAGTGTGTACTGATACCCTGAGTCAAACCTTTTCAGCCGAGTTATAAATGCCCCGGCCCAACCGCCATACACTCTTCCCCTTCCTCCGCTGGCTCCCGCGTCAAACCCGCGCCAGCGTCGGCCGGGACGCGCTGGTCGGCCTCAGCGGTGCCGTGCTCGCGCTGCCCCAGTCGATTGCCTACGCGCTGATCGCCGGTCTCCCACCGGAGTACGGTCTGTATGCCGCCATCATCCCGGTGCTGATCGCGTGCCTGTGGGGTTCATCCTGGCACCTGATCTGTGGCCCCACGGCAGCGATTTCCATCGTGCTGTACGCCAGCGTCAGCCCGTTGGCCGTGCCGGGGTCTCAGGACTACATCACCCTGATCCTGTTGCTGACATTCCTCGCCGGGGTATTCCAGTGGCTGCTGGGCATGCTGCGCTTTGGCGCGCTGGTGAACTTCGTCTCGCATTCGGTGGTGCTGGGTTTCACCCTCGGTGCCGCCGTGGTGATCGCCCTCGGGCAGCTGCCCAATCTGCTTGGCCTGGATTTACCGAGCCAGGCCACAGCGATCAATAGCCTGCTGGCGCTGATCGACCACGCTGGCGAGTGGGACCACGCCTCCCTCGCCCTTGGACTCGGTACTTTGCTGGTGGGCGCGTTGCTCAAATACCTTGTGCCTCGCTGGCCAACGCTACTGATCGCACTGACCCTGGGTAGCCTGGCAACGTGGCTATGGCCGGCGATGTTCGGGCATGTGGCGCTCGTCAGTTCGTTTATCGGCAAGCTGCCACCGTTCAGCCCGCTGCCGCTGGATCCGGACATGATCCTGCGCCTGCTGCCCAGCGCCGTTGCGGTGGGCATGCTGGGGCTGGTGACCAGCCTGTCGATTGCCCGTTCGCTGTCGGCCCGTTCGCAACAATTGCTCGATGCCAACCAGGAAGTTCGCGCCCAGGGTTTATCCAATATCGTTGGCGGATTTTTCTCCGGGTATCTGTCGGCAGGGTCGTTCACCCGCTCCGGCCTCAGCTATGAGTCGGGCGCCTGTTCGCCGTTGGCCGGGGTGTTTTCCGCAGTATGGGTGGCATTGTTTGCGCTGTTTGGCGCCGCATTGATCGCACATATTCCGATCCCGAGCATGGCCGCCAGCATCTTGCTGATTTCCTGGGGCCTGGTGGATCGTCGGGGTATTCGTGCGTTGTTCCGCGTGAGCCGCGCAGAGTTCGTAGTGATGAGCCTGACCTGTGTCGCCACCTTGTTGCTGGAGTTGCAAACGGCGATTTATGCGGGGGTGTTGGCGTCGTTGTTTTTCTACCTTAAGCGCACGTCGCAGCCACGGGTACAGCAATGGCGTGATGGGGAAGAGGATGTGTTGCGCGTCGGTGGGTCGATCTTCTTTGGCGCCAGCCATTACCTGCAAGTACGCCTGCAAAGCTTGCAGGGTGAACGGGTGGTGATCGAGGCGCAGCAGATCAACTTTATCGACTATTCCGGGGTGGAGATGCTGCACCAGGAGGCGCGTCGTTTAAGCGGGCTGGGCCGTAGCCTGACATTGCGCCGCGCCAGGCCGCAGGTGGTGGACGAGTTGAAAAAACTGGAGGGGGCCGATAAATGCCCCATCCAGTTTGAAGATTGATTACTGCGCCAACTGCCGGCGCAGTTCAGCCAACACCGGCGCCGAATCCGGACGAATACCACGCCACAGAAAGAACGCTTCGGCCGCCTGCTCCACCAACATGCCCAGGCCATCCATCGCCACGGCTGCGCCTTGCTCACTGGCCCAACGGCAGAACGCAGTCGGTTCCTTGGCGTACATCATGTCGTAGCAAAACGTCTTGCCCGGTTCGATCAGGCTGCCGGCAATCGGCGGTACATCGCCTGACAGGCTGGCGGACGTGGCATTGATGATCACGTCCACCGGCTCACGCAGCCAGTCGAAACCACTGGCGGACACCGGGCCCAGGTCGTCGAACAGCTCGGCGAGCAATTCGGCTTTTTCCACGGTGCGGTTGGCGATGATCAACGAAGCGGGCCGTTCAGCCAGCAACGGCTCCAACGCGCCCCTTACCGCGCCACCCGCGCCCAGCAACAGGATGCGTCTGCCTTGCAGATTCAAGCCGGCGTTTACCGCCAGGTCACGCACCAGGCCGGCGCCGTCGGTGTTGTCGCCGAGCAACGTACCGTCAGCGAGTTTGCTCAAGGTGTTCACCGCCCCGGCGCGCTGGGCGCGTTCGGTGAGGCTGTTGGCCAGGCGATAGGCGTCTTCCTTGAACGGCACGGTGACGTTGGCACCTCGGCCCTGTTGGAAAAACTCACGGGCACAGCCGGTGAAATCCTCCAGCGGCGCGAGCAAGGTGCTGTAGTCCAGTTGTTCGCCAGTCTGCTCGGCGAACATACGGTGAATCAGCGGCGACTTGCTGTGGCCGATGGGGTTGCCGAACACCACATAACGATCCATCAAACAGCCGCCTTAGGCGCGGCGATGCCCAGCCAATCGCGGTCTTGCAGGAAGTAGTCGGTTAGGCGTGCTTCTTCGCTGCCGGCCTCGGCTTTCCAGTCGTAGCTCCAGCGCACCTGGGGCGGCAGCGACATCAGGATCGACTCGGTACGCCCGCCCGATTGCAGGCCGAACAGGGTGCCACGGTCGTAGACCAGGTTGAATTCAACGTAGCGGCCGCGACGGAATTCCTGAAACTGGCGTTGCTGTTCGGTATACGCGCTGGCTTTGCGACGTTGCACGATCGGCAGGTAGGCGTCGATGTAGGCGTCGCCGATGGCGCGGATGAAGGCGAAGCAGGTGTCGAAGTCCCACTCGTTCAAGTCGTCGAAGAACAGGCCGCCGATACCACGGGGCTCGTTGCGGTGCTTGATGTGGAAGTAGGTATCGCACCAGGCCTTGTAGCGCGAGTAAACGTCCGGGCCAAACGGCGCGCAGGCCTGCTCGGCCACGCGGTGCCAGTGAATGCAGTCTTCTTCGTTGCCGTAGTAGGGCGTGAGGTCGAAGCCGCCACCGAACCACCACACCGGCTCTTCGCCTTCTTTTTCAGCGATGAAAAAACGCACGTTGGCGTGGGACGTCGGCACGTGTGGGTTGTGCGGATGAATCACCAGCGACACGCCCAGGGCTTCAAACCCGCGACCGGCCAGCTCGGGGCGATGCGCACTGGCTGACGGTGGGAGGCCGCTGCCGAACACGTGGGAAAAGTTAACGCCGCCCTTTTCGATGACCGAGCCGTTCTCGATCACACGGGTGCGACCGCCGCCGCCGGCAGGCCGGGTCCAGGCGTCTTCGATAAAGCGAGTGTCCGTCTCGAAGGTTTCCAGGGCGCTGCAAATGCGGTCTTGCAGGTCGAGCAGGTAGGCTTTGACAGCCTCGGTGCGAGTAGTCATGACATCACCTTGAATCGGGCAAAGCTACGCGAAGCCACAGGGCGTCGGCGGCAAATGGGCGCACAGGATACCACTGCGCTTAGATAGCACTGCACATAGCACTGCACTTAGGAGCGCCACAGTTGACGAAGATCAAGCTTAGGAGTCCGATAGGGGGCTACGCGAATTCGACCTCAGGAGAAGTGCAGATGGCCAAACGTATCCAGTTCAGCGCCCATGGCGGCCCCGACGTACTTGAATATGTGGACTACACACCGGCAGAGCCGGGCCCGCAGCAGGTTCGAGTGCGTAACGAGGCGATTGGCCTGAATTTCATCGATACCTATTTCCGCAGTGGCCTTTACGCGCCGCCGGCCCTGCCATCGGGGCTGGGCGCAGAAGGCGCCGGGGTGGTTGATGCGGTGGGCAGCGAAGTCACGCAATTTAAAGTCGGCGACCGCGTGGCCTACGGCAGCGGCCCACTCGGGGCCTACAGCGAATTGCACGTGCTGCCTGCCGCCAACCTGGTACACCTGCCGGACGACATCAGCTTCGAACAAGCCGCCGGCGCCATGCTCAAGGGCCTGACCGTGCAATACCTGCTGCGCCAGACCTATGAGCTCAAAGGTGGCGAGACCATCCTGTTCCACGCCGCCGCCGGTGGCGTGGGCTCCCTGGCCTGCCAATGGGCCAAGGCACTGGGCGTGAAGCTCATCGGTACCGTGAGCTCGCCAGAAAAAGCCGCCCTGGCCAAATCTCTCGGCGCGTGGGAAACCATCGACTACAGCAAGGAAAATGTCGCACAGCGCGTGCTGGAATTGACCGACGGCAAAAAGGTGCCTGTGGTCTACGACGGCGTCGGCAAAGACACCTGGCTGACCTCATTGGACAGCGTGGCGCCACGTGGCCTGGTGGTGAGCTTTGGCAACGCGTCGGGCGCGGTGGATGGGGTGAACCTGGGGATACTCGCGGCCAAAGGCTCGCTGTACGTGACACGGCCGACCCTGGCGACCTACGCCAACAATCCGGCGAACTTGCAGGTGATGGCGGATGATCTGTTTTCGATGATCAAGAGCGGCAAGGTGCGCATTGATATCAACCAGCGGTATTCGCTGGCGGACGCGGCGAAGGCACAGACGGAGTTGTCGGGGCGGCGTACCACTGGGTCGACCATTCTGTTGCCTTGAGGGCCTCTTCGGGGGCGGTGCAACGATTCCACTTGCCCCCGATAGGCGCGACGCGGTCTCAGGAAGGCCGCACCACCTCACCCGTTGCCAAATCGCGAATCAGGCTCGGGTTCTTGCGCCCACCCAGGGCACCACCCAGAACCAGATCCACCTGCCCGCGAAAGTACTGCTCCACACGAATCCGCGTGCGCGCCGCCGGGCGGCCCTGGGGGTTGGCTGAGGTGGAAATCAACGGTCCCACCAGCGCGCACAAGTCCCGTACCAGCGGATGATCGCTCACCCGTAGCGCCACCGTGTCGTGCACACCGGTGACCCATTCCGGCAACAAATCCTGATGCGGCACCAGCCACGTATTCGGTCCGGGCCAGGTGCTGGCCATGCGTTCGATCCAGGTATCCGGGAAGTCTTCGAACAGAAAGTCGAATTGGCGAATATTGTCTGCCACCAGGATCAGGCCCTTGTCCACCGAACGGTTCTTGATCGCCAGCAGCCGATCCACCGCCTCTTCGTTCCATGGATCGCAACCCAGGCCCCAGACCGCTTCGGTTGGATAGGCAATCACCGCGCCTGCGCGAATTTCTCGTGCGGCTTCCAGCACACGCCACCTGTTGACCATTGTTCACTCTCCGGACTAAAGCTCTGGGCAGTTTACCGATCTTCTTTACAAAACCTAGTTCCAAAAAGCTGGCCGCTACAAAAGCTGGCCACGCGCAAGCCAGCGCCCGCTTTCGCAGATCACCAGGCCTTCAAGTTCCAACTCCGTGAGGGTCGCCAACACCTGGGCCAACGGCCGCCCACTGACCAGCGCCAGGGCTTCGCTGGTATGGGGCGCCGCGTGCAACAGCGCCACCAACGGATGTATCACAGGCATCGGCGCCGGGCGCGACAATGCCTGCCAACCACGCAAGCCTTCGAGGATGTGTTCAATGGTTTCCACCAGCATCGCACCATCACGGATCAACTGGTGACACCCCTTGGCCCCGGGATGATGGATGGAGCCCGGGATTGCATACACCTCGCGCCCTTGCTCGGCCGCGAGCTTGGCAGTGATCAGCGAGCCGCTGGCCATGCTGGCCTCCACCACCAGCACGCCCAGGGACAGGCCGCTGATGATGCGGTTGCGCCGGGGGAAGTTACCGGCCTGGGGCGCGGCGTCCAGCGGAAACTCGGAAACCACTGCGCTGCCTTGGGCAATCATCGCCGCCGCAAGCCGTCGATGGCG
The DNA here is from genome assembly GCF_900005955.1 of Pseudomonas sp. 8 R 14. Classification (NCBI taxonomy): domain Bacteria; kingdom Pseudomonadati; phylum Pseudomonadota; class Gammaproteobacteria; order Pseudomonadales; family Pseudomonadaceae; genus Pseudomonas; species Pseudomonas sp. 8 R 14. The sequence continues at coordinate 334,282 of NZ_CVTH01000077.1, read as the reverse complement.
CTGTGGATAAAGATTTTCCAGGCCCGTGCCGAGTACGCCGATTGTATGCCCCCCCACATCCAAAGCGGCTTGATGGGCCGCACCGTCGATACCCAGCGCAAGGCCACTGGTGATGACAAAACCGGCGCTCGCCAGGCTGCGGGAAAATGCAGCGGCTGTGTCCATGCCGGGGCGGGATGCACGGCGGCTGCCGACCATCGCCAGTTGCGGTTTTTCCAGGATCCCGGGGTCGCCGGCGACAAATAAAAGCGGCGGGGCGTCATCTATCTGGGCGAGCAGTGCCGGGTACTCAGGTTGGTCCCACATCAGCAAATGCTGGTCCGGACGTTCCAACCAGGCCAACGCCTGACTGGCACCGTCGCGGATCTCATGGCTACGGCGGGCATCGGCGCTGATGGGTGACAACCCCAAGGAGCGCCACGCGCTGGCCGGGGCACCGATGGCCTTTGAAGCGCTGCCGAACGCTTCGATCAACAACCGAAAACGCTTCGGGCCTACCTCCGGCAGCCTGTGCAGGCGTAGGCGGGCTTCCAGTTCTGAAGGGGAAATTTCATTGCAGTTTTTCGAAAGCATCTGATCATCCTTGACCGGAACAAGCTGTGGATAACTCTGTTGGTAACTTATTTAGGAGGCTATTTATTACGGTCGAGGGGCAGTCTCGAAACGGGGGGATAAGTAGCGATTTCCTCATGGGGTGAATCTCCTTTATTATGTGCGTTCGCGTGAAATGCCAGGGCCTTCGCGGCTTTCGGGCGTTTCACACCGGCCGTATGGGTCCATTCCCACCGCCGATTTGCCTTTACCTCACATGTGCAGCAATTACGCTTATGGCTATTTTGAACATCCTCGAATTCCCCGACTCGCGCCTGCGCACAATCGCCAAGCCGGTGGCCGTAGTGGACGACAAGGTTCGTCAGCTGGTCGATGACATGTTTGAAACAATGTATGAAGCGCCTGGTATCGGCCTCGCCGCCACCCAGGTCAACGTGCATCTGCGCGTCGTGGTCATGGACCTGTCGGAAGATCGCAGCGAACCACGGGTGTATATCAACCCCGAGTTCGAACCGTTGACCGACGAGATGGGCGAATACCAGGAAGGCTGCCTCTCGGTACCGGAGTTCTACGAGAACGTCGAGCGCCCGCTGCGCGTGAAGATCAAGGCCCTCGACCGCGATGGCAAGCCGTTCGAACTGATTGCCGAAGGCCTGCTGGCCGTGTGCATCCAGCACGAATGCGACCACCTCAACGGCAAGCTGTTTGTCGATTACCTGTCCACGCTCAAACGCGACCGGATCAAGAAGAAGCTGGAAAAAAAGCATCGCCAGCAAGCTTGATGCCCTCCTTCCAAAGGCTTGCTGCGGCAAGCCTTTTTCTTTTGTGACTGCTTTTAACCGAGACCTCCCATGACCGAGCCATTGCGCATTGTTTTTGCCGGCACGCCTGAATTTGCCGCCGAACACCTCAAGGCCCTGCTTGCCAGCCCTTATGACATCGTCGCGGTGTACACCCAGCCGGATCGCCCGGCCGGTCGGGGGCAAAAACTGATGCCAAGCCCGGTCAAGCAGTTGGCGCTTGAGCACAACATCCCCGTGCTGCAACCGCCGACCCTGCGCAACGCCGAGGCCCAGGCTGAACTGGCGGCGCTGCAACCGGACTTGCTGGTGGTGGTGGCCTACGGTTTGATCCTGCCCCAGGTCGTGCTGGATATTCCACGCCTAGGCTGTATCAACAGCCACGCCTCACTGCTGCCACGCTGGCGCGGTGCGGCGCCGATCCAACGTGCCGTGGAGGCAGGCGACAGCGAAAGCGGCGTGACGGTGATGCGCATGGAGGCGGGTTTGGACACCGGCCCGATGCTGCTCAAAGTCACCACCCCGATCACGGCCGCAGACACCGGTGGCAGCCTGCACGACCGCCTCGCCGAAATGGGCCCGCCCGCCGTGATCCAGGCCATTGCCGGTCTCGCCGCTGGCACCCTGCAAGGTGAGGTGCAGGACGACAGCCTGGCCACCTACGCCCACAAGCTGAACAAGGACGAAGCCCGCATCGACTGGAGCCGCCCGGCTGTGGAGCTGGAACGCCTGGTGCGTGCCTTCAACCCGTGGCCGATCTGCCACAGCACCCTCAATGGCGAGGCCTTGAAAGTGTTGGCCGCGACCTTGGCCGACAGCAAAGGCACACCCGGTGAAATCATCGGTGCCAGCAAGGAGGGGCTGCTGGTCGCTTGCGGCGAACAGGCGCTGTGCCTGACCCGTCTGCAATTGCCCGGTGGCAAGGCGCTTAATTTCAGCGATTTGTACAACAGTCGCCGTGAGAAATTTTCCCTGGGCACGATCCTCGGGGTGGCAACCCAATGAACCCACGTCTGGCCGCCGCCAAGGCCCTGGCCGCCGTACTCAACGGCAAGGCTTCGCTGAACAGTTCGCTGCCCACGCAGTTGGACAAGGTCGAAGACCGCGATCGTGGTTTCACCCAGGACCTGGCCTTCGGCACCGCCCGCTGGCAACCACGGTTGTCGGCGCTGGCAGCCAAGCTGCTGCAAAAACCGTTCAAGGCGGCCGATGCTGATGTCGAGGCGCTGCTGCTGGTCGGTCTCTATCAGCTGCTCTACACCCGCGTGCCGGCCCACGCCGCCATCGGTGAAACCGTCGGTTGCGCCGACAAGCTGAAAAAAACCTGGGCCAAGGCCCTGCTCAACGCGGTACTGCGCCGCGCCCAGCGCGAAAGCGAAGCGCTGCTGGCCGAGTTGGAACATGACCCGGTGGTGCGCACCGCTCACCCGCGCTGGCTGCAAAAATCCCTGAAGGCCTTCTGGCCCGAGCAATGGGAAGCCATTTGCGCGGCCAACAACGCGCACCCGCCGATGATCCTGCGGGTCAACCGCCGCCATCACCGCCGTGATGCGTATCTGCACTTGCTGACGAGCGCAGGTATTAACGCTACGCCCTGCGTGTACAGCAGCGACGGCATTGTGCTGGAAGCGGCCACCGACGTGCGCAGCCTGCCGGGCTTCGCCGAAGGCTGGATCAGTGTGCAGGACGAAGCCGCGCAACTGGCCGCCGACCTGCTCGACCTGGCTCCCGGTCAGCGTGTACTGGACGCCTGCTGTGCTCCAGGCGGTAAGACGTGTCACATCCTCGAAGTTGAAAAGGACCTGGCCGGTGTAGTGGCGGTCGATCTGGAAGCCAAGCGTCTGGTGCGTGTACGGGAGAATCTCGCACGCCTGGGCCTCAGCGCCGAGCTGATCGCTGCCGACGGCCGCGACACCGCCACCTGGTGGGACGGCAAATCGTTCCAACGCATCCTGCTTGACGCGCCGTGTTCCGCCACCGGTGTGATCCGCCGTCACCCGGACATCAAGCTCACCCGCCAACCCGACGACATCACCGCCCTGGCGGTGCTGCAAGGCGAACTGCTCGACGCACTGTGGCCGACCCTCGAAGTCGGCGGCATCCTGCTTTACGCCACCTGCTCCACCTTGCCCACCGAAAACACCGAGGTGATCGAAGCCTTTCTCGCCCGCACCAGCGGCGCGCGGGAACTGGACCTCGCCACGGCAGCTGGTATCAAGCAGCCCCATGGCCGCCAGTTACTCGCGCAGGAAGGCGGGCATGATGGTTTCTACTACGCCAAACTGATCAAGATCGCCGCCGCGCGCGGCTGAACGGGTTTAAGGGAGTGACCGGATGAAAATCATCATCCTTGGAGCAGGGCAGGTTGGCGGCACACTGGCCGAACATTTGGCCAGTGAAGCCAATGACATCACCGTGGTCGACACCGATGCCGAGCGCCTGCGCAACCTGGGCGACCGCCTGGATATCCGCACCGTACAAGGCCGGGCGTCGTTTCCCACCGTGCTGCGTCAGGCGGGTGCCGACGACGCCGACATGCTGGTCGCGGTCACCAACAGCGACGAGACCAATATGGTCGCCTGCCAGGTCGCCCACACCCTGTTCCACACCCCGACCAAGATCGCCCGGGTGCGTGAAGCCGCCTACCTGACCCGCGCCGGCCTGTTCGATAACGACGCCATCCCCGTGGACGTTCTGATCAGCCCGGAACAGGTCGTCACCCACTACATCAAGCGCCTGATCGAAATCCCGGGCGCCTTGCAGGTGATCGACTTCGCCGGCGGCAAGGCGCAACTGGTGGCGGTGAAGGCCTACTACGGTGGACCGCTGGTGGGTCAGCAATTGCGTCAACTGCGTGAACACATGCCGAATGTGGAAACCCGCGTAGCCGCGATTTTCCGACGTGACCGGCCGATCCTGCCCCAGGGCGATACGGTGATCGAGGCCGATGACGAAGTATTCTTCATCGCTGCCAAAGCGAATATTCGTGCCGTCATGAGTGAAATGCGTCGGCTCGATGAGAGCTACAAACGCATCGTCATCGCCGGCGGCGGGCAGATTGGCGAGCGCCTGGCCGAAGCGATCGAGAGTCGCTACCAGGTGAAAATCATCGAGATGAGCCCGGCACGCTGCCGGCATTTGTCCGACACCCTGGACAGCACGGTCGTACTGCAAGGCAGTGCCTCGGACCGCGACCTGCTGATGGAAGAAAACATCGCCGACGCGGATATCTTCCTGGCCCTGACCAACGATGACGAGGCCAACATCATGTCGTCCTTGCTGGCCAAGCGGCTGGGGGCCAAGAAGGTCATGACCATCATCAACAACCCGGCCTATGTCGACCTGATCCAGGGCGGCGATATCGACATCGCCATCAGCCCACAGTTGGCCACCATCGGCACTTTGCTCGCCCACGTGCGTCGTGGCGATATTGTCAGCGTGCACTCCCTGCGCCGGGGGGCGGCGGAGGCCATCGAGGCGATTGCCCACGGTGATTCGAAGTCGAGCAAAGTGATCGGCAAGGCCATCCGCGATATAGGCCTGCCGCCGGGCACCACCATTGGCGCAATCATTCGTGATGAGGAAGTGATCATCGCCCACGACGATACGGTGATCGCCACGGGTGACCACGTGATCCTGTTCCTGGTGGATAAAAAACATATCCGCGATGTGGAGAAGCTGTTCCACGTGGGATTGAGCTTTTTCTGATCAACGGGAGTGACCGACATGCTCGAATCCCTGGAAAAAATGCTCGCCAAGGGTGTGGATAATTCCCTGCTGCGCTTTGGGCTGGGCAAGGGTTATCTGGACCTGAAGGACAATGCCAAGGCGGCGGAGCATTTGCACAAATGCGTCGAGTTCGATCCGAAGTATTCGGCGGCGTGGAAGTTGTTGGGCAAGGCGCAGCTGGGGCAGGGTGATAACGCCGCGGCGCGACAGGCGTGGGAGAAGGGCATCGAAGCGGCCCAGGCCCATGGCGACAAGCAGGCCGAGAAAGAAATGACGGTGTTCCTGAAGAAACTCGACCGCCAAAGCTAAGCAGATCGAAAATGTGGGAGGGGGCTTGCTCCCGATAGCAGTGTGTCAGCCAATGCATAGTTGACTGAACCACCGCTATCGGGGCAAGCCCCCTCCCACATTTAGTCAGCAGTGGGGTCAGTACCACCGCTCTTCACCCGGCGGGCGTTTCTTGAAGCGCTTCATGCTCCACATGTACTGGCTCGGGTAGGCGCCGACATAACGCTCCACCACTTTGCTCATCGCCGCGCAGGAGGTGGCGGTGTCGGTGCTGTACATGTCTTCCGGCGCCGCTTCCAGGATCACTTTGTAGCCCGAACCGTCCGGCAGCCGCAGCGCATGCAGGAACACCCCCACGGCCTTGTGGCCGGCGAGCATGTTCGGCACGAACTTGCTGGTGAGCGCCTGGGTGGCGAAGAACGGCACGAAGATCCCTGCGGACTCGGCCGGCTCCGGGTCGGCCGGAATACCTACCTGGCCGCCCTTGCGCACTTCCTTGATCACACTGAGGATGCCTTCCTTGGTGGACGCCGCCACGCGGTTACCCAGTTGTACGCGCTGCTTGCGCAGCAACTCGTCCACCGCCTTGAGCTTGGGCGGGCGGTAAAAAATGATCGGTTTGCACTGGCTGCAATAGAAGTGGTTCAACACCTCCCAGTTGCCCAGGTGGCTGGTGATGCCGACCACACCTTTGCCCGAGGCCAGGGCTTCGTGCAGCACCTCAAGGCCTTCGACTTCACGCACCAGGTCGATGGAGCGCTGGGCCGGCCAGATCCAGGCGCAGGCGCTTTCGGTAAGGGACTTGCCGATGTCCTTCAGGCTCTGGCCAACCAGGCGCTCGCGCGCGGCGGGGTCCATGTCCGGGAAGCATTTAGAGAGGTTGATCCGCACCGTGTCACGGGAGCGGTTAGGGGTTTTCCACATGATCCAGCCGATGGCCGTGCCGACCGCTTGAACCGCGCGCCAGGGCAATAGGGCAAACAACCGAAGAGCGCCTACCAGCAAGGCGCCTTTAAACTTTTCCACAGGTCACTCCTGATCGTGTGTGGTGCGCAAAGCCGCCATTCTAACCGGCGTTGGCCAAGTCCGCGTAACGGTCGCAGTCCTGGGTGTGGTCCATGACCATGCCCGAGGCCTGCATGAACGCGTAACAGATGGTCGGGCCGACAAAGGTGAAGCCGGCTTTCTTGAGTGCTTTGCTCATGGCTTCAGCCTCCGGCGTAATCGCAGGCACTTCGCTGCGGTCCTTGAAATGGTTGACCTTGGGCACGCCGCCGACAAACGACCAGAGCCACCCCACCGGATCTTCAAGCGCCAGCCAGGCTGCGGCGTTGCGCCGGGTGGCGTTGAGCTTGAGGCGGTTACGCACAATGCCAGGGTCAAGCATCAGCGCTTCGATCTCGGCATCGGTCAGCTGTGCCAGACGCCGGGCATCAAAACCAAACAAGACCTTTCGATAATGCTCGCGTTTGCGTAAAACGGTGATCCAGGACAGGCCCGCCTGGAACCCTTCGAGCAAAAGCAACTCGAACAAACCCTGCGCATCGCGCAGCGGCGTTCCCCACTCCTGATCGTGATAAGCCATGTACAGCGGATCTTCAGAACACCAAAAGCAGCGTGGCATAAGGCTCCAGGGGATGGTGGCGCGGCCGAATCGGGTATACTCCCGCTCTTTAAATCGCAGCCCAAGTAACAGGTGAATTTCGTGAGCCAGCCTACGCCAGCCGTGCGTACCTTCCAAGACTTGATCCTCGCCCTCCAGCAATACTGGGCCGAGCAAGGTTGTGTGGTACTTCAGCCCTACGATATGGAAGTAGGCGCCGGCACTTTCCACACCGCTACATTCCTGCGGGCCATCGGCCCGGAAACCTGGAACGCCGCTTATGTGCAGCCCAGTCGTCGCCCGACTGACGGCCGCTACGGCGAAAACCCGAACCGTCTGCAGCACTACTATCAGTTCCAGGTAGTCCTGAAGCCGAACCCGGACAACTTCCAGGAACTGTACCTGGGCTCGCTCAAGCACGTGGGCCTCGACCCGCTGGTGCACGACATCCGTTTCGTCGAAGACAACTGGGAGTCGCCCACCCTCGGCGCCTGGGGCCTGGGCTGGGAAGTCTGGCTCAATGGCATGGAAGTCACCCAGTTCACCTACTTCCAACAGGCCGGTGGCATCGAGTGCTACCCGGTGACCGGCGAGATCACCTACGGCCTCGAGCGCCTGGCCATGTACCTGCAGGGCGTGGATTCGGTCTACGACCTGGTGTGGGCTGACGGCCCGTTCGGCAAAGTGACCTATGGCGATGTGTTCCACCAGAACGAAGTGGAGCAATCGACCTACAACTTCGAACACGCCAACGTCGACAAGCTGTTCGAACTGTTCGACTTCTATGAAAGCGAAGCCAAGCGCCTGATCGAACTCGACCAGCCGCTGCCGTTGCCGAGCTATGAAATGGTGTTGAAGGCCTCCCATACCTTCAACCTGCTGGACGCCCGCCGTGCCATCTCGGTAACCGCGCGCCAGCAATACATCCTGCGTGTACGCACCCTGGCGCGTTCCGTCGCCCAAGCCTACCTGCTGGCTCGCGCCAAGCTGGGCTTCCCGATGGCCACCCCGGACCTGCGTGATGAAGTGTTGGCTAAGCTGGAGGCTGCACAATGAGTGCTCAAGATTTCCTGGTTGAACTGGGCACCGAAGAGCTGCCACCCAAGGCACTCAATACCCTGGCCGATGCGTTCCTGGCCGGTATCGAAAAAGGCCTGCAGAGCGCCGGCCTGAAGTTTGAAGCGAAGAAAGTCTACGCCGCGCCGCGCCGCCTGGCCGTGTTGCTGACCGCGCTGGAAACCCAGCAGCCGGACCGCAGCATCAACCTCGACGGCCCGCCACGCCAGGCGGCTTTCGACGCCGAAGGCAACCCGACCCAAGCCGCACTGGGCTTCGCCAAGAAGTGCGGTGTGGAGCTGAGCGAGATCGACCAGAGCGGTCCGAAACTGCGTTTCAGCCAGGTCATCACAGGCAAGCCCACCGCCAGCCTGTTGCCGACCATCGTCGAAGACTCCCTGAACGACCTGCCGATTCCCAAGCGCATGCGCTGGGGCGCGCGCAAGGAAGAGTTCGTACGCCCGACCCAGTGGCTGGTGATGCTGCTCGGTGACCAGGTCATCGATTGCACCCTCCTCGCCCAGAAAGCTGGCCGTGATTCCCGTGGCCATCGCTTCCACCATCCACAAGCGGTGCGCATCACTTCGCCGGCTAACTATGCCGCCGATCTGCGTGCTGCCTACGTGCTGGCCGATGCCAACGAGCGTCGCGAGCTGATCAGCAAGCGCACCGAAGAACTCGCCCGCCTGCAGGAAGGCACCGCCATCGTGCCGCCAAGCCTGCTCGACGAAGTGACCGCGCTGGTTGAATGGCCGGTGCCGCTGGTGTGCTCGTTCGAAGAACGTTTCCTCGATGTGCCGCAGGAAGCGCTGATCACCACCATGCAGGACAACCAGAAGTATTTCTGCCTGCTGGACGTGGACGGCAAGTTGCTGCCGCGCTTTATCACCGTGGCCAACATCGAAAGCAAGGACCCGCAGCAGATCATCGCCGGTAACGAGAAAGTCGTGCGTCCGCGCCTGACTGACGCCGAGTTCTTCTTCAAGCAAGACAAGAAGCAGAAACTCGAAGACTTCAACCTGCGCCTGCAGAACGTGGTATTCCAGGAAAAACTCGGCAGCGTCTACGACAAGGCCGTGCGCGTTTCCAAGCTGGCGGCCTACATTGCCCCACGCATCGGCGGTGATGCCGCCTGGGCTGCGCGTGCAGGCTTGCTGTCCAAGTGCGACCTGGCCACCGAAATGGTCGGCGAGTTCCCGGAGATGCAGGGCGTTGCCGGTTACTACTACGCCCTCAACGATGGCGAGGCGGACGATGTCGCGCTGGCGCTGAACGAGCAGTACATGCCGCGTGGCGCCGGCGCCGAGCTGCCGACCACCCTGACCGGTGCGGCCGTGGCCATCGCCGACAAGCTGGATACCCTCGTCGGTATCTTCGGTATCGGCATGCTGCCTACCGGTAGCAAAGACCCGTATGCCCTGCGTCGCGCGGCCCTCGGCGTGCTGCGTATCCTGATCGACAAGAAGCTCGACCTCGACCTGACCCAGGCCGTGGTGTTCGCGGTCGGCCAGTTCGGTGGCAAGGTCAAGCAAGCCGGCCTGGCCGAGCAAGTGCTGGAGTTCGTGTTCGACCGCCTGCGTGCGCGTTATGAAGACGAAGGCGTGGACGTTTCCGTCTACCTGTCGGTACGTGCCCTGCAACCGGGTTCGGCACTGGACTTCGATCAGCGCGTACAAGCCGTACAGGCGTTCCGTAAGCTGCCGGAAGCCGACGCCCTGGCCGCTGTGAACAAGCGAGTGTCGAACCTGCTGGGCAAGGCCGAAGGCCTGGGCAACGCCGATGTCGACCCAGGCCTGTTTGCCGACGCCAAGGAGTTCTCGCTGAACTCAGCCATTGCCAAGGCAGAGAACGCGGTGAAGCCGCTGATCGCCGAACGCAATTACGCCGAAGCCCTGGCACGCCTGGCGACCTTGCGTGAGCCGGTGGATGCGTTCTTCGAAGCGGTGATGATCAATGCCGAAGATGCCGGCGTGCGGAAAAACCGCTACGCCATGCTGGCGCGTCTGCGTGGCCTGTTCGTCAACATCGCTGACATTTCGACGCTGAGCTGACCATGTTGAAACTGCTGATTCTCGATCGGGACGGGGTGATCAACTACGACTCCGACGCTTACATCAAGTCGGTGGCGGAATGGATTCCACTGCCCGGTTCGATCGAGGCCATCGCGCAGTTGAGCAAAGCCGGCTGGACGGTGGCCATCGCCACCAACCAGTCCGGCATCGCCCGCGGCTATTACGACATCGCCACCCTGGACGCCATGCACGCGCGCTTGCGCACACTGGTGGCGGAGCAGGGCGGGGAAGTGGGGCTGGTGGTGTACTGCCCTCACGGGCCGGATGAGGGATGCGATTGCCGCAAACCCAAGCCTGGCATGTTGAAAACCATTGCAGAACATTACAAGGTGCCCTTGGCTGGGATATGGTTCGTCGGGGACAGCCTCGGTGACCTGGAGGCGGCCAAAGCCGTCGACTCTCAGCCAGTTTTGGTAAAGACCGGGAAAGGCGAAAAGACCCAGGCGAAAAACCTGCCGGTAGGCACCTTGATTTTTGACGATCTGGCGGCGGTTGCCGCAGAACTTATCAACAACTAGCCGCCCTCGACTTCCTGGCCAAGGACTGTTCGGGAGTGCGCTTTTAACAGGCGGGCCATGTCCCGCAACGGTAAATGCCGCCATGTCGATTTTGCAGGCCATCAGAACCTTTTTCTTTTACCTGCTGCTGGGCACCAGTTCGTTTCTCTGGTGCACCCTGAGCTTTTTTATTGCGCCGTTCCTGCCGTTCAAGGCGCGCTATCGCTTTATCAACGTCTATTGGTGCCGCTGCGCGTTGTGGCTGACCAAGGTGTTCCTGAACATTCGCTTCGAGATCAAGGGCGCTGAAAACGTACCGGACCAGCCGTGTGTGATTCTGTCGAACCACCAGAGCACCTGGGAGACCTTCTTCCTCTCGGCTTACTTCTCGCCATTGAGCCAGGTGCTCAAGCGCGAGCTGTTGTACGTGCCGTTCTTCGGCTGGGCCATGGCCATGTTGCGCCCGATCGCCATCGACCGTGACAACCCCAAGGCGGCGCTCAAGCACGTCGCCAAGAAGGGCGATGAACTGCTCAAGGATGGCGTGTGGGTGCTGATCTTCCCGGAAGGTACGCGGGTACCCTTTGGGACAGTAGGCAAGTTCTCTCGCGGCGGTACCGCATTGGCAGTCAACGCCAACCTGCCGGTGCTGCCGATTGCGCATAACGCTGGCAAGTTCTGGCCGAAGGCGGGCTGGGCAAAACGCGCGGGCACCATCACTGTGGTGATAGGCGAGCCAATGTACGCAGAAGGGGAAGGCCCACGCGCCATTGCCGCGCTGAATGACCGTGCCCAGGCATGGAATGAAGCGCAGCAGCGGGCCATGGGTTCCCTGCCGCCGGAGCCGATTGTGGTGGAGACGCCGGTGGTATGAGCATCTGTGGATAACCTGTGTACGCTTTGTTGGCGAATTGGCTTTTTTTGGTCCTAATAAGTTGATTTAGTTAGATATTTCCAAATCCATCAAAACCGCAAAAAACGTGCATAAGTTTTTTCCGCATTAAAAAACCGGTCCTTGAGACCGGTTTTTTATGCACAGCACAAAGGTACGTTTTAGCCGTCGTCCAGCAAGGGCAGCTGCAGGCTGAAAGAGGTGCCTTTGCCCACGGTGCTTTCACACTCGATACGGCCCCCATGACGCTCCACCACCGCCTTGACCATGCTCAGTCCCAACCCCAGCCCTTCGCTGCCTTGGGCCGAGTCAAAGCGTTTGTACTGGCTGAACAGTTCAGGCAAATCCTCGGCGGCTATCCCTGGGCCCTGGTCGCTGATGCGGCATTCCAGCCAGCCTTGCGCGCTGCTGTGTCGCAGCCGGACAGTGGTACCGGACGGGGAATATTTGATCGCGTTCTCCAGCACATTGAACAATGCGCGGGTGAGCAGCGATTGATCGGCTGACACCATCCCTTCGTCGGCCTCGTCCAGATCGTGGACCAGGTGAATCCCCTTGAGCTGGGCGATCACGGCCACTTGATCAAACGCATCCATTACCAGCATGGCGAACAGCGTAGGCTCGAACTGGTAGCCATCGGCCTCAGCCCTCGCCAGTTGCACAAATGATTCGGTCAGGCTCAAGGCGCGGCGTACTTGTTGCTCTATCTGGGCAAATATCGGCGACTCACTGCCGTGCACATCCAACAGGGCGAGGATCGCCGAGTGGGGTGCACGCAAGTCGTGAGAGAGGAAACGCAGCATGGTTTCCCGATGCTGCTGGGCCTCGCGTTCCTTGCTCAGATCAGTAAGGCTCAACAGCCAGCCAAGCGCGACATCCCCTTCGGCCGGCAGCAAGGGGGCAAGTTCCATTCGCAGGCTGCGTTGATGGATATCACGAAACTCAACGAGTTCCAGTGTCGAGAGGGGGGGGCGTACGCCATTGTGCAGCGGTGGATAACCCAGGTCGGCCAGTTGCTCCAGAAGGTTATGGTTGATCAAGTCATTGCCGAACACTTCCCGGGCGATGCGGTTGGCCAACAGGACATTACCCTGGGTGTCTGTGATCAACGTCGCCACCGGCAGGCATTCCAATCCATCGGCCATAAACCGTCGGGTGTCCCGCGTACGACTGACGGCTTGCTCCAAGGCAAAGATACGGCCCTGCAATACGTCACCCTTATTGGCGGGTGCACGGCGGCGCTCGGGCAAGACTTTGGGTTCGTTATCCAGGCGCGTCAATTCCCAGCCGAAGTAGGCCAGGATCACGCTGAGACGCCGCCAGTTCCAGATCAGATAGCTGAGCAGCAAACCGATCAAGCAGGCCGCAGGCGACCACCAGTAGCCCAGGCGCAACAAGGCCGCTGAACCCACCAAGGCCATGCACATGCACCCCAGGGTCATCCACAGCGCATAGCGTGGGCGGTAGAGCAGCAGGCCCAGCAACATCGCCACCAGGGACGTTGCGATCAGTGCGGCCAGCCAGCCGGGCAAGTCCACAATACTTCGATCTTGCAGCAAGCCATTGAGCACATTGGCCTGGATCTCCACACCCGCTGTGGTGCCGGCCATAGGAGAGAGCGGTGTGACAAAGCGATCGCCCATACCCGACGCTGTCGCCCCCACCAGAATCAGACGGCCCCGCAACCGCTCGGGAGGGACCTCACCACGTAATACGCTGACATAAGACACGCTCGGGAAATGGGTGTCGGCAGCAATAAACGGGATACGGACCGCATGCTCCCGGTGCCAATCCTGGGTGATCGACGGCAGAGGTTCCCCGGGCATCTCGGCCGATTGCCCACTCATCGCGAAAGCCAGCCACGCTAACTGAAGCGCCGTGGCACCGGCTGGCCCCTCCCGCATATACAGCCTGCGGACCACGCCATCGCTATCCGCCTCCACATTGATATGCCCGACACCCTTGGCACATTTGAGCAGTGACAGCATTTGTGCCCCAGACTGGCTGTAGCTGGCCGAATCGTCACGAGCCAAGGGCAACAATACGTTGCCGGCGTTGCACACCGCGTCGACCAGGCGCTTGTCATTGACCGGGTTACCGGGCTCGCTGAAGATCACATCAAACAGGATACCGGCCGGCTGCGCCGCGCTCAGGCGATCGATCAGGTCGGCGTGCACACTACGCGGCCAGGGCCACTGGCCGAGTTTCTTCAGGCTAGGGTCATCGATGGTCACCAGCAGGATGCGCGGATCCACCGGCAGGGGCGCCAGACGTCGAAGGCTGTCGTATAGCGGGTTGTTCAAGGCCAGGCCAGGACTCATCGAGAGGTAGGCAGTGATTGGCAACAGCAGCAAACCGATCCATAACCACTCACGTACCAGACCGTGGAACAGGCGCTGGGCATGGGTGGGTTGGCGCTTTTCGGCCTTTCCCCAGAGCGTCATGGATCAACGCGCCTGAGTTGTTGGCGTGCGATAGAAGATGGCATAGACCCCCGATTCCTCCTCAGGCGTTGCACGGCTTAAGCCGACACACGTACGTGATAGAACGACGCGTTGAGCCTAGTGAAGCTCATTTTCGACGCGGTGGAAAAAAATTCCTGCTGGATGTTCATAACGGCGGGAACTCCAAAGGGCATCCACTATCGGGGCGCAGGAGTTTACGACAGCGCACGCGTCGGCTGATCCTTTTCCTTAACGCCTGGAGCCGGTATCTTTCCCACATAGGTATGGAGAGCTTTCAATGGCGTATTCGCTTATTGATCCCAGCGTACCGAGAGATCCAAGGGGTCGACGAACCTGAGCACAATTCTTCAGATTCATTGACCGGCATCTGCGCAGTACGTGCCCTTCAATACGACTGCCGTACTCTTCGAGAAGAAAGGACCCACCCATGCGTGTCGCAATACTGGATGACGAACCCGCTGAATTGCGACGGGTGGAACAGACACTGCGACAAATCCCCAGCACCGCCGAACAACCCTGGGCACTGCATTGCTTCGAGCGCGGCGAAGACCTGCTGCGTCAGTTGCGTCGGGAGACCTTCGACCTGCTGATACTCGACTGGCAACTGCCTGACATCACCGGTATTGCCTTACTGCGCTGGACCCGTGAACACATGGAGTCGCCACCGGCAGTCATCATGCTCACCAGCCGTGATGCCGAAAGCGATATCGTCAGCGCATTGAACAGCGGGGCCGACGACTACGTCAGCAAACCCTTTCGTCCTAACGAACTGAAGGCACGAGTGACAGCCGTTCTACGTCGGCATGGCCTGCAGAGATCGGCAACCCCTGAAGTGCAGAGTTTCAACGACCTGACCTTCGACGATGCAGAGTTGACCGTCACACGCGCAGGCAAACCGATCAACCTTACCGAGCGCGAATACCGCCTGGCGAGCTGCTTGTTCGCCAATCTGGCTCGGCCGCTGTCGCGTGAGTATCTTTATGAGCGGTTCTGGACCCATGAAGAAATGGTGTCCTCGCGGCCGCTGGATACGCATATCTATCGGCTACGCAACAAGCTCGGGCTTACCGCTGATAGAGGTTGGCAGTTGTTGACGATCTATGGGTATGGGTATCGGTTGGAGAGTGTGGCGGCGGCTTCTTCTCATGGATAAAAAACACGATGTTCCACGTGGAGCATTTTGCGGAAGATGATTTCCACGCAATAAAAAAGGCCAACGTTATGCGTTGGCCTTTTTTATTTTGGGCGTCGTACCTGGATCAGAAATCCAGGTTAGACACTGCCAGGGCATTGCTCTCGATGAAGTCACGGCGAGGTTCGACCGCATCACCCATCAGGGTGTTGAAGATCTGGTCTGCGCCAATGGCGTCCTCGATGGTTACGCGCAGCATACGGCGCTGGGCTGGGTCCATGGTGGTTTCCCACAGTTGATCCGGGTTCATTTCGCCCAGACCTTTGTATCGTTGGATCGTATGGCGCTTGGTGCTTTCCGCCATCAACCAGTCCAGGGCTTCCTTGAACTCCTTGACCGCTTTCTTACGCTCGCCACGCTGAATATAAGCACCATCGTCCAGCAGGGTGCTCAGTTGCGCGCCGAGGGTCACAACGGTCTTGTAGTCGTTGCTGCCGAAGAAGTCGCGGTTGAAGGTGACGTAGTTCGACAGGCCGTGGGAGATCAATTCGACCTCTGGCAGCCAAACGTTACGTTCACGGTCTTCACGCAGGCTGGCTTTGTACACCAGGCCGGATTTTTCGACAGTACGCAGGCGTACTTCATATTGGGCCAGCCATTCCTGCATGTGTGCGTGGTCGCCCAACTGCTCCAGGCTTACAGACGGCAGGTAGATGAAGTGCTCGGTTAATTCCTGTGGGTACAGGCGCGACAGGCGCTTGAGTGTCTTCATCACCATACGGAAGTCGTTAACCAGACGCTCCAGCGCCTCACCGGAGATCCCCGGGGCTTCGTCGTTCAAGTGCAGGCTGGCATCTTCCAGGGCCGACTGCGTCATGTACTCTTCCATGGCGTCGTCGTCTTTGATGTACTGTTCTTGCTTGCCTTTCTTCACTTTGTACAACGGCGGCTGGGCGATGTAGATGTAGCCACGCTCGATCAGCTCCGGCAACTGACGGAAGAAGAATGTCAGCAGCAGGGTACGGATGTGCGAACCGTCGACGTCAGCATCGGTCATGATGATGATGTTGTGATAGCGCAGCTTGTCGATGTTGTACTCGTCTCGGCCAATACCGCAGCCCAGTGCCGTGATCAAGGTGCCGACTTCCTGGGAGGAAATCATCTTGTCGAAACGAGCCTTCTCCACGTTGAGGATCTTACCCTTCAACGGCAGGATGGCCTGGGTGCGACGGTTACGACCCTGCTTGGCGGAACCGCCAGCAGAGTCACCTTCCACCAGGTACAGTTCGGAGAGGGCAGGGTCCTTCTCCTGGCAGTCAGCCAGTTTGCCTGGCAAGCCGGCAATATCCAGCGCACCTTTACGGCGGGTCATCTCACGGGCTTTACGCGCCGCTTCACGGGCACGCGCGGCATCGATCATCTTGCCGACAACCAGCTTGGCTTCGTTCGGGTTTTCCAGCAGGAAGTCGGAGAAGTACTTACCCATCTCTTGTTCAACCGCAGTTTTCACTTCGGAAGACACCAGCTTGTCTTTGGTCTGGGAGCTGAACTTAGGGTCCGGCACTTTCACCGAGATGATTGCGGTCAGGCCTTCACGGGCATCGTCACCGGTGGTGGCGACCTTATGCTTCTTCGCCAGGCCTTCGGCTTCGATATAGGTGTTCAGGTTACGTGTCAGCGCCGAACGGAAACCCACCAAGTGAGTACCACCGTCACGCTGTGGAATGTTGTTGGTGAAGCACAACAGGTTCTCGTTGAAGCTGTCGTTCCATTGCAGGGCGATTTCAACGCCGATGCCGTCTTCACGCTGGATGTTGAAGTGGAACACCTGGTTGACCGCAGTCTTGTTGGTGTTCAGGTATTCAACGAACGCACGCAAGCCGCCTTCGTATTTGAACAGCTCTTCCTTGCCGCTGCGCTCATCCTTGAGGACGATGCCGACACCGGAGTTGAGGAAGGACAATTCACGAATCCGCTTGGCCAGGATGTCCCAGCTGAAGTGGATGTTCTTGAAGGTATCAGCCGATGGCTTGAAATGGATCTGGGTACCGGTGCTTTCACTGTCACCAACGATTTTCATCGGCTCCTGTGGCACACCGTGGACGTAGGTCTGCTCCCAGATCTTGCCACTGCGGCGAACGGTCAGGATCAGCTCTTCGGACAGAGCATTCACCACCGACACGCCCACACCGTGCAGACCACCGGAGACTTTATAGGAGTTGTCGTCGAACTTACCGCCGGCGTGGAGCACGGTCATGATGACCTCTGCCGCCGAAACACCTTCTTCTTTGTGCACATCTACCGGGATGCCGCGACCGTTGTCGCGCACAGTAATGGATTCGTCCGGATGGATGATGATGCTGATGTCGTCGCAGTGACCGGCCAAAGCTTCGTCGATGGAGTTGTCGACCACCTCGAACACCATGTGGTGCAGACCGCTACCGTCATCAGTGTCGCCAATGTACATACCGGGACGTTTGCGTACGGCATCCAAACCTTTCAGCACTTTAATGCTGGTCGAGTCGTACGTGTTTTCTTCGCTCATGCCTTCACTCCCGATGGTCGTGGGTCTGGGTGATACGGCCTTGTTCCACGTGGAACAAAGCGACTGGCGTTTCCGTCTGCCAGCCTTCCCTCAATAATTCGTGGTCTACACAGGTGATAAACACCTGGCAGCGTAAGTCTTCCAACAAGCGGCATAACGCACGGCGGTGTTGCTCGTCGAGTTCAGACGGCAAGTCATCCACCAGATAAATACACTGACCACGTCGGGCTTGGCTAACCAGATGCCCCTGGGCGATCCGCAGTGCACACACCACCAACTTCTGCTGGCCGCGGGACAAGATATCCGCAGCATTATGTGCGCCTAATCTAAGACGCAAATCTGCCCGTTGGGGTCCGGCCTGGGTATGGCCAATTTGCTGATCCCGCTGCAGGGACGTCGCGAGCACTGCACTCAGCTCACGGTCTTTGTCCCAGCCACGGTAGTAACTCAGCGTCAGCCCCTCGAGATCCAACAACTCACTCAAGGTCTGCTCAAAGACTGGTTTCAAGGCTTTGATATAGGCGCGGCGGTATTCATCTATTTCATCGCTGGCCAGGCACAATTCCCGGTCCCAGGCCGCTTGCGAAGCGGCGTCAAGTGTACCATGCCGCAGCCATGAGTTCCGCTGCCGCAGGGCCTTCTGCAGGCGCTGCCAAGTGGCCATGAATCGCGGTTCCACGTGGAACACTCCCCAGTCGAGAAACTGCCTGCGGATCTTTGGCGCGCCTTCCAACAAGCGGAAGCTGTCAGGATTGATCAGCTGCAACGGCAGGATCTCTGCCAGTTGCGCAGCACTGCGAGCGTTTTGCCCGTCGATGCGAATCTGGAACTCACCGCCGCGATCACGAGAAATCCCCAGGCTGCTGTGCCCACCTTCTGCCAGTTCGACTTGGCCAAATACCGTGCAGGCCAGTTGTTCGTACTGAATCACCGGCAACAAGCGGGCACTGCGAAAGGAACGGGCAAGCCCTAGCAAGTGGATGGCTTCCAGCACGCTGGTTTTGCCACTGCCGTTGGCGCCGTGGAGGATATTGATGCGGGGGGAGGGGGAGAAGGTCACCGGGTGCAAATTGCGCACCGCGGTGACCGAGACGCGACTAAGGGACATCTAGCTTCTGCTGGGCATGATTACAGGCGCATCGGCATAACGACGTAAGCCGAGTCGTCATTATCGGATTCCTGCACCAGGGCGCTGCTGTTGGAGTCGGACAGGATGAGGCGAACCTGTTCGGTGGTCATCACACCCAGCACGTCCAGCAAGTAGCTCACGTTGAAGCCGATTTCCAAAGTGCCGCCGTTGTAATCGACGCCCACTTCCTCTTCCGCTTCTTCCTGCTCCGGGTTATTGGCCTGGATTTTCAACTGACCGTTGGCCAGTTGCAGACGAATGCCCCGGTACTTCTCGTTGGACAGGATCGCAGTACGGCTGAACGCTTCACGCAGGGCCTGGCGATCACCGATCACCAGCTTGTCGCCGCCTTTAGGCAGAACGCGCTCGTAATCCGGGAACTTGCCGTCGACCAGCTTGGAGGTGAAGGTGAACTCGCCGGTGGTCGCGCGGATATGGTGTTGACCCAGCACGATGCTGACATTGCCATCCGGCTCGGTGAGCAGGCGCGCCAGTTCGAGAATACCCTTACGCGGCACGATCACCTGGTGACGGTCAGGTTGACCGATATCGGCGCGCATCGAGCACATCGCCAGACGGTGACCGTCAGTGGCCACGGCGCGAATGATGCCTTCCGACACCTCCAGCAGCATGCCGTTGAGGTAGTAACGTACGTCCTGCTGGGCCATGGCGAAGCTGGTGCGCTCAATCAGACGGCGCAGTTTGCTTTGCTCCAGGCTGCAGGTCAGTGAGCCTGGGCCTTCTTCCACAGTCGGGAAATCATTGGCCGGCAAAGTAGACAGCGTGAAACGACTGCGACCCGCCTTGACCACCAACTTCTGCTCATCAACCTTGATGTCGATCAGCGCGTCGTTCGGCAGGCTTTTGCAGATGTCCATCAGCTTGCGCGCGGGTACTGTAATCTCGCCAGGTTCAGCGGGTTCTTCCAGTTGCACGCGACCGACCAGCTCGACTTCCAGGTCGGTACCGGTCAGGGACAATTGCTGGCCTTCGACCACCAGCAATACGTTGGAGAGCACCGGCAAGGTCTGTCGGCGCTCGACGACGCCTGCGACCAGTTGCAGGGGTTTCAACAGGGCTTCGCGTTGAATGGTGAAATGCATGGTCTAGTCCCTTGCCTTAATAAGCTGCGCTGGTGTCATCAAGTAGTCAGTGTACGCAGCAGGTTCTTGTAGTCCTCGCGAATATCCGCGTCGGATTCCTTAAGTTCGTTGATCTTGCGGCACGCGTGCAAGACCGTGGTGTGGTCGCGGCCGCCAAACACGTCTCCGATTTCCGGCAGGCTATGGTTGGTCAACTCCTTGGAGAGTGCCATGGCCACCTGACGAGGACGAGCCACCGAGCGCGAACGGCGCTTGGACAGCAAGTCGGAAATCTTGATCTTGTAGTACTCGGCCACCGTGCGCTGGATGTTATCCACACTCACCAGTTTGTCCTGCAATGCCAGCAAGTCTTTCAGGGATTCGCGAATCAGCTCGATGGTGATGTCCCGGCCCATGAAGTGAGAGTGCGCGATGACACGCTTGAGCGCACCTTCCAGCTCACGCACGTTGGAACGGATGCGTTGGGCGATGAAAAACGCGGCGTCGTGGGGCAGATCGACTTTCGCCTGATCGGCCTTTTTCATCAGGATCGCTACGCGGGTTTCCAGCTCCGGCGGCTCTACCGCAACGGTAAGGCCCCAACCAAAGCGCGACTTCAAGCGTTCTTCCAGGCCTTCGATTTCCTTCGGGTAACGGTCACTGGTCAGGATGACCTGTTGGCCGCCTTCGAGCAGGGCGTTGAAGGTGTGGAAAAACTCTTCCTGGGAACGCTCCTTGCGCGCGAAGAATTGAATGTCATCGATCAGCAATGCATCAACGGAGCGGTAGAACCGCTTGAACTCGTTGATCGCATTGAGCTGCAGGGCCTTGACCATATCTGCCACGAAACGCTCCGAGTGCAGGTACACAACCTTGGCATTCGGGTTCTTCTTTAATAGGTGGTTACCCACAGCGTGCATCAAGTGGGTCTTACCCAAGCCAACGCCGCCATAAAGGAAGAGCGGGTTGTAACCATGCTTGGGGTTATCGGCGACCTGCCAGGCGGCCGCGCGGGCCAGCTGGTTGGATTTACCTTCGACGAAGTTCTCAAAGGTGAACGTGCGGTTCAGGTAGCTGGTGTGCTTGAGCGCACCTTCGACCTGCACCGTGCGCTGCTCGGCGCGGACCGGAGCCTGCTGGGAACTGGCACCCGCCATCGGATCGAAGCTGTCGCGGGACGGCTCTTCATTGATAGGCGCGTTGTTCTGCGACGAGGATTTCGAAGGCGTCTGGGCAACCGGCGCTGGCGAGTTATTAACAGGCGCCACAGGGGCTTGAGCCTGCGAGGCACTGGCTGCGAGCGGAGCATTCGGTGCAGCACGAGGTGCCGAGCTGCGTTTGCTGCCTATTAATAAGGAGAGCACGGGCGCAAGGCCATTGCCGTGTTCATCGAGCAATTCGAGAACGCGGCTCAGGTACTTCTCGTTGACCCAGTCGAGAACAAAACGATTGGGCGCATAGATACGCAACTCGTCGCCTTCGGCTTCGACCTGTAGCGGGCGGATCCAGGTGTTGAATTGCTGGGCAGGCAGCTCATCGCGCAAAAGCTCCACGCACTGCTGCCAAAGTTCCACTGACACGGATATCCCCTAAGTTGAAAGCCGGTGAGGCAAAAACAGCCGCCATTGTAGCGGCCAGCAGCCCACTTATCCACATGTAGGTTGCTCACAGGCCAGCCAAAATCAATGCCTTAACTGCAAAAAATGCGACAGATGGTCTGTGCATAAGCTCTGTGGATAAGCGGGCCTAAGCTCGTTGTACAAGTGGGGTCGAAAGTCTGTGGGTAACTGACCTGTGGATAACATGCCATTCCACACACAGCTTATCCGACAGCGCAGCACAGGCAGAGCACCGCTTCTCCCCCATGTTGTCATTCTCTGTACAGCACGTGGAATATGGCCTTAAGGCAGTTATCCACAGAGGATGGCCTGCCTAGCTTTTATAAGCTTTACAGAAAAGCTTTAAATAACTTCCTTCTTTATTTTTATATCTATGGCATTGCTCATGGAAGCAGAACGGAAAGAAAAGGTCTGGAGGCCCGTAAAGATCTAATTGAAGGAAAAGCTGGTTGGAAATTGACCTAGAGGCTTGCTTTCTCTAGAATCGCCGGTCTCTTAAAACGGGGGCCATTCCGGCCCGTTGTGGACGAACCAGGTAACAACGCCATGAAACGTACTTTCCAACCAAGCACCATCAAACGCGCCCGTACCCACGGCTTCCGTGCTCGCATGGCTACCAAGAACGGCCGTGCTGTCCTGTCGCGTCGCCGCGCCAAAGGTCGTGCGCGTCTGGCAGTTTGATAATCCGGTACTGGTGGTGAGTCAGGACTTCAGTCGGGAAAAGCGTCTGCTAACTCCCCGGCACTTCAAGGCAGTCTTTGACTCCCCCACCGGCAAGGTTCCGGGGAAAAATCTCCTGCTCCTTGCGCGTAACAACGATCTTGATCACCCCCGTCTCGGGTTGGTGATCGGCAAGAAGAGCGTAAAGCTCTCCGTTGAGCGCAATCGCCTCAAGCGTCTGATGCGCGAATCGTTTCGCCTCCACCAGGACACTCTGGTTGGGTGGGATATTGTTATCGTCGCGCGCAAAGGCTTGGGGGATGTAGAAAACCCCGAATTGATTCAGCATTTCGGCAAGCTCTGGAAACGTCTGGCGCGTACCAACAAACCAGCACCAGCAGTCAGCACCGAAACTGTAGGGGTAGACAGCACCGATGCGTAAACTGGCACTCGTTCCGATCCAGTTTTATCGCTATGCCATTAGTCCTCTGATGGCCAGCCACTGTCGTTTCTACCCCAGTTGTTCCTGCTACGCGTTAGAGGCCATAGAAAATCATGGTCTTCTGCGCGGTGGCTGGCTGACCTTTCGTCGTTTAGGTCGCTGTCATCCGTGGAATCCCGGTGGTTATGACCCGGTTCCACCTATCCCTACCTCCCGTTCTTCTTCGATGGCCGAGTAATCATGGATATTAAACGCACGATCCTGATCGTCGCCCTGGCAATCGTGTCCTACGTCATGGTCCTTAAGTGGAACCAGGACTATGGCCAGGCTGCCCTGCCGACTCAGAATGTTGCTGCCAATGCTGTTCCAGCGGGGCTTCCCGATACAGTAAGTGGCACCAATACTGCCGCCAGTGATGACATTCCACGGGCAGCGGGCGAAACAAAAGCACCTGCCGAAGTTGCAGTTGCCGCAAGCACCGACCTCATCCAGATCAAGACGGATGTGTTGGACCTGGCTATCGACCCGCAAGGTGGCGATGTTGCCAAGCTGACACTTCCGCTGTATCCGCGTCGTCAGGATCACCCGGAAATCCCATTCCAGTTGTTCGATAACGGTGGCGAACGTGTTTACCAGGCACAAAGTGGCCTGATCGGTACCAACGGCCCTGATGCGAGTGCAACCGGTCGTCCGATTTTCTCTGCGGAGAAGAAGAGCTATCAACTGGCAGATGGCCAAGACCAACTGGTCGTGGACTTGAAGTTCAGCAAGGACGGCGTCAACTACATCAAGCGCTTCACACTCAAGCGCGGCCTGTACGACATCGTTGTCACCTATTTGATCGACAACCAGAGCGCCCAGCCTTGGACCGGCGCAATGTTTGCGCAGCTCAAGCGTGACGCCAGTTCCGATCCATCGTCCAGCACTGCGACGGGTACCGCGACTTACCTGGGCGCTGCCCTGTGGACAAGTTCGGAGCCGTACAAAAAAGTATCCATGAAAGACATGGATAAAGTGGCCGAAGACAAAACCAAGGCGCCGATCACCTATAACGTGAACGGTGGCTGGGTAGCCTGGCTGCAACACTACTTTGTGACCGCGTGGATTCCTCAGCCCGGCCAGAACAATGCAGTACTGGCGCGCAAGGACAGCAAAGGCAACTACATCATCGGCTACACCGGCCCGGCGTTGACCGTGGCTCCAGGTGCCAAGGCTGAAACCAGCGCTACCCTGTACGCCGGCCCGAAAAGCCAGGCGGTGCTGAAAGAGTTGTCCCCAGGTCTGGAACTGACTGTGGACTACGGCATCCTGTGGTTCATTGCCCAGCCGATCTTCTGGCTGCTGCAACATATCCACAGCATCGTCGGTAACTGGGGCTGGTCGATCATCTTCCTGACCATGCTGATCAAGGGGATCTTCTTCCCACTGTCGGCCGCCAGCTACAAGTCGATGGCGCGTATGCGTGCCGTGGCGCCTAAACTGGCCGCGCTGAAAGAACAACATGGCGATGACCGGCAGAAAATGTCGCAGGCCATGATGGAGCTGTACAAGAAAGAGAAGATCAACCCGCTGGGTGGATGCTTGCCGATTCTGGTACAGATGCCGGTATTCCTGTCGCTGTACTGGGTACTCCTGGAAAGCGTGGAAATGCGCCAGGCACCGTTCATGCTGTGGATAACTGACCTGTCGATCAAAGACCCGTTCTTTATCCTGCCGATCATCATGGGCGCGACCATGTTTATCCAGCAGCGCCTGAACCCGACGCCGCCGGATCCGATGCAGGCCAAGGTGATGAAAATGATGCCAATCATCTTCACCTTCTTCTTCCTATGGTTCCCGGCTGGCCTGGTTCTGTACTGGGTGGTCAACAACGTGTTGTCGATCTCTCAACAGTGGTACATCACACGTAAAATCGAAGCGGCTACCAAAAAAGCCGAGGCGTAATTTACTCTGTGGATAACCACTCAAGACGCCCCCTAGTGGGGCGTTTTGCTTTCCGTCACTTTTATTCTGGAACCTGCTGATGAGCGCTCCTCGTGAAACCATCGCTGCTGTCGCTACCGCTCAGGGTCGCGGCGGTGTCGGTATCGTTCGTATTTCCGGACCGCTCGCCGGGATTGCCGCGAAGGCCATCAGCGGGCGTGAGTTGAAGCCGCGCTATGCCCATTACGGCCCCTTCCTCGGCTCTGGTGAGGAAGTATTGGACGAAGGCCTGGCCCTGTATTTCCCGGGACCCAACTCTTTCACGGGTGAAGACGTACTGGAATTGCAGGGGCACGGCGGCCCGATCGTTCTGGATATGTTGCTGCAACGCTGCCTGCAGTTGGGTTGCCGCCTGGCTCGCCCGGGTGAGTTCAGTGAGCGGGCATTCCTCAACGACAAGCTCGACCTGGCACAGGCCGAGGCGATTGCCGATTTGATCGAGGCCAGTTCTGCGCAAGCTGCACGCAATGCGCTGCGCTCTCTGCAGGGCGCTTTTTCCCTGCGTGTGCATAACTTGACCGAACAGTTGATCAGCCTGCGCATCTACGTCGAGGCGGCGATTGATTTTCCTGAAGAGGAAATCGACTTCCTTGCCGATGGCCATGTATTGGCGATGCTGGATAAGGTCCGTGATGAGTTATCCACAGTCCTGCGGGAAGCCGGGCAAGGCGCGTTGCTGCGAGACGGGATGACCGTCGTGATCGCTGGGCGTCCCAATGCCGGCAAATCCAGCCTGCTCAATGCGCTGGCGGGGCGTGAAGCAGCCATTGTCACCGAGATCGCCGGCACCACCCGGGATATCCTGCGCGAACATATCCACATCGATGGCATGCCGTTGCACGTCGTCGACACCGCCGGTTTACGCGATACCGATGACCAGGTTGAAAAGATCGGCGTGGAACGCGCGCTCAAAGCCATCGGCGAAGCGGACCGGGTACTGCTGGTGGTGGACGCCACCGCGCCGGAGGCTGTGGATCCTTTTGCATTGTGGCCGGAATTCCTCGAGCAACGGCCGGACCCGGCCAAAGTCACCTTGATTCGTAACAAAGCCGACCTGACGGGTGAAGCCGTTGCGATGGAAACCAGCGCTGATGGCCACGTCACTATCAGCCTGAGCGCCAAGTCTGCGGGGGAGGGCCTGGAATTGCTGCGTGAGCATCTCAAGGCTTGCATGGGTTACGAGCAGACGTCGGAAAGCAGCTTCAGTGCGCGCCGCAGGCACCTGGAGGCGCTGCGCCATGCAAGCGCGGCATTGGAGCACGGCCGGGCGCAGTTGACCTTGGCGGGGGCGGGGGAGCTGCTGGCTGAGGATCTTCGCCAGGCGCAGCAGCTGTTGGGAGAAATCACCGGCGCATTCAGCTCCGATGATTTGTTGGGACGGATCTTCTCCAGCTTCTGTATCGGCAAGTAGCAGCAGGCTTGCCAGCGATAGCGGCCTGAAGAGCATTTTGATTCTTCAGGCCATCATCCATCACCAGTTGTACGAAACAGTCCCAAGCAGTGTACGACTGTCACCCCAGTAGCAGCGGCCCGCGTCGTTGCAGCCAGAAACATACTCCTTGTCGAACAGGTTCTTGGCGTTCACGTCCACTGACCAGTGCTTGTCGATCTGATAGCCGACGGCTGCGTCCACCAGAGTGACGCTCCCAGCATCCAGCTTTCCGTACAGGCTTGGCTGGGTGTAAGAAAACGTACTGTCGAAATAGCGCACACCGCCGCCCAGGGACAAGCCCTTGAGTTGGCCATCGAGGAAGCGGTACTTGCCCCACACCGAGGCCTGGTTGCGCGGAACCCCCGTCATCTGATGCCCCTCGACCAGCGAGGTAGCCGAGTCCTTGGTAATACGAGCGTCAGTGTAGGTGTAGGCTGCGGTCACATTCAGGTTGGGCGTGATGTTGCTGTTCACCTCGACCTCGGCCCCTTTGGCCCGGCTTTCGCCCACCTGGCGGTAGCTGTTGGTGGTGGCGTCGAGGTAGGTGTCATCTTCCTTGCGCAAGTCATACACCGACAGGGTCATCGCTGTATCCCAGCCGACCGGTTCGTACTTCACACCCACTTCGTACTGACTGCTGGTGATCGGCTTCAACGGTGAACCGGCGTTGGAGATCTGCTGTACAGGCACAAATGCGGTGGAGTAGCTGACGTACGGCGTCAGGCCGTTGTCGAACTGGTACATCACCCCGCCCTGGTAGGTAAACTTGCGGTCTTCGGAGCCGGTATTGCTGGCCTTGTTGACCTTGTCGCGGAAATCACTGTCGACCCAGTCCTGGCGGCCACCCAGCAGGAACAACCAGTGGTCATACTTGCTCTGGATTTGTGCATAAACACCCTTCATCTGCTGCTCGAGCAAGGTGTTTTGCACAGCCACCGGGGTAAGCGGCTCACGCAGGTACACGGGGTTATACACATTGATGGTGCCGGCGAAGCCTGCGTCCCAATCCTGGTTGAACGAGGTGCGGTCATAACTGGCGCCGAACAGCACCGTATTTTCCAGGTCCCCGACCTGGAATTTGCCTTCCAACTGGTTATCCAGGGAGTAGACCATCGATTTGTTGTAGCGGTCGTAGGCCGTCATGTTCAGTTGGGTGCCGAAACCGCCATTGTTCAATGTGCCCGGCCAGGTTTCATGACGGTTGATGCGCGATTGCATGTACCGCGAGTTCTGGCGGAACTGCCACTCATCATTGAAGCTGTGGCTGAATTCGTAGCCGCTGCTCCAGGCTTCACGTTCGAACGTATTCCAGTCCGGGTCGCCGAGCATGGTGTGCTTGGACAGCTTTCCGTTCGGATTTGTAAGCAAGGTCCCCGCGGCGGGTAGGCCGAGTTCGAGATTGGTGTGGTCCTTTTGGTAATTGGCCAACAGAGTGAGCGTGTTGAAGTCGTCGAAATTCAGGGTCAATGAAGGCGCGATGTACAGGCGATCATCAGGAACATGGTCAGTCTGCGTATCAGACTTGCGGCCGAGCATCACCACCCGGCCAAGGATATTGCCGCTATCGTTGAGTGGACCAGAGATATCCACACCCAACTGACGCCGATTATTCGAGCCATAACCGAGCTGCACTTCACCCTGCGGCGTGGCAGTCGGATGTTTGCTCACCAGGTTCACTAAGCCGCCAGGCGCGTTTTCACCGTATAGCAGGGAAGAGGGCCCACGGAAGATTTCGACCCGCTCCAGGCCATAAGGCTCACTGGTGGTGTCGTACCGATTGCCTTGTACGCGCAGGCCATCTCGCAGCAGGCCGTAGCCGTAATCCGTGGCATTGAAACCGCGGATGAAGAACAAGTCACCCGCGAGACCGTCGCCAGCAGCAAAGGGTGGCGCGAAGATACCTGGCACGTAGCCCAATACTTCAGTCAGGGTCTGCGACTTCTGGTCCTTGATGCGCTGGCCGGTGACGACCGATACCGAACGCGGTGTTTCCGACAGAGGTGTGCTGGTCTTGGTACCGATACGGCTGTTTTGCGCTTTGTAGCCCACATCCCCGGCAATCTCCTGAGTGAACCCAGCCTGTTGATAAGTGCTGACCGTGGTGGGCGCGAGCGTGAGTTGCCCTGTAGGAATGGCCTGCAGGACATAGCTGCCAGGCGCCTGGACTACCGCTTGTAACCCCGAGTTCTGCAGCAACAATGCAAAGCCTTGCTCAACCGAATAGTCACCTTCCAGCCCGGTTGTATTCAAGCGCGCGGTTTGCTGGGGCGAGAAAGACAGAATCACATTCGCCCTGGCGGCAAATTGGCTCAAGGCATTGTCCAGGGGACCGGCCGCAATGACGTAATGCTGCACCGCGCTGGCGGCCATGGCGTCACTGGATAGCAAAACACCGGCTGTGGCTGCCGTGCCGAGCAGTAGGCTGCACGTCATACCGTGGTAGGAAAGTCGCTGGCGGAGCTTGGTGCGAAGGCGCATAGGTGGGTAAGCCCTGAAGGTGGCGTCGTTATTACCTTTAGGGCCGTGCCAGGTAAAAAAAAGATAACCCCTTGTGAGGATATTTTTTGCGATCAGGCGATTCGCTCCACCGAAACCCAATAGCGAGTGAAGTATTTCACCTGAATGGGCAAGGTTGCCTGCAGATTCGCCAGTACCGCATCGGTGGAATCCAGGCGGAAAGTCCCGGAAACACGTAGGCGTGCACAAGCCAAGTCGCATTTCAGGACACCGGCACGGTAGCGGGAAAGGTCTTCGATCACATCCCCGAGGCGAGCATCCAATACGATCAGCTGCCCATCGACCCAGGCTGCCTGGGATCCGCTATACGTGTGGTCAAGCCCTATGTTTTGACGATCAAAGTCAGCGCTTTCACCGGCACCGAGCAGTCGAGCATGGTTGGGCCGGTCACCAGGGGACACACTCACGCGATCCTTCAGAACACCGACACGCGTGGAATCTGGCAGCTGGCGCACTGTAAACCGAGTACCCCGTGCCTGGACTCGGCCTTGGCGGGTTTCGACATAAAAGGGCGTGTGCCCGCCCAACTTGCCGGTGTGGATAAGTACTTCACCTTCACGCAGCCGGATCAAACGTTGGCGCCCGTCGAATATCACGTCAATAGCGGTGCTGGTATTCAGATCAATCCGCGTGCCGTCAGCCAATGCGATACGCCGGCGTTCACCCACAGACGTCCGGTAGTCGGCCCATACATTGCCCAGGGAGGTGTGTTGCTGGACATTCCAGCCCAGGCACCCGGTACCGCCCATTACCAGCATCCACTTCAATACCTGACGACGTTGTTGCGTGGCCGACAATGCCCGGCGGGTGAAATCCTGGGGCAGGGCGCCGAGACTGCGCTGCAATTGCTCCATCTGGTTCCACGCCGCCTGATGGGACGGATCGCCGCTGAGCCATTGTTGCCAGGCAAGGCGTTCAGCAGCCGTAGGCGTTTGGGATTGAAACTGTACATACCAGTGAGCAGCGGCCTCGAAGGTCTTGCGATCGGGGGCGGCCATTACAGGCTGGCCATGATCAGCGAGCATTCAGTCAATGCACGGATCATGTGCTTCTTCACCGTGGTCAGCGACACCTGCAGTTCATCGGCGATCTGTTGATAAGTCAGCCCCTCGATCTGCGACAACAGGAAGATCCGTCGCGCTCGCTCACCGAGTCCGGACAGGGCTTTATCCACAGCCACCAGCGTCTCGATGATGATGGCTTTGTCTTCTTCATTGATGGCCGTGGCTTCAGGCCGTTCGGCCAAGGTTTGCTTGTAGGCCTGTTCGATGGCATGCCGGCGATAACGGTCAATCACCAGGCCCCTGGCGATGGTCGCCAGGTAGTCACGCGGTTCAACGATCTGCGCCGCATGCCGCCCACCCAGAATGCGCACGAACGTATCGTGCGCCACATCGGCTGCATCGCAGGCGTTATGCAACTTACCTTTGAGCCACCCGTGCAACCAGGAGTGGTGCTGCTCGTAGATGTTCTGAACCGCAGCCGTGTGTGAAGAAGGGGACATAGGGCATGACAAGCTAAGTTAATGATAATCGCTATTATTAACTGCCTGGCTGTTTTCTCACAATAGATCTCTTTTTGACGTGCTCACCCCCGAATAGAAAGATTCGGTTGGCTTCGTCGTGGGCGAAATTCACACGATTGCACGGATTTCTGTGGATTAAGCCCTGTGAATAACCGCCCGTGTGCCCAGTTGATAACAGGGCTCGAAACCTGAGTAAAAACCCATCTGTGGATAACCACCTGTTTAATCCACAGGCTTAAGGCACTTATCCAAGGGCCTCATTGGCACATGACCACAGACTTTTGAATCGCTGTACACATTGTAAATAAAGGCCTGTAGAGATCTATCCACAGAAACGGTGCCCAGTAGAAATAAACATAAAAACAAAGATTTAATAAATTTCTCTCTTTTAATTTCTATTGTCTGTGATTCATCCACAGCTGGTTAAATTTTGTGCAAAGGGTTCTTTAGGAAGGGCGAAGTCCCTATACTTGCCGCCAAAGCTCCAAAACCCTTTCAACAAACAATTCCTGATTACCTACATAAGCAGGCACGAGGTGCGTGGTGGATTTCCCTTCCCGTTTTGAAGTGATCGTCATCGGCGGCGGTCATGCCGGTACCGAGGCAGCACTGGCGTCAGCACGCATGGGCGTAAAAACCCTGTTGCTGACGCATAACGTGGAAACCCTCGGCGCCATGAGTTGCAACCCCGCCATTGGTGGGATCGGCAAAAGCCACCTGGTCAAGGAAATCGACGCCCTTGGTGGCGTGATGGCCGAGGCTACCGACAAGGGTGGTATTCAATTTCGCGTGCTCAACAGCCGCAAAGGCCCGGCCGTGCGTGCCACTCGGGCCCAGGCAGACCGCATCCTGTACAAAGCCGCGGTCCGCGAAACCCTGGAAAACCAGCCCAACTTGTGGATATTTCAACAAGCCGCCGATGACTTGATCGTCGAACAGGACGTGGTTCGCGGTGTTGTCACCCAAATGGGCCTGCGTTTCTTCGCAGAATCCGTGGTGTTGACCACCGGTACGTTCCTCGGCGGACTTATCCACATCGGCATGCAGAACTATTCGGGTGGCCGCGCCGGTGATCCGCCGTCGATTGCCCTGGCAAAACGCCTGCGCGAATTGCCGCTGCGCGTGGGTCGCCTGAAAACCGGGACCCCACCGCGTATCGACGGGCGTTCCGTGGATTTCTCGGTGATGACTGAACAAGCTGGCGATACACCGATTCCGGTAATGTCGTTCATGGGTTCCAAGGAGCAACACCCCAAACAGGTGAGCTGCTGGATTACCCATACCAATGCGCGCACTCACGAAATCATTGCCGCGAACCTCGACCGTTCGCCGATGTACTCCGGGGTGATCGAAGGTATTGGCCCACGTTACTGCCCGTCGATCGAAGACAAGATCCACCGCTTTGCCGACAAGGAAAGCCATCAGGTGTTCATCGAGCCCGAAGGCCTGACTACCCATGAGCTGTACCCGAACGGGATTTCCACTTCCCTGCCGTTCGATGTGCAAATCCAGATCGTGCAATCGATTCGCGGCATGGAAAACGCACACATCGTGCGTCCGGGCTACGCCATCGAATACGACTACTTCGACCCGCGTGATTTGAAGTACAGCCTGGAAACCAAGGTTATCGGCGGTCTGTTCTTCGCTGGGCAAATCAACGGCACCACCGGCTACGAAGAAGCCGGCGCCCAGGGTTTGCTGGCCGGGACCAACGCCGCATTGCGTGCACAAGGCAAAGACAGCTGGTGCCCGCGTCGCGATGAAGCGTATATCGGCGTGTTGGTCGACGACCTGATTACCCTGGGAACCCAGGAACCGTATCGGATGTTCACTTCCCGAGCGGAATACCGCCTGATCCTGCGGGAAGACAACGCCGACCTGCGCTTGACCGAAAAAGGCCGTGAACTGGGGCTGGTCGACGATGCGCGCTGGGCGGCCTTCTGCAAAAAACGCGAAAGCATCGAGCTTGAAGAGCAGCGCCTGAAAAGTACCTGGGTTCGCCCCGGGACCGAGCAGGGCGACGCGATTGCGGAAAAATTCGGCACGCCGCTGACTCATGAATACAACCTGCTGAACCTGCTGTCCCGTCCGGAAATCGACTACGCCGGTCTGGTCGAAGTGACCGGCGGCGGCGCCGATGATCCACAGGTTGCCGAGCAGGTCGAAATCAAGACCAAGTACGCCGGTTACATTGACCGCCAGCAGGACGAGATCGCTCGTCTGCGCGCCAGTGAAGACACCAGGCTGCCTGTGGATATCGACTACACCGGTATTTCCGGATTGTCGAAAGAAATCCAAAGCAAGCTGGGGATAACTCGCCCCGAGACCCTCGGCCAGGCTTCACGTATCCCGGGCGTCACCCCTGCAGCTATTTCGCTGTTGATGATTCATTTGAAAAAACGCGGCGCGGGCCGTCAGTTGGAGCAAAGCGCTTGAGTTCGTTGGTCACCTCGCAACACGCCGAAGAGTTATCCACAGGTGCGCGCCAATTGGGCGTGGACTTGACCGAGGCCCAGCACGATTTGCTGCTGGGTTACCTGGCCCTGTTGATCAAATGGAACAAGGCTTACAACCTGACGGCTGTGCGTGATCCCGACGAAATGG
The DNA here is from genome assembly GCF_900005955.1 of Pseudomonas sp. 8 R 14. Lineage (NCBI taxonomy): Bacteria > Pseudomonadati > Pseudomonadota > Gammaproteobacteria > Pseudomonadales > Pseudomonadaceae > Pseudomonas > Pseudomonas sp. 8 R 14. The sequence goes on along the minus strand of NZ_CVTH01000077.1, from coordinate 301,658 downwards.
TTTCCCGTCACTTGCTCGACAGTCTGAGCGTGATGCCGTTTATCGAAAACGGTCGTTGGCTCGATGTCGGCAGTGGTGGCGGTATGCCTGGCATCCCACTGGCTATCCTGTTTCCTGAATCGCAAGTGACCTGCCTGGACAGCAACGGCAAGAAAACCCGCTTCCTGACCCAGGTCAAGCTCGAACTCAAGCTGGATAACCTGCAAGTTATCCACAGTCGCGTCGAAGCCTTCACGCCTGAACTGCCGTTCAACGGAATTGTTTCCCGGGCGTTCAGCAGCATGGAGAACTTCAGCAACTGGACCCGTCACCTGGGCGACCGCGACACCCGCTGGCTGGCAATGAAGGGCGTCCATCCAAGCGATGAGCTGTTAGCATTGCCGGCAGACTTCCACCTCGATAGCGAACATGCCTTGGCCGTACCCGGTTGCCAAGGCCAACGCCATCTGCTGATACTGCGCCGCACGGCATGATTGGGAACACAAGCAAGAATGGCTAAGGTATTCGCGATAGCGAACCAGAAAGGTGGCGTGGGCAAAACCACCACCTGCATCAACCTCGCAGCATCCCTGGTCGCCACCAAGCGCCGGGTGCTGTTGATCGATCTCGATCCACAGGGCAACGCCACCATGGGTAGCGGTGTGGATAAACACGGCTTGGAAAACTCGGTCTACGACTTGCTGATTGGCGAGTGCGACCTGGCCCAGGCCATGCACTACTCCGAGCATGGCGGTTATCAACTGCTGCCGGCCAACCGCGATTTGACTGCGGCGGAAGTGGTGCTGCTGGAAATGCAGATGAAGGAAAGCCGTCTGCGCAGCGCGTTGGCACCGATCCGCGAGAATTACGACTACATTTTGATCGACTGCCCACCGTCGCTGTCGATGCTCACGCTTAACGCATTGGTGGCTGCCGATGGGGTGATTATCCCCATGCAGTGCGAGTACTACGCGCTGGAAGGGTTGAGCGACCTTGTGGATAACATCAAGCGTATCGCCGAGCTGCTCAACCCGAACCTGCAGATCGAAGGCCTGCTGCGGACCATGTTCGATCCGCGCCTGAGCCTGATGAACGATGTGTCGGCGCAGCTCAAGGAACACTTTGGCGACCAGCTGTACGACACCGTGATTCCACGCAACATCCGCCTGGCCGAAGCGCCAAGCTATGGCATGCCCGCGCTGGCGTACGACAAATCATCCCGTGGTGCCATTGCCTACCTGGCATTGGCCGGCGAGATGGTTCGTCGTCAACGCCGCAACTCACGCACCGCTGCAGCCCAGCCAACTTAAGGAATCCCCATGGCCGTCAAGAAACGAGGTCTCGGACGTGGACTGGATGCACTGCTGAGTGGTCCGACCGTCACATCGCTTGAAGAACAAGCGGTGCAGGCTGACGAACGCGAGCTGCAGCACCTGCCCCTGGACCTGATCCAGCGCGGCAAATACCAGCCACGCCGGGACATGGACCCCCAGGCGCTGGAGGAACTGGCCAATTCGATCAAGGCCCAGGGCGTGATGCAGCCGATTGTGGTGCGCCCGATCGGCGGCGGCCGCTTTGAAATCATTGCCGGTGAACGCCGCTGGCGCGCCAGCCAGCAGGCAGGCAAGGACACCATCCCGGCGATGGTGCGCGATGTAACGGATGAAACCGCCATTGCCATGGCGTTGATCGAGAATATCCAGCGTGAAGACCTCAATCCGATCGAGGAAGCGATCGCCTTGCAGCGTTTGCAGCAGGAATTCCAGCTGACCCAGCAACAGGTCGCCGAGGCCGTGGGTAAATCCCGTGTCACCGTGTCCAACTTGCTGCGCCTGATCGCGCTGCCGGAAGTCATCAAGACCATGTTGTCCCATGGCGACCTCGAGATGGGCCACGCCCGTGCTTTGCTCGGTTTGCCGGAAAATCAACAGGTTGAAGGGGCGCGACACGTTGTCGCACGAGGGCTCACCGTTCGTCAGACCGAGGCCCTGGTTCGCCAGTGGCTCAGCGGCAAACCTGCACCGGTCGAAACGGCCAAACCTGATCCGGATATCGCGCGTCTCGAGCAGCGCCTGGCCGAGCGCCTGGGCTCTGCGGTACAAATTCGCCACGGCAAGAAAGGCAAAGGGCAATTGGTCATCGGATATAACTCCCTTGATGAGCTTCAGGGCGTCCTTGCCCACATCCGCTGAAACATTTGCTTATGTAGCGCGTGATCGGAAATCACTACCCGGCAGTTGAATAGGGGCAGAACCGCCCCTATACTCTGCGCGCATTTTGTCGGCACAAATTATGCCAAGTTATTGATTTCCGGCAGCCGACTATTGAGGAGCAAGAGTGATGGAAACCCGCACGCCAAACACGTTGCCCTTCCATCGCTTGGCTGTTTTTCCGGTTTTATTGGCTCAATTTGTCATCTTGCTGATCGCCGCATTGGCGCTTTGGTACTGGCATGGAGTCGTAGCCGGATATTCAGGACTTTGCGGAGGCCTGATAGCCTTGCTGCCCAATATGTATTTTGCTCACAGGGCCTTTCGGTTTTCCGGCGCCCGAGCAGCCCAGGCTATCGTCCGGTCTTTTTATGCCGGCGAGGCGGGGAAACTGATTTTGACGGCAGTGCTGTTTGCACTGACCTTTGCAGGTGTGAAGCCATTGGCGCCGCTGGCTGTATTCGGCGTCTTCGTGTTGACCCAACTGGTCAGCTGGTTCGCTCCCCTGCTGATGAAAACAAGACTTTCGAAACCTTAGGGCGTTTGAGGCAACCATGGCAGAAACAACCGCTTCGGGCTATATCCAGCACCACTTGCAGAACCTGACCTTCGGTCAGCTTCCCAACGGCGGCTGGGGCTTTGCCCACTCCGCAGCAGAAGCCAAAGAAATGGGCTTCTGGGCTTTCCACCTGGATACTCTGGGCTGGTCGGTCGCTTTGGGTCTGATCTTCGTCCTGATTTTCCGCATGGCGGCAAAGAAGGCGACTTCCGGTCAGCCAGGTGCTTTGCAGAACTTCGTTGAAGTACTGGTCGAATTCGTCGATGGCAGCGTGAAAGACAGCTTCCATGGCCGTAGCCCGGTGATTGCACCGTTGGCACTGACCATCTTCGTCTGGGTGTTCCTGATGAACGCCGTCGACCTGATCCCGGTTGACTGGATCCCTCAGTTGGCCATGGCGATTTCCGGCGACCCGCACATTCCATTCCGTGCCGTATCGACCACTGACCCGAACGCTACCCTGGGCATGGCCCTGTCGGTATTTGCGTTGATCATTTTCTACAGCATCAAGATCAAGGGCATCGGCGGCTTCATCGGCGAACTGACCCTGCACCCGTTCGGCAGCAAGAACATCTTCGTTCAAGCCCTGCTGATCCCGGTGAACTTCCTGCTGGAATTCGTCACCCTGATCGCCAAGCCGATCTCCCTGGCCCTGCGACTGTTCGGCAACATGTATGCCGGCGAGCTGGTGTTCATTCTGATCGCTGTGATGTTCGGCAGCGGCCTGCTCTGGCTTAGCGGCCTGGGCATTGTTCTGCAGTGGGCGTGGGCTGTGTTCCACATCCTGATCATCACCCTGCAGGCCTTCATCTTCATGATGCTGACCATCGTCTACCTGTCGATGGCGCACGAAGAGAACCATTAAGGCCAGTCTCGACTAGTCTGATGTCCTTCCCGGTGAAACGGGAAGGTGGCCCACCAGGGCTATGAAACGATTTGTTTTACCGCTTTAAAATCTAAAAAACCTAAACCATACGACGTAAAAGTCGGGAGGAAAGATGGAAACTGTAGTTGGTCTAACCGCTATCGCTGTTGCACTGTTGATCGGCCTGGGCGCCCTGGGTACTGCCATTGGTTTCGGCCTGCTGGGCGGCAAGTTCCTGGAAGGCGCAGCGCGTCAGCCAGAAATGGTTCCAATGCTGCAAGTTAAAATGTTCATCGTTGCCGGCCTGCTCGACGCCGTGACCATGATCGGCGTTGGTATCGCTCTGTTCTTCACCTTCGCGAACCCCTTCGTTGGTCAACTCGCCGGTTAATCACTCGTTTTTCGAGTGATTGGTGTGTTGTGCAACGAATGAGCGAGGTATTGGCGTGAACATTAATGCAACCATTATTGGTCAGTCCTTAGCGTTCTTGATTTTTGTCGTTTTCTGCATGAAGTTCGTATGGCCTCCGGTCATCGCGGCTTTGCACGAACGTCAAAAGAAGATCGCGGATGGACTGGACGCTGCCGCACGAGCAGCTCGCGACCTGGAGTTGGCCCAAGATAAAGCGGGTCAGCAACTGCGCGAAGCGAAAGCTCAAGCAGCCGAAATCATTGAGCAAGCCAAGAAACGCGGTAACCAGATTGTTGAAGAGGCTGTTGAAAAAGCCCGTATCGACGCTGACCGTGTGAAGGTTCAGGCTCAAGCCGAGATCGAGCAGGAACTGAACGGTGTCAAAGATGCGCTGCGTGCCCAACTGGGTGCTCTGGCCGTCGGCGGTGCTGAGAAGATCCTGGGTGCCACAATCGATCAAAACGCGCACGCGGAGCTGGTTAACAAACTGGCTGCTGAAATTTAAGCGAGGGCGATCATGGCAGAATTGACCACGTTGGCCCGACCTTACGCTAAGGCAGCCTTCGAGCACGCCCAGGCCCACCAGCAGCTGGCCTCTTGGTCAGCCATGCTCGGCCTGGCTGCAGCAGTGTCGCAAGACGGCACCATGCAGCGCGTGCTCAAGGCCCCGCGACTGACGAGCGCAGACAAGGCCGCCACTTTTATTGAAGTGTGCGGCGACAAGTTTGATGTGAAAGTGCAGAACTTCATCAATGTCATCGCCGAAAACGACCGTCTCCTGCTTTTGCCGGAGATTGCCGCTCTGTTCGACCTGTACAAGGCCGAGCAAGAGAAATCGATAGACGTTGAAGTGACCAGTGCTTTTGCATTGAACCAAGAACAGCAAGACAAACTCGCCAAGGTTCTCAGTGCACGACTCGACCGGGAAGTGCGCCTGCAAGTTGCGGAAGACCCATCCCTTATTGGGGGTGTTGTCATTCGCGCCGGCGACCTGGTTATCGATGGCTCGATTCGCGGCAAACTCGCGAATCTTGCCGAAGCATTGAAATCTTGAGTTTGAAGGGGCAGCAGAGCAATGCAGCAACTCAATCCTTCCGAAATAAGTGAAATTATCAAGGGCCGCATCGACAAGCTCGATGTGACCTCCCAAGCCCGTAACGAAGGCACTGTCGTCAGCGTATCTGACGGCATCGTGCGGATTCACGGTCTGGCCGACGTTATGTACGGCGAGATGATCGAGTTTCCGGGCGGCGTCTACGGTATGGCCCTCAACCTGGAGCAAGACTCCGTAGGTGCCGTTGTATTGGGCGCGTACACCAGTCTGGCTGAAGGCATGAGCGCCAAGTGCACTGGCCGCATCCTGGAGGTTCCGGTTGGTAAGGAATTGCTGGGTCGCGTAGTCGACGCACTGGGTAACCCTGTTGACGGTAAAGGTCCACTGGGCAACACCGAGACCGACGCGGTCGAGAAAGTTGCTCCAGGCGTGATCTGGCGTAAGTCGGTAGACCAGCCTGTACAGACTGGCTACAAGGCTGTCGATGCCATGATCCCAGTCGGCCGTGGCCAGCGTGAGCTGATCATCGGTGACCGTCAGATCGGTAAAACCGCTCTGGCGATCGACGCGATCATCAACCAGAAGAACAGCGGCATTTTCTGCGTCTACGTAGCGATCGGTCAGAAGCAATCGACCATCGCCAACGTCGTTCGCAAGCTGGAAGAAAACGGCGCCCTGGCCAACACGATCATCGTGGCTGCCAGTGCTTCGGAATCTCCTGCGCTGCAATTCCTGGCACCGTACTCCGGTTGCACCATGGGTGAATTCTTCCGCGACCGCGGTGAAGACGCGCTGATCGTTTATGACGATCTGTCCAAGCAAGCAGTGGCTTACCGCCAGATTTCCCTGCTGCTGCGTCGTCCACCAGGCCGTGAAGCCTACCCAGGCGACGTGTTCTATCTCCACTCCCGTCTGCTGGAGCGCGCATCCCGCGTTTCGGAAGAGTACGTAGAGAAGTTCACCAACGGCGCAGTGACCGGCAAAACCGGTTCCCTGACCGCACTGCCGATCATCGAAACCCAGGCTGGCGACGTTTCCGCGTTCGTTCCGACCAACGTGATTTCCATCACCGACGGTCAGATCTTCCTGGAATCGGCCATGTTCAACTCGGGCATCCGCCCTGCAGTGAACGCCGGTGTTTCGGTATCCCGTGTGGGTGGTGCCGCTCAGACCAAGATCATCAAGAAGCTCTCCGGTGGTATCCGTACCGCTCTGGCTCAGTACCGTGAACTGGCCGCATTCGCCCAGTTCGCTTCTGACCTGGACGAAGCGACCCGTAAGCAACTTGAGCATGGTCAGCGCGTTACCGAGCTGATGAAGCAGAAGCAATACGCCCCAATGTCGATCGCTGACATGGCGTTGTCGCTGTATGCCGCTGAGCGTGGGTTCCTGACCGACGTTGAAATCGCCAAGGTCGGCAGCTTTGAACAAGCGCTGATTGCTTACTTCAACCGCGATCACGCCGAATTGATGGCGAAGATCAACGTGAAGGGTGACTTCAATGACGATATCGACGCTGGCATGAAAGCCGGTATCGAGAAGTTCAAGGCCACCCAAACCTGGTAAGCCGCAGCGGGAGCCGCAAGGCTCCCGCTTGCTAACCTGATAGGTGTTACATGGCAGGCGCAAAAGAGATTCGCAGTAAGATTGCGAGCATCAAAAGCACGCAAAAAATTACCAGCGCCATGGAAAAAGTGGCGGTCAGCAAAATGCGCAAGGCACAAATGCGCATGGCTGCTAGCCGTCCTTATGCGGAGCGTATCCGCCAGGTAATTGGGCATCTGGCCAACGCCAACCCGGAATACCGCCACCCTTTCATGATCGAACGCGCCGTCAAGCGTGTGGGTTATGTGGTAGTGAGCAGTGACCGTGGTTTGTGCGGTGGTTTGAATACCAACCTGTTCAAGGCCCTGGTCAAGGACATGGCGGTAAACCGCGAAAACGGCGTCGAGATCGATCTGTGTGTTGTTGGTAGCAAGGGTGCGGCCTTTTTCCGCAACTTCGGCGGTAACGTCGTTGCAGCTATCAGCCACCTGGGTGAAGAGCCGTCGATCAATGATTTGATCGGCAGTGTGAAGGTGATGCTGGATGCGTACCTGGAAGGCCGGATTGACCGCCTCTCCGTGGTATCCAACAAGTTCATCAACACCATGACCCAGCAGCCAACCGTGGAGCAATTGATTCCACTGGTGGCGACTCCGGATCAGGAACTCAAGCACCACTGGGACTACCTCTACGAACCAGACGCCAAAGAGCTGCTTGACGGCTTGATGGTGCGCTACGTGGAGTCGCAGGTGTACCAGGCGGTGGTCGAGAACAACGCAGCTGAACAAGCGGCGCGGATGATCGCGATGAAAAACGCTACCGATAACGCCGGTGATCTGATCAGCGATTTGCAGCTGATCTACAACAAGGCGCGTCAGGCTGCGATCACCCAAGAGATCTCGGAAATCGTCGGCGGCGCTGCCGCGGTTTAACGGTTCAAATATTCAGAGGATCCAGCTATGAGTAGCGGACGTATCGTTCAAATCATCGGCGCCGTTATCGACGTGGAATTTCCACGCGACAGCGTACCGAGCATCTACAACGCGCTGAAAGTACAAGGCGCGGAAACTACTCTGGAAGTTCAGCAGCAGCTGGGCGACGGCGTAGTTCGTACCATTGCGATGGGTTCCACCGAAGGCTTGAAGCGCGGTCTGGACGTTATCGACTCCGGCGCTGCCATCTCCGTACCGGTCGGTAAAGCGACCCTGGGCCGGATCATGGACGTACTGGGCAACCCGATTGACGAAGCTGGCCCGATCGACACTGAAGAGCGCTGGGGCATTCACCGTCCAGCACCTTCGTTCGCGGAACAAGCTGGCGGCAACGACCTGCTGGAAACCGGCATCAAGGTTATCGACCTGGTTTGCCCGTTCGCCAAGGGCGGTAAAGTCGGTCTGTTCGGTGGTGCCGGTGTAGGCAAGACCGTAAACATGATGGAACTGATCCGTAACATCGCCATCGAGCACAGCGGTTATTCCGTGTTCGCCGGTGTGGGTGAGCGTACTCGTGAGGGTAACGACTTCTACCACGAGATGAAGGACTCCAACGTTCTGGACAAAGTGGCACTGGTCTACGGTCAGATGAACGAGCCGCCGGGAAACCGTCTGCGCGTGGCACTGACTGGCCTGACCATGGCCGAGAAGTTCCGTGACGAAGGTAACGACGTTCTGCTGTTCGTCGACAACATCTACCGTTACACCCTGGCCGGTACTGAAGTATCCGCACTGCTGGGCCGTATGCCTTCCGCAGTAGGTTACCAGCCGACCCTGGCTGAAGAGATGGGCGTTCTGCAGGAACGTATCACTTCGACCAAGGAAGGTTCGATCACTTCGATCCAAGCGGTATACGTACCTGCGGATGACTTGACCGACCCATCGCCTGCGACCACCTTCGCCCACTTGGACGCCACCGTCGTTCTGTCCCGTGACATCGCTTCCCTGGGTATCTACCCAGCGGTCGATCCACTCGACTCGACTTCGCGCCAGCTGGACCCGAACGTGATCGGCCAGGAGCACTACGACACCGCTCGCGGCGTTCAGTACGTGCTGCAGCGTTACAAAGAACTGAAGGACATCATTGCGATCCTGGGTATGGACGAGCTGTCGGAAGCCGACAAGCAGTTGGTAAACCGTGCTCGTAAGATCCAGCGCTTCTTGTCGCAGCCGTTCTTCGTGGCTGAAGTCTTCACCGGTGCTTCGGGTAAATACGTTTCCCTGAAAGACACCATTGCTGGCTTCAAAGGCATCCTCAACGGTGACTACGACCACCTGCCAGAACAAGCGTTCTACATGGTCGGCGGCATCGAAGAAGCGATCGAGAAAGCCAAGAAACTGTAATCCAGGCGCCCGGAAACGGGCGCTCATCAGGTTGAGGCAATCAGATGGCTATGACAGTCCATTGCGATATCGTCAGCGCGGAAGGGGAAATCTTCTCCGGTCTGGTAGAAATGGTGATTGCACACGGCGAACTCGGTGACCTGGGTATTGCCATGGGCCACGCGCCATTGATCACCAGCTTGAAGCCAGGTCCGATCACTCTGACCAAGCAAGGCGGGGAAAAGGAGGTGTTTTACATCTCCGGTGGTTTCCTTGAGGTTCAGCCGAACATGGTCAAGGTACTTGCCGACACCGTGCAACGTGCTGGCGACCTGGATGAAGCCTCCGCTCAGGAAGCCGTCAAGGCTGCCGAGAAGGCCCTGAACGAAAAGGGTGCGGACTTCGACTACAGTGCTGCTGCTGTACGTCTGGCCGAGGCTGCAGCTCAGCTGCGCACGCTCCAGCAGATCCGCAAGAAGTAAGCGGCGAAGCCGTGACGCTTATGCGCGATTGATTAAAAAGGGTAGCCTCGGCTACCCTTTTTCTTTTTTAGCAAAACACATCTTTGGTCTGAAGCCGGACCGCCCAGGATTGGTAGCCATTCATGTCTCTTGAAATCGTCATTCTCGCCGCAGGCCAGGGCACCCGCATGCGTTCGGCCTTGCCCAAGGTGCTGCACCCGGTCGCGGGCAATTCCATGCTTGGGCATGTTATCCACAGCGCTCGTCAATTGGACCCACAACGTATCCACGTGGTGATCGGCCACGGTGCTGATGTGGTGCGCGAGCGCCTGGCGGCGGATGACCTGAATTTCGTATTACAGGACAAACAACTGGGCACCGGCCACGCCACCGCGCAAGCTGTGCCGTTCATTACCGCTGACACCGTGCTGATCCTCTACGGTGACGTGCCGCTGATCGAAGTGGAAACCCTGCAACGCCTGCTCAAGCATGTGGCGCCCGGCCAGATGGGCCTGCTCACCGTTGAGCTGGATGACCCCACCGGTTACGGGCGCATCGTGCGCGGTGCCGACGGCAAGGTCGCGGCGATCGTCGAGCACAAGGACGCCAGTGAAGCCCAGCGGGCTATCACCGAAGGCAACACCGGCATCCTTGCGGTGCCTGCCAATAAGCTCGCCGACTGGATGAGCCGCCTGTCCAACAACAACGCCCAGGGCGAGTACTACCTCACCGACGTGATCGAGATGGCCGTGAGTGATGGCCTGCTGGTCGCCACCGAACAGCCCCACGACCCCATGGAAGTGCAGGGCGCCAATGATCGCAAGCAGCTTGCAGAGCTCGAGCGTCACTACCAACTGCGTGAAGGCCGCCGCCTGATGGCCCAGGGCGTGACCCTGCGCGACCCTGCGCGTTTTGACGTCCGCGGTGAGGTCACCGTGGGCCGCGATGTGCTGATCGACATCAACGTGATCCTTGAAGGCCGCGTGATCATCGAAGACGACGTGGTCATTGGCCCGAACTGCGTGATCAAGGACAGCACCCTGCGCAAGGGCGTGGTGATCAAGGCCAACAGCCATATCGACGGCGCCGTAATGGGCGAGGGCAGCGATGCCGGTCCGTTTGCGCGGTTGCGTCCGGGCACTGTGATGGGCGCCAGGGCGCACGTCGGCAATTTCGTCGAACTGAAAAACGCGCAAATGGGCGACGACGCCAAGGCCGGTCACCTGGCTTACCTGGGGGATGCGGTGATCGGTGCGCGCAGCAACATCGGCGCTGGCGCGATCACCTGCAACTACGACGGTGCCAACAAGTACCAGACCACCATTGGCGAGGACGTATTCATCGGCTCGAATAATTCGCTGATTGCACCTGTAACGATCGGCGATGGTTCGAACACTGCCGCGGGCTCAACCATCAACCAGGATGTGGATAAGTCCCAACTGGCCGTGGCCCGTGCACGCCAACGTAACATCGATGGCTGGAAACGCCCGGTCAAAATCAAAAAGACCTGAGTTATCCACAGCCTCATCAGCAGCGCTATCCAAATGTGGGAGGGGCTTGCCCCCGATGGCGGATTTTCAGTCAATGTTTTAGTCGACTGATCTCCTGCAATCGGGGGCAAGCCCCTTCCCACATTTGTCGTGCGTTGCTTGAAAAATCTGTTTCCGACGCTTGACGATATCTTCTCAATAGGTTTTGATTGCCTTCGTTATCTTTCGAAACGAAACTTATCATCGCCATGTCGAAACGAAATACACCCCAACGACGCCACAACATCCTGACCTTGCTCAACGAACAGGGCGAAGTCAGCGTGGACGAACTGGCCAAGCGTTTCGAAACCTCGGAAGTCACTATCCGCAAGGACTTGGCCGCGCTCGAAAGTAACGGCCTGTTGCTGCGTCGTTATGGTGGCGCGATCACCATGCCTCAGGAACTGGTCGGCGACCCCGCCCAACCGGTCTCGGCCTACAAACGTGCGATCGCCCGTGCTGCGGTGATGCGTTTGCGTGAACACGCCCGCATCATCATCGACAGCGGCAGCACCACCGCCGCCATGATCCCGGAACTGGGCCACCAGCCCGGCCTGGTGGTCATGACCAACTCCCTGCACGTGGCCAGCGCCTTGAGCGAACTGGAACACGAACCGGTGCTGTTGATGACCGGCGGCACCTGGGACCCGCATTCGGACTCGTTCCAGGGCCAGGTCGCCGAGCAGGTGTTGCGTTCCTACGACTTTGATCAACTGTTCATCGGCGCCGACGGTATCGATCTGCAGCGTGGCACCACCACCTTCAACGAATTACTGGGCCTGAGCCGTGTGATGGCCGAGGTCGCCCGTGAAGTGGTGGTGATGGTCGAATCCGACAAGATCGGCCGCAAGATTCCCAACCTGGAACTGCCCTGGAGCAGCGTCCATACCCTTATTACCGATGATCGCCTGCCGCTTGAGGCCCGCGACCAGATCCAAGCCCGCGGCATTACGCTGATATGCGCGGCAATCATCTAGGAGAAGCACCATGTGTGGAATTGTTGGCGCAGTCGCCGAACGTAACGTAACGGCCATCCTGCTTGAAGGCCTCAAGCGCCTGGAATACCGCGGCTACGACAGCGCGGGCGTGGCCGTCTTCACCAACGCGGGCAAGCTTGAGCGCATGCGCCGCCCAGGCAAGGTCAGCGAGTTGGAGCAGGCGTTGGCCGGCGAGCCGCTGGTAGGTCGCCTGGGGATTGCCCACACCCGCTGGGCTACCCACGGCGCACCGTGCGAGCGTAATGCCCACCCGCACTTCTCCGGTGACTTGGCGGTGGTGCACAACGGCATCATCGAAAACCACGAAGTGCTGCGCGAACAGCTCAAGAGCATGGGCTACGTGTTCACCTCGGACACCGACACCGAAGTCATCGCCCACCTGCTCAACCACAAGCTCAAGGACCACAGCGACCTGACCGCCGCCCTCAAGGCCACGGTCAAGGAACTGCACGGCGCCTATGGTCTGGCCGTGGTCAGCGCCAGCCAACCGGACCGTGTGGTCGCCGCCCGCAGTGGCAGCCCGCTGGTGATCGGCCTGGGCCTGGGTGAGAACTTCCTCGCCTCCGACCAACTGGCCCTGCGCCAGGTGACCGACCGCTTCATGTACCTGGAGGAGGGCGATATTGCTGACATTCGCCGTGAAAGCGTGGCGATCTGGGACGTGAACGGTAATTCCGTCGAACGCGAAGCCGTGCAATATCGCGACGGTGCCGAGGCCGCCGACAAAGGCGAGTTCCGCCACTTCATGCTCAAGGAAATCCACGAACAGCCATCCGTGGTGCAACGCACCCTGGAAGGCCGCCTTGGCGACAAGCAAGTGCTGGTCAACGCCTTCGGCCCCCAGGCCGCCGAGCTGTTCGCCAAAGTGCGCAATGTGCAGATCGTGGCCTGTGGCACCAGCTACCACGCCGGTATGGTTGCCCGTTACTGGCTGGAAGAACTGGCCGGCATCCCGTGCCAGGTCGAAGTCGCCAGTGAGTTCCGCTACCGCAAGGTGGTGGTGCAGCCCGATACCCTGTTCGTGACCATCTCCCAGTCCGGCGAAACCGCCGACACCCTGGCCGCGCTGCGCAATGCCAAGGAACTGGGTTTCCTCGCCAGCCTGGCGATCTGCAACGTCAGCATCAGCTCCCTGGTGCGTGAGTCCGACCTGACCCTGCTGACCCAGGCCGGTCGCGAAATCGGTGTGGCCTCCACCAAAGCGTTCACCACCCAGTTGGTTGGCCTGTTGCTGCTGACCCTGTCCCTGGGCCAGGTTCGCGGCACCTTGGCTGCTGGCGTCGAAGCCACCCTGGTGGAAGAACTGCGCCGCCTGCCGACCCGCCTGGGCGAAGCCTTGGCCATGGACAGCACCGTGGAAAAAGTCGCCGAGCTGTTCGCCGACAAGAACCACACTCTGTTCCTCGGCCGTGGCGCGCAGTACCCGGTGGCGATGGAAGGCTCGCTGAAGCTCAAGGAAATTTCGTACATCCACGCCGAAGCCTACCCGGCCGGTGAGCTCAAACACGGCCCGTTGGCCCTGGTGGACGACGACATGCCGGTGGTCACCGTAGCGCCGAACAACGAACTGCTGGAGAAGCTCAAGTCCAACCTGCAGGAAGTCCGCGCCCGTGGCGGCCAACTGATCGTGTTCGCCGACGAAAAAGCCGGCATGACCAACGGCGAAGGCACCCACGTCATCAACATGCCGCACATCCACGACACCCTGTCGCCGATCCTCTACACCATCCCGCTGCAACTGCTGTCGTACTACGTCGCCGTGCTCAAAGGCACCGACGTTGACCAGCCGCGTAACCTGGCGAAGTCGGTGACGGTGGAGTAACCCGCTCCACCCTGGAGGCCCGCCCGGGTCTCCAGGTACCCGCGAAAGGACGCGCCTTCGATGAACCCCCCCTCGCAAATCCACGAGCGTTTGCACAACCGCCGATTCACCGTCGCCAATAACACCCACGGGCTATCCGGCGCGGGTACGGTGTTTCATTACCTTGTCGAGGGCGATGCCATTTCCGGTACCTACCAAGGCGGCCGAATTCGCCTGGGTACGCAGGTCGGCCGCGTCACAGGCCCGGACGCTATCGAGCTGCTGTATCAGTGCCTGACGCTGGAAGGTGAGCTGCTGGCCGGCTGGTCGCGGGGCATCATCGGTGTCGATGCTGCCGGGCGTACTACGCTGAGTTTCGTGTGGGGTTGGTTGTCGGGGGCGACGGGAGGTGGGGAGTCGAACTACGTGGAGCTTGCAGAGTGTGATGGCCACTCCTAAGGCACAAACTCCACCCTCAACCCCCGACTCGCACTGCGTCCCTGATCATCACTGACCCGCAGCCGATACTCCCCCGACTTGCCCGGCCGCCAGTTCAATGTGGCTTGCGGCGGGCCCTGCCCGATCAAGGTTTGATCAGCAAACCAGTACAGCGTCGCCGCATCGCTGGCCGCATTCGCGTTCAGCGGGATGCTTTCCTGGGGGGCGGACAGGCGCAACTGATAACTCACTTGAGTCAGCGGCGAACGGATCTGCGGGGCTTCGCTCTGGTCGCTGATGCGGCTGGGCTGGCAGTTTTTCAGCACGTTGGGTGGCGTGCGGCGGGGCAGGCCGGCGGCGCGGTACAGGCGTTGTATGTCGCTGGGCCAGAATTCGAAGACTTCCTCGCGGGTGTATTGCGCCTCGAACGGCGGGCACGCGGCTTTGCCGGTACGGGTGTCGATCAGTACCGGGCGGTGCAGGTTGGACACGCGAATCGGTGAAACACCGGGGATGTACCAGGTCTTGCGGGTTTGCGGGCACCAGCGGTTGGGCAACTCGCCCGAGGCGGCGCAGACGTCGATGCGCACCAGGCCGGCGGGTGGTTTGTCGGCCTTGATCACGACGTTGGGCAAGGCCAGGGGCAGGGCGTCGGCGATACGGAAGAACAGCGGCGCGGCGGTCTTGACACCGATAAACGCCGGGTTGGGGCGACCATCGAAGTTGCCCACCCACACCACCAGCACGTAAGGGCCGACCAGGCCCGCGCTCCACGCATCATGGAACCCCCAGGACGTGCCGGTTTTCCAGGCGGTGCGCCAGTGCCGCGCGGGCAGGCCATCCGGTCGCGGGTTGCGGCGCAGCATGTCGCGCACCATGAAGGCCGCCTGCGGGGTGAGGAGTTGCGGGCCGGTGGCCTGGGGCTGCTCCTGCAGATAGCGCAACGGCCGCAGATGGCCGTCGCCCGCCAGCATCACGTACAGCCGCGCCAGTTCCTCGGGTGTCATCTCACCGCCACCGAGGGCCAGGGCCAGGCCGTAATGGCTTTCACCGCGCAGGCCCTTGATCCCCGCGCGTTGCAACAAACCATACAACGACGGCGACTTCACCTGGCTGGCCAACCACACCGCCGGGATATTGCGGCTACGGATCAATGCATCCCGTGCGGTCAGAGGCCCGACAAAACTGCCGTCGAAATTTTCCGGCTGGAAGTAGCCGAAGTTACTGGGCAAATCCTTGAGGATACTCATGGGGTGGATCACCCCTTGATCCAGCGCCAGCCCGTAGAGAAACGGCTTGAGGGTCGACCCTGGAGAACGGCGTGACAATACGCCGTTGACCTGGCCGTGGATGCCTGTGGATAAGTAATCCGCCGAGCCCACCAGCGCCTTGACGCTTTGGTCGTGGCTGTCGATCAGGATGGCCGTGGCATTTTCCACACCGGTGCTGCGCCGCTCGGCTATAAAGCCGCTGATCAGGCGTTCGAGCAGTTGCTGCAGGGGCAGGTTGAGGGTGCTGTTGAGTTCGTTGCCGGGCTGGGAGGCCAACAGCTGCTCGCTCAGATGCGGCGCCAGAAACGGGATCTGCTGGCGGTTGCGGGCTTCCAGGGGCAGCTCGAGCAAACTGGCGTTACGCGGGTCTTGTGGATACGTTTCGCGCCAGTCATTCATCAAGCGCAGTCGCGCATTTTGCAGCGACGGTCCGAAGCGCGCGCGCCGCCCCGGCTGCTGAGGAATCACCGCCAGCGCCAAGGCTTCGGACAACGACAACTGCGCTGCCGCCTTGCCGAAGTAGATGCGACTGGCCGCTTCGGCGCCTTCGATATTGCCGCCCATGGGCGCCAGGTTCAGGTACGCCTCGAGGATGTCGTGCTTGCTGTAGCGCGCTTCCAGCCACAAGGCCAACGCCATCTGCTGCAATTTGCCGGGTACCTGGCGGGTGTTGAGATCCCACAGGCGCCGTGCCAGTTGCATGCTCAAGGTCGAGCCGCCCTGGCGTTGGCCGCCGCTGTAGGTGGCCAGGGCCGCGCGCAGCAACGCCGGGGGATTGATCCCCGGGTGCCAATGGAAATTGCGGTCTTCCTTGAGCAGCAAGGCCTCCACCAGTGACGGCGAGATGCGCTCCAGCGGCAGCCATAAGCGGTATTGGCCGTCATCCGCCAGGGTCATGCGCAGCAGCGAACCGTCATCGGCCAGCACCACCCGTGACGACGTAACAGCCTGTTCCAGCGGAGCGTGGGGCCACAGCCGCAGCCCCGCCAGCACCAGCGCCGCTGCCAGCAGCGGCGCCAGGCGTTTAAGGCTTGGTAATTTCAAGCTGGCCTACTTTGCCGCGCCCTTGCAGGGTGGGTTCGTACATGCCTTCGGCGTAGGCCGGTGGCGTATTGAACGTGCCGGCGTTGGTGGCGCGCACGCGATAGACGAAGGTGCCTACGTCGCGCAGTGCCGTGCCGTACAACACCACCCGATCATCACGCACATCCACATAGTCAGGCTGCCAGTTGCTCAGCTCGGTTTCGCCGATGGGCGCTTGCCAGGCATCGGCTTCTTGTTCGCTTTCTTCTACGTATTCGGACGCTTCGCCTTCACTTTCCTCGCTGCTGGCGGCTTCCGGCTCCGGCGGCAAGTTATACACAGGCTCGACGCCACCGGGCAGCAGGTCGACCACCGCCACTTGCTGCACCTGGTCACGGTCGGTGGCCCGCAGGCGCAAGCGCACCAGGAACTCATCGCCCACCGCCACTGTGCTCACCGGCTCGCCTTTGAGGTCGAGGTATTCGTGGATGATCTCCAGCCCGTTGTTGATCGGCTTGAGCTTGGCACCCTTATCGAAACCGGCTTCGCTGAGCATGTAGAACGCCGCCGGGCCGTCGGATTTTTCCATCAGCAGTTTTTGCGTGGCGCCCGGTACCGCCGCGCGGGGTGGCTGGCCGGCCATTTCCAGCAATTGTTGCTGCTTGTCGCCCAGCCAGGCAGTGGCCTTGAGGGTCATATCGCTTTGCGCGCGCTGGCCGTAGTTGTCCAAGGCCCGCAGTAACAGCGCCGCCGACAGCGAGTTGTAGCGCTGTTCGTTGAGGCGCTTGCCGAGTTTATCCAGCAGGGCGGTAGGAACATTGTCCAGCAACTCGGGGAAATGGCGAGCGAGCAGATGCAGGTGCTCGGCATCGTGGACCAGCGGGTCGTAATACAGGCCGTCGCTGTCCCACTTATCCACAAGCGAACGCCAAGGGATCTTGCGGAACAAGGTGTCGGCCTGGCGATCCTGCTTGAGCAGTTTGTAGCTGGCCGCCAAGTAGGCGGCGCCCAAGTCGTTCTGCCAGCTGTCCTTGAAGTAGCTTTCGTAGCGTTCGCGGATATCGCTCAAGGCGCCGCTCACCAGAATCCCCTGACGACTCAACAAGTAACTGGCGTAGGCGCGGTTGCGCAATTCAGACAGGCCTTCGCTCGGGCCGTTGGCCAGGTCCGTCAGATAGCTGTTGGCGCGCACCAGCAGGTCTTCCGGCACCGGTAGCCCGCGTTCCTTGGCTTCGATCAGGAAATCGGTGGCATATAGGCTGGCGTAGGGCGCTACGTCCGGGTTGGCGGCCCACAAACCGAAACCACCTGCCTGGTTCTGGCGCTGGCGCAACATGCGCACCGCGCTGCTGAAGGCCTGTTCTGCCTCGGGTGCGGTACCGCCCCAGATCAACGCCGGCATGGCCTTGGACACCAGTTGCTCGGTGCAGGCATAGCCGTAGTCATCCAGGTAATGCTTGAGGCCGTTGGCCCATACCAGCGGCGAGGCCGCCACACCCAGTTGCACATCGCGCAACTGGCTGAACAGTTCACGGGTGGGCTTGAGCTCTTTGCTGGCGCTGTCGAAACGACCCAGGCTCAGGGCCACGCGATGCTCGCTCAGAGGGCGAATCGAAGTGGTTTCCGCCACCTGGATCCGCTTGCCATCCGGCAACACGGCGACAAAGCGCAAATCCGCCGAACCGAGGGTTTCGCCGACCTTGATCTTGAACTCGGCGGTGCCCTCCTTGCGCGGTTGCAGGGACAAGGTGCTGGCTTTGTCGCCCTGCACCACCAGGCCGGCGCTGGTCTGCACTTCAAACTTCACGTTCGCCGCCGCCTCGAGGTTGCTGAATACCCCGGCGCTGACGTTGAACACATCACCCGGCGCCACGAAAGCCGGCACGTTCGGCGTGATGACAATCGGGCCACGGACCTCGGTATTGGCCTCGCTGACGCCCACGCTGTCGGCGTCCACAGCCACCGCGAACAGGTGCAGCTTGCCGTTGAAGCTGTCCGGCACCTGGTAATGCAGCACGGTTTCACCGGCGGGCAAGTCCACCAGCCCGGACCACCAGGCCACTGGCGGCTGATGTTTACGCTTGAACGGGTTGAGGTGATTAGCCAGGGCGCCTTCCGTATCGCCACCGGGCGCCGCCCCACTGAGCAGGCGGCTGAATTCCGGCAGGATCAGGTCAAGGATCTGACTGGTGCCGACTTCCAGCGCACGTTTCTGGAAGAAGAAACCCAGCGGGTCCGGCGTCTGGTAGCGCGCTACCTGCAAGATGCCTTCGTCCACTGCATACACCACAGCACGGCCGGGGCGGTCGGCGTTGACCTTGATGTCGAGGGTCTGTCCCGGCTCTATTTTCGCCGGGCCCTCGACCTTCAACGCCATGCGCCGCGCATCCAGGTTGATGCTGAACGGCACCACCCCGTAGGACAGCGGGCTCATGTAGACCTCGGACGAGCCGATGTCGCGCACAAACTGCACGTTGACGTAGGCATTGCCCTCAAGCCCCGCAGGCACGCGGATATGTTGCACGCTGTTGGTACTGTCGGCCTTGAACCACTGCTGGGTGTAGACCTTGTCCCGCTCGATGGTGATCAGCCCCGCACCGGTGTAAGGCGCGCGGATGCTGATCGCGATCTCATCGCCGGTGGCGTAGCTGCGTTTATCCAGGCGCAGTTGCAGCTCGGCATTGCGCTCCAGGGAGCGCGAGGTGTTGCCGCGTCCGGCCACGCTGTAGTCGATCTGGTTGAGCAGGTTGCCGTTGGCGTCCTTCACTTGGAGGGTGAAATCGCCAGGGGTGGCGGTGTTCAGGGCCTGCCTGGCGCCGTCCTTGGTCATCACCAGCGGAGAGGCCGGTTGGCTGATGTTCTTGATGCGCGACTCGTACTTGTAGGTGCCGTTGGACTGTTTCACCAGTACCGACACGTAGCGGTGCTCGACCACTTCGCTGGTCAGGCCATCCACCGCCAGCGGGGTGAGGTCTGGCGCGACGGCCAGCCATTGCACCTGGCGCGGGGCGTCCTTGGCGACGTACGACAGCGAGTCCTGACTTTTCACACCCACAAGGTAGGGCGCGGACGACACCAGCAAGGCACTTTGCGCCGCCACGTTACGGCCCCCTTCGGCCTCGAAGACCTGGGTCATCACTTGCAAGCGATAGGTGCTGTTGGCGAAGCGTTGCAGGTTGAGGTCGAGTACGGCCTGGCCGTTGTCGTCGACGGTGGTTTCGGCCAGGTCTTCGGTGCTGGCCTCTTCCAGGGAATCGTTGAGGCGGAAACGGTAGTCGGGGTAACGCTCGAATGCCGCGAGCGTCGGGCTCAGGGACATCTTCGCAGTGACGCGACGGCCGGCCGCCGGGGCGCCGAACAGGTGCATCGCGGTGACCTTGGCCACCACCTGGTCCGGTGGAATCCAGCCCTGTACCGGGGTGTCGTGCAGGCTCAGGCTGACCTTCATGCGGTCCGGTTCGAAATCGCGGACCTTGAAGCTGACACTGCCGAGGTCGGTGCGGGTCTGTTTCTGGCCAATCAACTGCAAGGTCGCGGTGTAGTCACCGGCGGGGGCGACTTCGCTGCTGGGGAAATCAAAGGTTTCAAAACCGCTGGCGGACAGCTTCAGCGGCTGGCGAATCACTTCAAGGCCGCGCGGGTCGGTGATCTGCAGCTCCACGGGCAGGCCTTGCAGGGCACCTTTCCAGTTGCCGCTGCGCACGATCATGCCCAGGTGCGCGGTCTCGCCAGGGCGGTAGAGGCCACGGTCGGTGAACAGGTAGGCGCTGAGGCGATCAATCGCGCCGTCTTCTTCCAAACCGCCTACGTCGAAGCGCGACAAATCCAGCTGCTGGGACTGACGGGCGATCGGCAGGAACGACTGGTCGTTGCCGCGAGTGACCACATACATCAGCGGCGTTTTCTCACGGCGCAGTTCATCCAGCTTGGCGAAATGCACGTGGCCTTCGCCGTCGGTGTGGCCGCTGCTCACGGGCAGACCGTTGCGGCCAATGATGTCGACCTGGGCGTCGGACACCGGCGAACCGTTGCCGATGGATTGCACATACACGTCATGGCTGCCATCGCTGGAGCGCTTGGCGATGATGCCGAGGTCGGTGACCACGATAAAGCGCAGGTCAGAGGTGGTGCTGCGCGAATAGTCGAACGTGCGCTCGGCCGGCTCATCCTGAGGGCTGAGCTTGAGCACGAAAATGCCGCGACGGCCTCCGTTGGCGGTGAGGTAGTGGCTCAGATCGACGTTGTCATAGACGGTTTTCGCCGGGTCCGAGGACGACAGCGCAATATCCAGGGACTGGCGTTCAACCATGCGGTCGAAGTACTCGTTGCCGAAATTGGGCCGGGCAAAGCTGCCGCTGCTCTGGTCCACCAGGTGCTGCAATTGGTTGGGCAGCAAGCGCGCGATTTCCACATGGGCGCCAGGTACACCACGGGCCATGAAACCCAGGCGTTTTTCGCCATTGAGGCTGAGCAACGCGCCGTCGGAGAGGAACTGCAAGGTGCGCGGATAAGCCGGCATGCTGATCAGCGAGGCCGTAGGGTTTTTCGCCAGGTAGCCACCGATGGCTTCCAGGTTGGCGGGCACGCGCACATACAGCGCACGGCCGGCCGGGGCCTTGAACTTGAAGGCATGCAGGGTATTCAGTGGTTCGACGCTGGGCACGTGGGTCAGCGTGACCTTGGTACTGCGGGCCAGCAGGGCGTCGTCGATGTCGTTGCTGTTATAGGGACGGGTGTCGTCCTGGGCCTTTTCCGGCAACAGCCAGGCCTGGACCTTACCGGCAATGGTCTCATCGGCCACGGCACTGGAGCTGCTGAACATCAACACCGGCTCAGGCTCGCCGCGTTCGTTATCCACAAAGCTCACTTCGGCGCCGGTAAAGGTCAGGCGATAGCGGCCGGGCACGGTGACTTCCGCCACCAGCGGCGCGGTGCTGGCGTTGCCGCCGTCGCGGGCCTTGATGCCTTCATCCAGCTTGGCGCTGACCGGCGTGCTTTCCAGCGGTGTGGCCAGGGCGGCGGAGCGCACGTAGGCGTTCAGCCTGGTCTCGTCGAAGCTGATGTCCGGGCGGTTGGGCAACTGGGCGTCGCGGTAGGCCAGGCCTTTGCCGAGGGTGACCGAAACGCGCTTGCGCAGGCTGTCTTCATCGACCGGGTGGGAAAAATGGAAGGTCGCCACCAGTTGTTTCATCGTCGGGTTCGACGGGTCTTGATACAACTCGTTGTGTGTCAGGGTGGCGCGGAACGGCTGGGTGGAGAACTGGCTGCTGTACTGACTGAGCAGTACGCCATCGGCCAGCAAACCTTTCCTGGCCAGATCAAGGGTGTAACCCGCTTCGATAGGCCAGTCTTTCTCCGGCACGAACAGCAGCGTGCGGTCATCGGACCAACGCCAGCTCCCGGCCACATTGGGTTTGAGGGTGATGCCTTCGGTGACCGGCTTGCCAATGGCGGCCAGCGGGGCCACCGATTCGGCAAAACGCACTTGCAAGTTATCCACAACCGGCGGTTGCTGGGTGTAGTCCGTCAGGTTGGGTTTGTGCAGCGAATAGCCCACGGTATGGGGCTGCGGCAGGTTGGAGTACCAGTGCCAGCCGTAGAAGCCAGCGGCCGCCAGCAGCACCAGGCCCAATACGCCGGCACCGGCCTGGCGCGGATAAGCGCGGGCTTTGTTACCCAGGTTCGCCAGGCCACGGCCGATGGCGCGCAGCCACAGCGGCGGATGCCATTGGCCGAAAACGGCCCCCACCACAGTCAGAAACACACCGACAACACGACGGCTGATGGCTTTGAGCGAATCGAACATGGTGAGCATCCCTGGCTAAGTGCGGCGTATCTTACACGCGTCTTTGATACAAAAGATGACACCGATACGCCGCACGGCGGGGATGTTTACCGAGTCAGCTGCGCACGAATGCCAACAGCAGCGCGTAATCATTGGCGTCGGCAGCGCGAAGCGCCTGGATGTAGCGTTGGCGAACTTCGTTCACGATCACCAGGTTACCGCGCCCCCAGGAGAAGGGAGCAAGACCACATTGCCTCAGCAGGCAATCGGTCATGAGGCGAGCATGTCTACCGTTGCCATTGGGGAAAGCGTGTAGCCACACAAGTCGATGATGAAAGCGCACGGCAATCTCTTCTGGCGGGAATATGTTGTGCTCCAGCCAGTAAGCCACGTTGTCGAGCAATTGACGCAAGTTGACGGCAATCTGTGTCCAGTCACAGCCAATGTTTTTATCTGATTTTCGGAAAGTACCGGCCCACTTCCAAGTGTCGTCGAACATTTTCACGTGGAGTTCGCGGCAGAAATGATCATTCAGCACATCCAGCTTTTTTTGCCGAGCTACCCAACGCGAGGCTTTGAGGATGTTTTGCGCCTCCCATTCATCCAATTCGCCTTGGGTGGCGATGTGTCTCGGTTTCAGCCCAGCGACTTCGTCCGGATCGAGCGGGGTTTGACCTGGTTTAAGTTCCAGTTCTATTGCCATAGGCGTGTCCATGGACCGTCGAGCAATTCTTTGCGACGTTCATCAATCTGACGTTCGATGAAGGCATCAGAAGGACGTTGATCTTCGAGGCTCATGGAATGTGCGACGCCTAGGATTTCTTGCTTGGCCATGAGTTCAGCTCGGTCTCGGATGACTTCATGCAGGGGCTTTTTGGGGACCAGGCCGTACACGAGTTCACAGTCCAGTGCTGCTGCTAGCTTTCTCAGCTGTGCAAGCGATATCCGATCTTCAGCTTCGGAACGCTCGGACTTGGTCAACGTCACTGAAGACACGCCCGCCATTTCGGCCTGGGCTCTTAATGAGCGACCCAACGATTCTCTGATAGACCGCAACCATCCGCCTGGCGGAACGGGTGCGCCTTTAACGGTGTTAAAGGGTTCAATAGCGCGTTCTACTTGAGAAAGGCGCAGCTTGTAGAGGTTGGAAGTACCCATGGTGAAAGACCTTTGTAAGCCTATAGGCTATCAATATTGAAATAAATATTAGCCTATAGGCATACAGTAAGCACAAAAAATAAGCCTATAAGCTAACAAAATACAGGATTCTGTTTGCCTATAGGCTTACAAAGCAATTCCATTTGTTAGCTTTCAGAAGTTCAGGTCCACCAGTAGCGCACGAGGTGGAAGAAAATCGGCGCCGCAAAACACACCGAATCCAGCCGATCCAGCATCCCGCCGTGGCCTTCGATCATATGCCCCCAATCCTTCACCCCCCGGTCGCGCTTGATCGCCGACATGACGATGCCGCCAGCGAAGCCGAGCAGGTTGATCAGCAAGGCGATCAGGAACGACTGCCACGGGTTGAACGGCGTGGTCCACCACAGCGCCGCACCGATCAGGGATGACAGCAAAATCCCGCCGACAAAGCCTTCCACTGTTTTGGATGGCGACAGGTTGGGCGCGATCTTGTGTTTGCCGAACAGCTTGCCGCACACGTACTGCAGCACGTCCGAGAGTTGCACCACGATCACCAGGTAGGCGATCAGCAGCAGGTTGCGGCCTTCGTAGCCGGGGATGTCGAGGGTCAGCAGGGCGGGCACGAACGACACGCAGAACACTGCGATCATCAGCCCCCATTGCACTTTGGAGGCGCGTTCGAGGAAGTGCGTGGTGTCGCCGCCCAGGGAGGCGAGGATCGGCAGCAGCAGGAACACGTACACCGGGATAAAGATCGAGAACAACCCGTACCAGTCCGAGTAGATCAGCAGGTATTGCAACGGCAATGCCAGGTAGAACGCGGCCACCAGGGCCGGGTAGTCGCTGCGCCGGGTCGGCGTGAGGGTGAGGAATTCGCGCAGGGCGTAGAACGACACCGCGTAGAACAGCAGGATCACCGCACCGGTACCGAGCCAGAAGGCGATACCGATGACCACCACCATCACCCACCAAGCGTTGATGCGGGCGTTGAGGTTGTCGATCACGGCATTGGGGGTGCCACGGGTGCGCAGTTTGAGGATCAGGCCGATCAGCGAGGCGAGCACCAGTATCGCGCCGATGCCGCCGAATAACATCAGGGTTTGGCTATCCATCTCAGGAATGCTCCGGGGCGAGGGCGAGCAGGGCGTCGCGGGTTCGGGCAAGGAACGCGGCTTTGTCTTCGCCTTCTTCCAATTGCAAGGGAGCGCCGAAGCTGGTGGTGCACAGCAAAGGCAACGGCAGCACGCGGCCCTTGGGCATGACCCGGTTGAGGTTGGCGATCCACACCGGGATCAATTCGGCCTGTGGGTAACTTTTGGCCAGATGGTAGATGCCGCTTTTGAACGGCAGCAAGCCGTCCTCCAGGTTGCGCGTGCCCTCGGGAAAGATGATCAGCGAGTCGCCGCCTTCCAGCGCCGCGAGCATGGGCTGCAGGGGGTTATCCACAGGGTCCTTGCGCTCGCGGTCGATCAGCACGCCATTGAACACGCGGTTGATGATGTAGCGTCGCAGGGCGCTTTTATTCCAGTAATCGCTGCCGGCCACCGGGCGCGTGAATTTGCGCAGGTTCTGCGGCAGCGAGGCCCACAGCAGTACGAAGTCGCCGTGGCTGCTGTGGTTGGCGAAATAGATACGTTGCACCGGCACTGGCGCGCAACCCAGCCACAGGCTGCGGGCGCCGGTGACGGTGCGGGCCATGGAGGTAATCAGCGTGGCGACCACGGGTTCGAACATGGGGATTCCTTATGCGGCGAAAGGCAGCCAGGGGCTGGCGAGGATCACGGCGAGGGTCAGCAGCGCTTGCGCGCCCAGCAGCCAGGCTTGTTTGCGCAGCAATTTGAGGGCGCCGCGACGGCGCTCGTCCCAGGGCCGGTCGGCCCGCTTGGGCGATTGCAGGCCAAGGGTTTGCAGGGCTTGATCGAGGTCCGCCGTGCGCTCTATGTCGCGGGCCAGCAGGGCGAACAGGTCGGCATCAAAGGCCACCCGCAGCGCCCAGTACTTTTGCAGCAGCCCCAGGATAATCATCCACAGGCTGAGCAGCAGGCAGATGCTTGAAACACTCGCCATCAGCAACTGGGCCAGGCCGAATAACACCCCGGCCACGGTCAGGCCTGTGGATAACTGATCCAGTGAACGGCCACGGCGCAGCAGGCTGGCGACCACCTGGAGTTCCATATCAGCGGGCATGGGGCAAACCCTCCAATGCTTGACGATGAGCAGGATGCAGGACCACATGGGCCCGCGCTGTACGAATAATAGCCAGCGCCTGGTCCACCGTGGCAGCGCGCCCACTGTGCAGCAGCCAGGCGGCGACGGCGGTGGCACTGCGCGAATAGCCGAGGGCGCAGCACACCAGCACCGGGCCGCTTGCACGCAGGCGCTCGATGGCCTCGGCGGCTTGCTGGCAGTCGGCGGGTGTCGGGGCGATCAGGTCCAGCACCGGGATGCTTTGATACGCGCGGCCCTGTGGATTAATCGGCAATTCGGCACAGAGGTCGACGATGGCGCTGAATGAATTCTGCTCTTTCGCACTGGGAATCCGACCAAGCCACACGTTATCCACAATCAGGTCCGGCTGTGGATGTTTGCGTGTCCACAGGCGCGAATTTATCCACGCACCGGCCAGGTAGGGGGCATACAGCCAGCGCGCCGCGGGTGTGAGCCGGCCATCGCTGCGTTTCTGAAAGCCCGACGCGCCGAGCACCAGGTAATTCGCCTTGATCAAGCCCAGGGACACCGCCGGCCAGAGCAGCCATAACCAGCCGCCGCCCAGGGAAAACGCCAGAATCGCCAGTGCCAAGGCTCCCAGGCCGTAGCGCAGGCCCACGCGCCAGCGCTTCGAATCCCGGGTCAGCCGTGCATTCAGCAAGGGGCTGGGGTGTTCCACCGGCCACAGCCACACGCATATCCAGCCGGCGAGGGCGCCTGTGGGTAAGTCGATAAAGTGATGTTGATAAGTGGTCAGCACCGAAATACCGATCAAGGCGAACCAGCCATGCACCAGCCAGCGCCATAACCCTTGGGTGTGGCGCTGATACATGACCCACAGGATCACCAGCAGCGCGATATGCAGCGAGGGCGCCTGGTTGAACGGTTTGTCGAAACCCGCCAGCACGGCAAACAGCCAGCCGAACACACCATCCAGCTCCGGCCGCTCGAAGGTGAAGCGCAGCGGCCAGATCAGGAAGCAACTCACGGCGATGACCTGCGCGCTCAGCAGGCGCAGCGCGTGTTGCTTCAGCTCATGGCGGCTGTTGGGCAGCAGCAGGGAGAAACCGTAAAGCAGGTCGATGGACCAATAGGGCACGATGGTCCAGGCCCAGAACGGCATATGGGTTTCCCAGCCGAACACCAGGGTGCCGACATCGCTGCGCTGGCTGGTGACCCAGGTGGCGAAGCCGTAGGTGCTGAAAAACAGCGGCGCCAACAGCAGCAGCCACAGCACCGCTGGTTTCAATAGACCGGGTTCGCGCATGGTCAGATCTTCTGGGCCAGGGACACGGTAAAGATGCCCCACTCATCCACACGTTGGGTGATCTTGCGAAAGCCCGCGGCTTCTACCAGTTGGTCCATTTCCGCCTGGCTGCGACGGCGCATCACCCAGGCCTGGCCCTGGCGATGGCTGGTCAGTGCGCGGGCGATCAGTTCCAGTTGCGGGTGCCATGGCTGGCCGGTGTAGACCAGGTAACCGCCGGGCTCCACGGCTTCGGCCAGGCCGGCCAACGAACCGCCGACCATGGCGTTATCGGCAAACAATTCATACAGCCCGGACACCACCGCCAGCGTCGGCTTGGGTTGCAGTGCCGCCAAATCCAAGCGGTCAAACGCATCGCCTTTGACGAACTGCGCGACGTCTCCCAGGCCCTTCTCACGAATCAGCGCGCCACCGTCGCGCACGTTGATGTCGCTGTAGTCGCGCAGCAGGATCGATTCCGGCAGCGGCGACACGCCCTGCAAGGCTTCAAGAATGTAGCGCCCGTGGCCGGCGGCGATGTCGACGATGCGCACTTCGCGCTGTTCATCCCTCAGCTTGGCCATGGCCAGGCGCAGCAGTTCCTCGACGTTCAGCTTGCGCTGGCGAATACCGCGCCAGCCGATGGAGTTGAGGTAGTTGGTGTCGATCATGCGGCCCAGCCTGCCTTTGCCGGTGGGCGTGTTGCGGTACACGTAGTCCAGGGTGCTGCCGGAGTCGAAGCCGGTGTCGAAGCCCAGCTTGACGC
Organism: Pseudomonas sp. 8 R 14; assembly: GCF_900005955.1. Classification (NCBI taxonomy): domain Bacteria; kingdom Pseudomonadati; phylum Pseudomonadota; class Gammaproteobacteria; order Pseudomonadales; family Pseudomonadaceae; genus Pseudomonas; species Pseudomonas sp. 8 R 14. The sequence goes on along the minus strand of NZ_CVTH01000077.1, from coordinate 274,053 downwards.
CGTCCGACAGGTTCTTGCCCAGGCCCATGCTGGCGCGGGTCAGGCGCCAGTACAGGTCGCGCAGGGAATTGCGCGGCAAGGGCGCAGCGAGGGATTCGGATTCGGCGCAGGTGGCGCCCAGTTTGTCGGCGTCCAGCAGGGACGCACGGTCCAGCGGGTGTGCGAAGTTCTGCAGGATAAAGCGCCTGGCGCTGCTCACGGCCACCGCGCGGTCACGCTCGCCGAGGGTGTCGTGGAAAAAACCGGGGAGGATATGCAGTTCTTTTTTCAGGCTGCCAAGGCGGTCGAAAAATTGCTGCTGGGGTTTGCGGTGCACCACAAAATCGGCGCCCGAGACCAGCAGTTGGGTCGGCACCTGGATCGCCTGGGCATCGGCGACAACCCGGTCGGCGGCTTCGTACAGGCCCAGCAGCACGTTCACCGAGATGGCCTTGGTGATCAACGGGTCGCTGTCGTAGGACGCCACGCGCTCCGGGTCATGGCTGAGGAACTTGGCCTTGACGTAGCTGTTGACGAAGAAGTTGCCGCGAAACCTGCGCATGAGCGCCAGGCCCGGCCGGGCAAAGGGCACGTACAGCTTGACCTTGAACGCCGGGGACGCCAGCACCAGGGCGCGGATTTTCGGCGCGTAGTCATGCACCCAGGTGGCTGCGATCACCGCGCCGACACTTTGGGCAATCACGGCACAGTCTTCTTCCTCGATGCCATAGGTGGCGCCGATATGGTCGCGGAAGGTCTGCACATCACGGGCGCTGGTGGCGAAGCTCGGGCTGTCGCCGCGTTCGCCGGGCGATTGGCCGTGACCGCGGGAGTCCCAGGTGAAGAAGTCGAACTGCGGCAAGTCCAGTTCATCCACCAGGTGCGCGATACGCCCCGAGTGCTCATGGCCGCGATGGAACAGCAGGATCGCCTTGCGCGGCTCGCCGTCCGCCGGCGCGCTGGCCGGCCAATGACGGTAGAAAAGCTCGACGCCGTCATGGGTACTGAAGGTGTGCTCTTGCTGTTCGCGCATTGCAAAATCCTTATGCAGAAGGGGAGATAGGTTGTTCTTCTTTCAAGCCCTGGCGCACCCGGTTGACCAGGGTGTAGGCGAGCAGGGCGGCGACCAGCCACATCACCGTGTCGATCCAACCGGCGCCGAGCCAGCCCAGCGCCACACCAGTGGCCAGCACGCCGAGGACAAACGCGCGGTCACTCTTGCCCATCGGCCCGTCATAGCGCCGTGACGCGCCGACCATCGGCCCCAGCACCCCGGCGTATTCGCTGAACACCGCCAGCAGCGCTACCAGCAGCACCGGCACCAGGCTCACGCCGGGGATCAGCGCGAAGGGCAGGATCAGCGCACTGTCGGCAATCACGTCGCACAATTCATTGAGGTAGGCACCCAGGCGCGACTGCTGGCCGAACTCCCGGGCGAGCATGCCGTCGATGGCGTTGAGGGCCATGCGCAGGATCATCCACAGCGGGATCAGCGCAAACAGCCACAGGTGTTGGGCGAAGCTGGCGATCAACAGGCCGACCAGCAGAGAAATAACCCCGGCCAGCACGGTGATCTGGTTGGCCGTGGTGCCATTGTCATAGAGGCGCTGCACGAGTGGGCGCAGCAGGTTCTGAAACCGCGGTTTGAGCTGATAGATCGAAATCATGGGGGTGACGCTTCCTTGTCCGAGAGCCCGCGAAAAACTGTCTGGAGTGTGCCGATTATTCATGGCCTATACCAGTGATGGCGCGTGTTTATGGGGGTTTAGTCACGATCTGGAAAGCACTGAGGGACAAATGTGGGAGGGGGCTTGCCCCGATGGCGGTCTACCTGTTGATGCATATGCCGGCTGACCCACAGCCATCGGGAACAAGCCCCCTTCCACAGGAGATTTTTGCCATGTTCAAAAACCCTGTTTAACGAACAAAAATTTCACGCCACGTGTTATATCGTAACGAATTGTGTACAAGCGGGCGTGAGTGGATGCAAGTGGATCTAGAGGCGGACGGCGCTTCGGTTGAAGGCCTGCCGCGTTTTCAGCAAGGGCTGTTCCATGCCCGCCGATTGCGGCAAGCCGGTATCAGCCTGACAGTACTGGCCGTAGTCGGTTGGGTGCTGGCGTTGTTTGTCGCGCTGTTTGCACCGTTGTCGATCTGGCCGGTGGTGTTGATCAACTGCGCATCGGCCCTGCTGGTGCTGGTGGCAGGGCTGCAGTCGGCGTGGTGGGTGGCCGATTGGCGGGCCCAGGGGCTGGAGGCGCCGGCGGCCGAATTACCTGTTGAAGAAACGGGCCGCTACGCACGCCTTGTGGAGCGCTTTGGCCGGCAGATCGGCGCCCCTGTCTTGTGGCTGGGCGGCTGGTCGCTGCTGGCGCTGGTCAGCATCATCGAATTCTGGAACCTGGGCCTGCCCTCGGCGCCTGTCGGCCAAGCGGCCAGCGTGGGGGCTGCGTTGGCCTTGGCCCTGGCGTTTGGCTTGTTGGTGTTCGAACGGCGCCTGGCTCAGGAAACCACGGCCCAGTGGCCGGAAGCCGCGCAACTGGCGCAGTTGAGTCGGGTGGCGATTATCTGCCTGGTGGTCAGTGCCATTTGCCTGCTGTTTGCCGGGGCCGAGTCGGTCTGGCCGTTGCGCCTGGCGGTGCTGGTGGGGCTGTTGCCGGCGCTGGTGGCGGTGGAGTTTCTATTAAGAGGCCTGCTGTCGCTGTTCAGCCCGCGCCAGCCGCGCCTTGAACCACGCCTGATGGCGCAGAGTTTCATCGCCGGGTTGCTGCGCTGGCCGCCACAACCGCTGCTGGCGTTGCAGCACGAATTACACAACCGTTTCGGCATCGACCTGCGCCAGATCTGGGCGTTTACCTACATGCGCCGCGCGTTTTTGCCGGTGTTGCTGGTGGTGCTGGCGGTCGGCTGGGCGCTGACCGGTGTGCATGAAGTGCCCCTGCAAGGCCGTGGGATTTATGAGCGCTTTGGCAAACCCGTCAAGGTGTTCGGCCCTGGCCTGCATGCCGGGTTGCCGTGGCCTTTGGGCCGTGTGTTAAGCATCGAGAACGGCGTGGTGCATGAGTTGGCCACCAGCGTCAGCGAGGCCGCCGCACCGGAGTTGGCGCCTGCCGAAGGCCCGGCACCGCTGGTTGCCAATCGGCTGTGGGATGCCAGCCATGTGAATGACAAATCCCAGGTGATCGCCAGCAGCAGCGGCGACAAGCAGAGCTTCCAGATCGTCAATATGGATGTGCGCTTCGTTTACCGCATCGGCCTCACCGACCAGGCCGCACTCGCCGCCACCTATAACAGCGCGGATGTGCCGACCCTGATCCGCAGCACCGCCAGCCGCATCCTGGTACACGATTTTGCCTCGCGTACCCTCGACGAATTGCTCGGCGAACAACGCACGCGCCTGGCCGACGAAATCGGCCGCGCCGTGCAGGCGGATTTGCAGACACTCGACAGCGGTGTGGAAATCCTCGCCACTGTCGTGGAAGCCATCCACCCACCGGCCGGCGCCGCCAATGCCTACCACGGCGTGCAAGCCGCGCAGATCGGCGCCCAGGCCCTGATCTCCCGCGAGCGCGGCGCCGCCAGCGAACACACCAACCAGGCCTTGCTGCAAGCCAGCACCGCCCGCGACCAGGCCTTGGCCACCGCCCGCGAAGTGAATGCCGGTGCCCAAGCGGCCGACCTGCGCTTTACCGCCGAACAAAAGGCCTACGCCGCGGCCGGTCGGGCCTTTGTGCTGGAACAGTACCTGGGCCAACTCAGCCTGGGTCTGGCCCACGCCAAGCTGCTTATTCTGGATCACCGCCTGGGCGCCGATGGCGCGCCGACGATTGATCTGCGTTCTTTTACTTTGCCGGCCGACCCTTCGCTGCCGCGTAAAGCCGTTCAATAAGGAGTCTGTCTGTTGAGCGCTCATTCTCACGATCATGGTCACCACCACGGCCACCATCACCATCATCACGGTGATGAACAGGCGGCGGGTCCTTTCCCTTGGCGGCGTATGGCCTGGGCGGTGTTGCTGGTGCTGTTCGCGGTGGCGGCGGCGAGCCTGGTGCAGGTGCGCTCCGGCGAGGCCACGGTGATTACCCGCTTCGGCAACCCGTCGCGGGTGTTGCTGGAACCGGGCCTGGGCTGGCGTTGGCCGGCGCCGTTCGAGGCGGCGATCCCGGTGGACTTGCGCCTGCGCACCACCTCCAGCGGCTTGCAGGATGTGGGTACGCGCGACGGCCTGCGGATTATCGTGCAGGCCTATGTGGCGTGGCAGGTGCAGGGCGATGCCGACAATGTGCAGCGCTTTATGCGCGCCGTGCAGAACCAGCCGGATGAGGCCGCGCGGCAGATCCGCACCTTCGTCGGCTCGGCGCTGGAAACCACGGCGGCCAGCTTTGATTTGTCCAGCTTGATCAACACTGAGGCCAGCCAGGTGCGCATTGCCGATTTCGAGGCGCAGCTGCGCCAGCAGATTGATCAACAATTGCTCACCACCTATGGCGTGCGCGTGGCGCAGGTGGGGATCGAGCGCCTGACGTTGCCGTCGGTCACACTCACCGCCACCGTCGACCGCATGCGTGCCGAGCGCGAAACCATCGCCACCGAACGCACGGCCGTGGGCAAGCGCGAGGCCGCGCAGATTCGCTCTGCGGCTGAGCGTGACGCGCGCATCGTGCAGGCCGATGCCACGGTGAAAGCCGCCGACATCGAAGCCCAGTCACGGGTCGAAGCCGCGCAGATTTATGGGCGTGCCTACGCCGGCAATCCGCAGCTGTATAACTTGCTGCGTTCCCTGGATACCTTGGGCACGGTCGTGACCCCCGGCACCAAAATCATCCTGCGCACCGACGCCGCGCCCTTTCGCGCGTTGGTGGACGGGCCCAAGGACGTTCAGCCATGACCGAGCGTGACAGCCCGGACAGCCCCTGGATCCAGGCCGGGCGCCTGACGTTCCTGGCGTTGTACGCGGTGACGGTGTTGGCCGCATTGGCATGGGCGTTTTCCAATGTGCGGCAGATCGACCCGCAGAACCGTGCGGTGGTGCTGCACTTCGGCGCCCTCGACCGCATCCAGAATGCCGGGCTGCTGCTGGCCTGGCCGCAGCCGTTCGAGCAGGTGGTGTTATTGCCGGCGGCCGACCGGGTGATCGAGCGTCGGGTGGAGAACCTGTTACGTTCCGATGCGGCGGTGCAGGCTGATCGTGTGGCCAGTTTCGCCACGCCCTTGAGCGATGCCCTGGCCGGCTCCGGCTACCTGCTGACCGGCGATGCCGGAGTGGTGCAGCTGGATGTGCGGGTGTTCTACAAGGTCACCGAACCCTACGCCTTTGTGTTGCAGGGCGCGCATGTGCTGCCCGCCCTGGATCGCCTGGTGACCCGAAGCGCCGTGGTCCTGGCGGCGGCGCGCGATCTGGACACGATCCTGGTGGCGCGCCCCGAATTGATCGGTACCGACAACGGCGCCGCCGAGCGTCGCGAGCGGCTGCGGGGTGACTTGGTGCAAGGCGTCAACAAGCGCCTGGCCGAGTTGGCCGCCACCGGTCTGGGGCTGGGCGTCGAGGTGACGCGGGTCGATGTGCAATCGAGCCTGCCGGGCCCGGCGGTGAACGCATTCAACGCCGTACTCACCGCCAGTCAACAAGCCGACAAAGCCGTGGCAAACGCCCGGACCGAAGCGGAAAAACTCACCCAGAGCGCCAACCAGCAGGCCGACCGCCTGGTGCAGGTCGCCCACGCCCAGGCCAGTGAACGCCTGGCCAATGCCCAGGCGCAAACGGCCACGGTCGCCAGCCTGGCCCAGGTCAAAGACCCGGGCTTGCTGTTGCGCCTGTACCGCGAGCGTATGCCGAAGATTCTCGGCCAGGCCGGTTCGGTGACCACGGTCGATCCTAAAGACGACTCCCGCTTGATCATCCAGGGAGCCGAACAATGAGCGCACCCATGCTGACCTCCGCCGAGCAGCGCAGCGCTGCCCGGCAATTGACCCTGGCCATGCTCGCCCTTGGCTTGCTGATGCTGGGGCTGGTATGGCGCTGGCTGGCGCCGGACCAGACGGGCGTCAGCCAGTTGCTGCTCGGTGTGGCCTCGTTGCTGGTGGCGGTGCCGGTGATGCGCTCGGCCTGGTACAGCCTGCGTTTTCCCAGCCTGCATGGCATTACCGACCAACTGATCGCCCTGGCGATGCTCGGCGCCTGGGCCACCGGCGATCTGCTGACCGCCGCGCTGCTGCCGATCATCATGATCTTCGGCCACGTCTTGGAAGAGCGCAGCGTGATCGGCTCCCAGGAGGCGATTCATGCCCTGGGTAAACTGACCCGCAGCCATGCGCGGCGGGTGCAGGTCGACGGCAGCATCATCGAAGTGGATAACGGCACGCTGAGCACCGGCGATATCGTCGAGGTGCGTGCCGGTGATCGGGTGCCCGCCGATGGCGTGGTGCTGTCGGGCCAGGCGAGCCTGGACACGGCGCCGATCACCGGCGAGTCGGTACCGTTGGAAGCCAGTGTGGGTGTGCAGGTGTTTGGCGGGGCGATCAACCTCGATGGCCTGTTGCGCCTGCAAGTGACGCGCACCGGCAACGAGTCGACCCTGGGCAAAGTCATCGCGCTGATGCAGAACGCCGAACGTTCCAAGCCGCCGATCACGCGGCTGCTGGAGCGTTACGCGGGCAGCTATATGGTGTTGGTGTTGCTGCTGGCGGCAGTGACCTGGTTTGTGACCAATGACGCCCAGGCGATGCTCGCGGTGCTGGTGGCGGCGTGCCCATGCGCCCTGGTGCTGTCGGCACCGGCGACGGCGATTGCCGGGATCGCCGTGGCGGCCCGGCATGGGATCCTGATTCGCAGCTCGGCGTTCCTCGAGGAGTTGGCGGACCTGACCTCGCTGGTGGTGGACAAGACCGGCACCCTGACTTTTGGCACCCTGCGTTTGCAGTCCATCGAGACCTCGTCGACCGACCGCCAGGCGCTGCTCAACCTTGCGGCCAGCCTCGGTTCGGCCAGTAGCCACCCGGTCAGCCGTGCGTTGGCGGGGTTGGCGACTCAGGCGCAAATGCTGGCGCTCACGGATATTCGCGAGCGCCAGGGCTTGGGCGTTGTGGCACAGACCGAGCAGGGCGAAGCGGCGTTGGGCCGTCCCGAGTTGTTCGAGCAATTGGGTATTGTCACGACGACGGTGCCGAACCATGACGGCCCGATTGCCGGGCTGGCTCTGAACGGGCAGTTCCTGGCCTGGCTGCTGCTGGCCGACAGCGTCAAGCCGGAGGCGCGCCAGGCCCTGCAAGAGTTGCGGGATTTGGGCCTGGGTCGTCAACTGCTGCTCACTGGCGACCGTCAAAGCGTGGCCGACAGCCTGGCGCTGGACGTGGGCATCAGCGATGTCGAAGCCCAGGCGTTGCCGGAAGACAAGCTCAACCGCGTGCTTGGGGAAATCGGCAGCGGCTTCCGGCCCATGGTGGTCGGTGATGGGATCAACGATTCCCTGGCGCTCAAGGCTGGCGTGGTTGGGGTGGCCATGGGCGCGGGTGGGGCGGACATTGCGCTGGCCTCGGCGGATGTGGTGTTGATCGGCAGCGACCTGCGGCGCCTGGGCACCTGTGTGCGCTTGAGTCGCCAGTGCCGGCGTACGTTGCAGGTCAATGTGGTCATCGGCCTGGGCTGGACGTTGGCCATCGTGGTGTTTGCCGCCTTTGGCTGGCTGGGCGCTGCGGGGGCGATGATTGCGGCGGTGCTGCATAACCTCAGCACCTTGCTGGTACTGGGCAATGCCGGGCGTTTACTGCGGTTTCAGGAGCCGCTGTCGAAGCTTGAGGATTAATTTCAGAAATATTTGCACACGACTGTAACGCCGATAAGGGGCCTCACTCTAGTGGTGTGTCGAGACTGAGCACTCCGTTCAGACCGACGCCACTACCGATCATGAGGAATACAAGAATGAACATTAAATCCGCTGCTGCTGGTGCTGCCCTGGCGATGGCCGCCGCCACCATGTTTGCTGGTGTTGCGACCCAGGTACAAGCCGCCGATGCGCAAGTGCATTGCTACGGCGTGACGTCCTGCAAAGGCATGAACGACTGCAAAACCGCTGAAAACGCCTGCAAGGGCCAGGCGGTGTGCAAGGGCCACGGCTTCAAGGCCATGACCAAGGCCGCCTGTGACGCAGCGGGCGGCAAAGTCGGCGAATAACCGGCAAACGAGTGCAACCGCAGTGGCAGTCCCCACCGCTGCGGACACTTTGCCCAGGAGCGAGTCATGTCCGCGTCCCTTCCAAGTCTGGGTTACGGCCTGGGTTTACGCAGTGAGTACTACCAGCAGATCCTTGAACAAGCGCCGGCCGTGGATTGGTTCGAAGTGATCTCCGAGAACTATCTGGTGCAGGGCGGTAAAGCCTTGTACTACCTGGATGCGATAGCCGAGCGTTACCCGTTGGTGATGCACGGTGTGTCCCTGTCCATCGGCGGCCCCCACCCCGTCGACATGGACTACCTGAAACACCTCAAGCAGCTCGCGGAGCGTATCCAGCCCGCGTGGATTTCCGATCATTTGTGCTGGAGCCGTGGCAGCGCGCACCAGTTGCATGACCTGCTGCCCCTGCCTTACACCGAAGAAAGCCTCTACTACGTAGCTGCTCGCGTTCGCCAAGTGCAGGATGTGTTGCAGCGCCCGCTGGTGCTGGAAAACGTATCCAGTTATGTGCGTGCCAAGGCGGATGAATTCACCGAATGGGAATTCCTCAATGCCCTGGCCCACCTGTCGGGCTGCCAGTTGCTGCTCGACGTTAACAATGTGTATGTCAGTGCGCGCAACCATGGCTTCGATGCCTGGACCTTTATCCGCAACCTGCCGCCCGACAGCATCCGCCAGCTGCATCTGGCCGGGCATATGGATTACGGCGACTACGTGGTCGATACCCACGACCATCCGGTGTGCGACCCGGTGTGGGCGTTGTATCAACAGACCCTGGAGCATTTGGGGCCGGTCTCGACGCTGTTGGAGCGCGATGACCATTTCCCGCCGTTCGAAGCGCTGCTCACCGAGCTGGAAAAGGCCCGGAAGCTGGGCGCCGCAGCCTTGGCCCGGAGGTCGTTATGCGCCTGACCGACTGGCAGTTGGCCTTTGAACAGCACTTGTCAGCGCAGACGCCTGATGCCAACAGTGGCTTTGCCGCCACGTTATTGGGCGGACCGACGCTGGATGTAGACACTGGCCTGGCGATCTATCACAACGCTTATCTGGCACGGCTGCAGGAGGTGTTGCGGCACGACTTCAGCGCCATCCGGTATTGGCTGGGGGATGATGAGTTTGCGCTGCTGACGCAAGCCTATGTGCGTCGTTATCCGTCGGCCCACTACAGCCTGCGCTGGTTGGGCGAGCGGTTTCCGGCGTTTATCCACGAGCACCTGGTGGCCGAGCAAAGTGCGCCGCTGGTTGAACTGGCCCAGTTGGAGTGGGCCTTCACCCTGGCGTTCGATGCGCCGCAGGGTGAGCCGCTGACCCAGGATGATATGGCGGTGCTGCCGCCCGAGGATTGGCCCGGTTTGCAGGTCTCCCTGACACCATCCGTACAGCAGCGGCTTTGCCACTTCAACACCGTGGCCATCTGGCGTGCCAGCAAGGATGGCGCGGATTTCCCCGACAGCCACACCTTGGACTTCGCACAGATCTGCCTGGTATGGCGCGATCAGAATGTGTGCCGTTATCGAAGCCTGGGACCGGCCGAGGCGTTTGCGCTGGCGGGGATGGTGACGACCGGTTGGCGCTTCGCAGAACTGTGTGCGCAACTGGCAGTCACTTATGGAGAGGGTGCACCACTGCAAGCGGTGACATGGCTGAAACAGTGGATCCAGGACGGTTTGCTCCAGCGCCGGGCCCCATAGAAGAACGCTATCAAATCGATAGCCTCCTACTTTTTCTCGGGATGGTCTACCCTCATTCCAGACGTCTGAAACAAGGGGGGACTACTCATGCTCGCGCAACTTCCACCGGCCTTACAGAATCTTCAGCTGCCGCTGCGTCTTCGACTCTGGGATGGCCATGAATTCAACTTGGGCCCCGAGCCCAGTGTGACCATCGTGGTGAAGGACCCCACGGTCGTGCCCCAACTGACCCATCCCACACTCGACTCGTTGGGTGAAGCCTTCGTCGAGGGCAAACTGGAGCTGGAAGGTTCCATCAGCGAAGTGATCCGGGTCTGTGATGAGTTGAGTCATGCCTTGGTCGAGGACGACGGCGCGAGTCTGCCGGTGCGCTCGATCCACGACAAGGCCACCGACGCCGCGGCTATTTCCTACCATTACGACCTGTCCAACGAGTTCTACCAGCTATGGCTGGACCAGGACATGGCGTACTCCTGCGGTTATTTCGAAACCGGCAGCGAATCCATCGACCAGGCCCAGCAAGACAAATTCCGCCACCTGTGTCGCAAGTTGCGCTTGCAGCCAGGCGAGTACCTGCTCGACGTAGGCTGTGGCTGGGGCGGCCTGGCACGTTTCGCAGCGCGTGAGTTCGGGGTGAAAGTGTTTGGTATCACCCTGAGCAAGGAACAGCTGGCATTGGCCAAGGAGCGGGTGAAAGCCGAGGGCCTGGAAGACCAGATCGACCTGCAACTGCTCGACTACCGCGATCTGCCCCAGGATGGTCGTTTCGATAAAGTGGTGAGCGTAGGCATGTTCGAACACGTCGGCCACGCCAACCTGGCGCAATACTGCAAGACCCTGTTTGGTGCCGTGCGCGAAGGCGGCCTGGTGATGAACCACGGCATTACCGCCAAGCACACCGACGGCCGGCCTGTTGGCCGTGGCGCCGGGGAGTTTATCGAGCGTTATGTGTTCCCCAACGGCGAACTACCCCATTTGGCGATGATGACCGCCGAGATCAGCGAAGTCGGGCTGGAAGTGGTCGACGTCGAAAGCCTGCGCCTGCATTACGCGCGCACCCTGGACCATTGGAGCGAGCGCCTGGAAGACAACCTGGAAGCGGCGGCGAAGCTGGTGCCGGAGCAGGCGTTACGCATCTGGCGGCTGTACCTGGCCGGGTGTGCCTATGCGTTTGCGCGGGGCTGGATCAACCTGCACCAGATCCTCGCGGTGAAGCCTCACGCGGATGGCAGCCATGAACTGCCGTGGACGCGGGAAGACATCTATCGCTGAGCTGATGTTCCAGAAAAGTGGAGATCCAACTGTGGGAGGGGGCTTGCTCCCTCCCACATTTTTTACCGCATTGGCCGTTAGAGAATCGGTGAGATCAAGCGCGCCACCCGCATGCCCAGTTGCTGCAGGCGGCGGGTCTCGCGGCTTTCTTCCTGGCTCACTTCATGGGCCTGGGCGAAGTCGTCCAGCAGCATCTGTTCCACCTGCTTGGCGAAGGCTTCGTCGACCGTCAGCAACATCACTTCGAAATTCAGCCGGAATGAACGGTTGTCCATGTTCGCACTGCCGATGGCGCTGATCTCGTTGTCCACCAGCACCACCTTCTGATGCAAAAAACCCGGCGTATAGCGGAACACCCTGACACCGGCGCGCACCGCTTCGATCGCATACAGGCTGGACGCGGCGTACACGATGCGGTGGTCGGGCCGCGATGGCAGCAACAGGCGCACGTCCACGCCCCGCAGGACCGCCAGGCGCAGGGCGGCGAACACCGCTTCGTCGGGGATGAAATATGGGCTGGTGATCCACACGCGCTCGGTGGCCGCATGGATGGCCTCGACGAAAAACAGCGAACAGGTTTCATACGGATCGGCCGGGCCGCTGGCGAGCAATTGGCAGAGCACGCCGTCTTCGGGGTAGGCGTCCGGCAGGATCAGCGGCGGCAGCTCGCGCGCGGCCCAGAACCAGTCCTCGGCAAACGACTCCTGCAAACACGCCACCACCGGGCCGGTGACTTGCACATGGGTATCGCGCCATGGTGCCAATGGCGGTTTTTTGCCCAGGTATTCATCGCCCACATTGTGCCCACCGACAAACCCGGTGACACCGTCCACCACCACGATCTTGCGGTGGTTGCGGAAGTTGACCTGGAAACGATTGAGCCAACCGCTGCGGGTGGCGAATGCCTTGACCTGCACCCCGGCGTCGCGCAGCGATTGCACGTACTGATGGGGCAGGGCGTGGCTGCCGATGCGGTCGTACAGCACGTAGATGCCCACGCCTTGGGCGGCCTTTTCCTTCAACAGCGCCTGTAACTGACGGCCGAGTTCATCGTCATGAATGATGAAGAACTGAAACAGCACGGCGGTTTTGGCACTGCGAATGGCGTCGAAGATTGCACTGAAAGTGGCCTCGCCGTTGATCAGCAAGCGCACTTCATTGTTTGCCAGGCACGGCATGCGCCCCAGCTTGGGCATGGCGCGTAACGAGGCGTAGGCGCTGGAGTTGCGCGCAGCGAGAGCCTCCTCGACCCAGGGGCGCCAGTTCAGCTCGGTGATCGCGGTGTGCATTTCCTGGTTGGCCTGGCGACGGGCCTGGATATACGCGTCGAAGGTGCTGCGGCCAAAGATCAGGTAGGGGATCAGGGTGAGATAGGGCATGAACATCAGTGACAGGGCCCAGGCGATCGAGCCTTGGGCGGTCCTGACGGTCAGCACCGCGTGGATCGCGGCGAGAGTCCCGAGAAAGTGCAGCGTGGCGATGAAGTAGGCGAGCAGGTGCGGGCCAAAGAAATCCATGGACGACGGTACTCCAGGCAATCCAATGCCTAACAGACCATGAACGGCTGCGAATGTCGCTATTTTATTTGGCGTGCAACACTGGCACTTTTGCGGCGTCTAACGCCCACAATTGCCCAGGAGTTACCCAATGAATGCTCGTCTGCTTGGTTTGGCCATGGTTGTTGGTTTGTCGTTGCCGCTGGCAGCGCAGGCGCAGATGCTGGCGCCGGGCTTGTGGGAATTGACCACCAGCAACATGAAAGTCGATAACCAGGACCTGCCGGACCTGTCGCTGATCCTCGGTCAGCTCAAGCAGCAGATGACCCCCGAACAGCGCGCCATGCTGGAAAAACAAGGCATCACCATGGCCGGCAAAGGCGTGCAGGTGTGCCTCACCCCGGCACAAGTCGCCTCTGATTCGATCCCCCTGACCGACCCCCAATCGGGCTGCAAGCAGGAAGTGACCGACAAGACCGGCAACCAGTGGAAATTCCGCTTCAGTTGTCCCAAAGCCCAGGGCACCGGCGTCGCTACCTTCCAGAGCCAGAAAGAATTCACCACCACCGTCAACGGCACCTTCAATGCCACCGGCGTTCAGCAGAAGGGCAGCCTGGATACCCACGCCCAATGGCTGGGCACCGATTGCGGCACGGTCAAGCCTCGCGCTTAACCTGTAGGAGCGAGCTTGCTCGCGAAAAACCGGAGAGCGCCACCGGGTGTCAGGTCCCCTGCGTTATCGTTAACGCTCTTCGCGAGCAAGCTCGCGCCTACCTTAGGAAATGCAGCGGTAAACCCTGGCAGCTGTCGACCACCTGGCCGTTGTGCCAGGCCAGGTGGCCGGAGACCAGGGTGGTACTCACGCTGTGGCGAAAGCTGCGTTCGGCGAACGGTGTCCAGCCGCAGCGGGCAAGAATCGGCTCATCCCTGACCGGCTTTCTCTCGGGCTCCGGTTTGATCAGCACCAGGTCGGCCCAATACCCTTCGCGCAGGTAACCCCGGTCGGGGATGGCAAACAGGTCGGCGACACGGTGGCTGGTCTTGGCCACCAGGGTGGCCAGGGGCAGCAGCCCATCGGCGACCAATTCCAACAACGCCGGCAGCGCGTGTTGCACCAGGGGTAGACCCGCGGGCGCTTCACGATACCCCAACTGTTTTTGCGCCCAGGTATGCGGCGCATGGTCAGTGCCAATCACATCCAGACGATCACTCAGCAAGGCCAGGCGCAGGGCGTCGCGGTCGGCGCGGGTCTTGATCGCCGGGTTACATTTGATCTGGTGGCCGAGGCGGTGATAGTCACGGTCATCGAACAGCAGGTGATGCACGCAGACCTCAGCAGTAATGCGTTTTTGTGCGAGGGGTTTGTCTTCGAACAATGCCAACTCGCGGGCGCTGGTCAGGTGCAGTACATGCAGGCGCGTGCCGTGACGCTTGGCCAGTTCCACCGCGAAGGAGGATGAGCGATAGCAGGCTTCGGCATCGCGGATCAGCGGGTGGGCGACGGCGGGGATCCTGTCACCAAAGCGCTCACGCATGCGCTGCTCGTTGGCTTGGATGCTCGGCGTGTGTTCGCAGTGGGCCAGCAGAATGGTCGGCACTTCGGCAAACAGCCGTTCCAGGATCCGTGGGTCGTCCACCAGCATATTGCCGGTGGAGGCGCCCATGAACACTTTGACCCCGGCCACTTCGCGCGGGTCAAGGGCGGCGACGGTGTCGAGGTTGTCGTTGCTGACCCCGAAGTGAAAGCCGTAGTTGGCCACCGAGTGCAGGGCCGCGCGGCGCTTTTTATCGGCCAGGGCTTCCAGGTTCAGCGTGGCCGGGTTGGTGTTGGGCATGTCCATGACGCTGGTGATGCCGCCGGCTACCGCTGCGCGGGACTCGCTGTAGAAGCTGCCCTTGTCCGGCGCGCCGGGGTCGCGAAAGTGCACCTGGTCGTCAATCATGCCCGGCAGCAGCCACTGCCCGTGGGCGTCGATGGACACGGGCGCGGCGTTCCCGCCGATGCTGCTGGCGATCTTTTCGATACGGCCATGGGCGACCAGCACGTCGGCGTCGAATTCCTGGCCCTCGTTCACCAGGCGGGCGTTGCGGATCAGCAGGCGGCTCATGGCTCAGAACTCGTTTTGCAGGGCTTTGTAACCGCGTACCAGGTCGACGTTGGTACGTGCCACGTCTTCGGAAAACTCCGAGGCACTGACACTCACCGGCGGGAATTGCGACAGGTCGGTATTCGGCCCGATGCGGGTGGTGGAGGGCACGTAGAAGGCGGCGGGCAAATCACGGCCGTCGACCACCGAGTTATGGCGCACCACGCAGCCATCGCCGACGGCGCAGTTGAACAGCACGCTGTTGAAACCGATAAACACCCGGTCGCCGACGGTGCAGGGGCCGTGGACGATGGAGCGGTGGGCGATGGATGTAAATTCGCCTATCGTCACCGCCGCGCCGGACTTGGAGTGGATGACCACGCCGTCCTGGATGTTGGAATTCGCGCCGATGGTGATCGGGTCCATGGCGCCGCCGGCGTCGACTTCGTCGGCGCGGATCACGGCGTAGGGGCCGACAAACACGTTCTCGCCGATGATGACCTTGCCGCAGATGATCGCGGTCTTGTCGACGTAGGCCGATTCGGCAATCACCGGCAGATCACCGGAAGGGTTCTTGCGGATCATGCAAATGGCTCCGTAATGATGTGAACGTAGGCGCCCTCGAGGGCGTTGTAGAAACAGGTGTGGCGGCCGGTGTGACAGGCCGGGCCTTGCTGGTCGACGATCAGCAGTACCGCGTCGCCGTCACAATCCAGGCGCGCTTCCACCAACTGTTGCCAGTGGCCGGAGCTTTCGCCTTTGCGCCACAGCTGTCGGCGCGAGCGCGACCAATAGCAGACCTGCCCGGTAGCCAGTGTTTCGTTGAGGGCCTGGCGATTCATCCAGGCCAGCATCAGCACTTCGCCGCTGCCATGTTGCTGGGCGATGGCGGCGATCAGGCCATCGCTGTTCCACGGCAGGGCGTCGAGCACGGCGGCGAGTGGAAAGCGGCTGCCGACGGCAGCCCCTTCCAGTTCGAGCATGCTCAGGGTCACGGCCTGCTCAACGCTGCGCACAGGGTGTTGAGGTTGTACTCGAACAGCCCGGTGAAGGTGCTCGCCGGGCCTTCGGCAGCCAGGGCGTCGGAGTACAGCGTGCCGCCAATCTGCGCGCCGCTTTCATCGGCGATCTGCTTGAGCAGGCGCGAGTCCTTGATGTTTTCCATGAACACCGCCTTGACCTTGTCCTTGCGGATCTGGGTGATCAGCGCGGCAACTTCGGCGGCCGAAGGTTCACGTTCGGTGGACAGGCCTTGTGGCGCCAGGAACTGGATGCCATAGGCCTGGCCCAGGTAACCGAAGGCGTCATGGGAGGTGACGATGCGACGGTTACCCGGTGGCAGCGCGCCGAACTTGGTCTTGGCTTCGGCCAGCAGGCGGTAGATTTCTTTCAGGTAGGCCTGGCTGTTGCGCAGGTAGTCGGCCTTGTTGGCCGGGTCGGCGGCCACCAGTGCCTTGGTGATGTTGTTCACATAGATTTCGGCGTTGGCCAGGTTGTGCCAGGCGTGCGGGTCGGGGATGGTTTCGCCGTCTTCCTCCATGGTGTGGGAGATCACACCTTTGCTGGCGGTGACCACCGTGGCCTTGGTTTCGGTGCTGGTGACCAGGCGGTCCAGCCACGGCTCGAAGCCCAGGCCGTTCTTGATGATCAGCTTGGCCTTGAGCAGCGCCTTGGCATCGTCCGGGGAGGGTTCGTAGGTATGGGCATCGGCGTCGGGGCCGACCATGTTGCTGATCTGGATGTGATCGCCACCGATCTGGTGGGTGATGTCATCGAGAATACTGAAGCTGGTAACCACCTGGAGTTTGTCGGCGGCCTGGGCCATCGACAACGGCAGCAGCAAACTGAACAGCACGAGTAGAGCGCGCATCGGGAAACACCTCATTGGGATGTAAGCAAAGGCGGGCGGCGCAGCAAGCCGTGCACCGGACCGAAGACCACGGACAGCAGGTACCCACCGCCAGCCACCAGCACAATCGCCGGGCCGCTGGGCAGCGAGAAGTAGAACGACAGCAACAAACCCAACCACACCGACAGGCATCCCAGCACCGCCGATACCGCGATCAACACCGGCAGGCGCCGACTCCAGAAGCGTGAAGCGATGGCCGGCAACATCATCAACCCCACCACCATCAAGGCGCCGATGGCCTGGAAGCCAATCACCAGGTTCAGGACCACCAGGGTCAGGAACAAGCCGTGGGCCAGGGGGCCAAGGCGGCTGACGGTTTGCAGGAACAGCGGGTCGAGGGTGTCCAGCAGCAGCGGTTTGTAGATCAGCGCCATGGCGATCAGGCTGAACCCGGAGACCCAGAGCATGCCGGTCAGGGTGGTTTCGTCGACGGCCAGGGCAGAGCCGAACAGCAGGTGCAGCAAATCCAGGCGCTTGCCGGCAAGGCCCAGGATCAACACGCCGGCGGCGAGGGAGATGGGGTAGATGGCCGCCAGGCTGGCGTCTTCGCGCAGGCCGGTGCGGCGGGTGATCCACGCCGACAGGCCGGCCATGCCCAGGCCAGCGCCCAGGCCGCCGATGGTCAACGCGGGCAGGCTCAAGCCCGCGAACCAGAAGCCCAGTGCGGCGCCGGGCAATATGCCGTGGGCGACGGCGTCACCGATCAGGCTCATACGGCGCAGGATCAGAAATACGCCGAGCGGGGCGGTGCTGCAGGCGAGCACCAGACCGCCGATCAGGGCGCGACGCATGAAGACGAAGTCGAGGAAGGGCATCCACAGGTGGGCGGTGAAGTGCATCAGGCCACCTGCATGTGCGGCTGCGGGCGGATCAACTCTTTGCTGGGGCCGAATACACAGCCACTGCTTTTGATTTGCACCACTTGTTGGGTGTGTTGGCGTACGGAGGCCAAGTCATGGCACACCACCACCAACGTTCGGCCTTCGGCGTGCCAGGCGTGGATATGGCTCCAGCACAGGGCCTGGCCTTCTTCGTCCAGAGCGGCATGGGGCTCGTCAAGCAGTAACACTGGCGACTCGGCAAGGCTCATGCGAGCGAGCAATGCGCGTTGTAGTTGGCCGCCTGACAACGCCATCAATGGGCGCTGTTCCAGGCCACTGAGGCACCATTCTTCCAGCACCTTCTGCAGGCGCTGGCTGCGTTGTTGCGGGGTGAGCCGCGTGCCCCAGAAACCGGCGGCGACCAGTTCTTGCAGGCTGATGGGGAACTGACGATCAAGGTGCTGTTGCTGGGGCAGGAACGACAGGCCACCTCGGCGTGGAACATCCACGGTCACTTTGCCCGCCAACGGTTTTTGCAGGCCGGCGATGACTTTGAGCAGGCTGCTTTTGCCGCAGCCGTTGGGGCCGATCACGCCGGTGAGGCTGCCTTTTTCCAGGGTGAAATCCACGGCGGGTGTCAGCGGTTGGCCAGGGGCGCCCCAGCGCAAAGCAGTGCAGGTGATCATGCAGGGTTTCTCGTCCAGCGGCTTTCAGCCACGGCATCGTGCGCGTGCAGGCTTTCGGCGTGGATCACTTTGAGGTGGAAGGCTTTGACCGCATCCGAGCGTTTCAAGGCGAGGTTAAGGCGGCGGGCGGCGTCTTCGCAGAACATCAGGTTCTGCCCGTTGGCCAAGGCAAAGGCTTGTTCGTCCGCGCGTTTTACGGCGGTTTGTACGGCGGTGCCGAGGGCGGCTTCGGCAGCGTTGATCAGCTCCGTCAGCGCCAGATGCTCGCCTTGCAGGTGCACGTGCAACTGCGCGCTGCTGCGCTGGCTGTGGGGCGTGGCGACGATACCGTTAGCACTGCCGAGCCAGGTCAGCACGTCTTCATGCTGCAACGGCGTGTTGCCGAAGTCTTGGAGAAATTGCTGCTGAATCAACTGCCTGGCGAGGGCGGCGGAACAGGGGCAGGTTGAAGAATAGGTAACGTCAATTTTTAGTTCCACGTGGAACATCTGGTTTTCCAGGCGCGCTTCGATGCTCACCGGGTAGCCCTTCCAGCCGGCCAATGGGCTGACCAGCGCCGGGCGTTTCAGCAGTAAATTCGTGTGCAGACGCAGGTAGGCGTTCTTAGATAAATCTTCATGACTGTCGAGAAACCGCTGCAGTACATTGCGCAGAAGTGCAGGCGTAACGGGCTGCTGTTCGAGCATCTCCAGTGCCAGGTACAGGCGTGACATATGAATGCCACGAGCGGTGCCATCGTCCAGGCTGACGCCGGCATCGGCGCTGGCGCTCAGGCGTTGGCCGTCAATGAGGATCGGCAGGGCGATGCCGCACATGCCCACCCAGTCGAGTGGCAAGGCTTGGCGTGAAGCCTGCGCGGCAATATCCGGCAGAGTCAGCGCATTCATAAGCAGGTCCATCGTTGGAAATAATTCGACATGTTATAGTATAACAATAGAGTCGACGATGAATTTTCTGCCCCGGCCTTTTTTCACTCATGTGGAGTACGGACACTCCTCCATTTGCGGTATTTGTCATGCACAGACGTCAGCTCCTCAACCTGCTCCTGGCCAGCCCTTTGTTTGCTTTGCCGTTCGCCGCCCACGCGACCCAGATCCGCAATGCACGCCTATGGCGTTCGGACGACAAGCTGCGCCTGGTGTTCGACCTTAGCGGCCCAGTGCAATACAAGACGTTCTCTCTGACTGCCCCGGAACGCCTGATCATCGACCTGAGCGGCGCAGGCCTCAGTGGTGACTTTTCTCAACTTGAGCTGAAGAACAGCGGGATCACCTCGATTCGCTCGGGGCATTTCGGCAAGGCGGATACGCGCATCGTGCTCGACCTGGCCGCGCCGATGCAGCTCAACAGCTTTGTATTGCCGCCTCAGGACGGGCAGGGCCATCGCCTGGTGCTGGACCTGACCAGCGCCACCCGTGCACCGCGTCAAATCGCGGCTGAGGCGGTGCCCTTGGTGGCCGCGGTGAACAAGGCGCACCCCAAGCGCGACATTATCGTGGTGGTCGACCCCGGCCACGGCGGCAAAGACCCCGGCGCTGTCGGGTCCAAGGGCCAGCGCGAAAAAGACGTGGTGTTGTCTATCGCCCAACTGCTGGCCAAGCGTTTGAAGCGCGAAAAGGGTTTTGACGTGAAACTGGTGCGTAACGACGACTTCTTTGTGCCGCTGCGCAAGCGCGTGGACATCGCCCGTCAGCACAAGGCCGATATGTTCATCTCGGTGCATGCCGATGCCGCGCCACGGCTCACTGCCTCGGGCGCCTCGGTGTATGCGCTGTCGGAGGGCGGCGCGACCTCGGCCACGGCGCGCTTTATGGCCCAGCGTGAAAACGGCGCGGATTTGCTGGGCGCCACCACGTTGCTCAATCTCAAGGATAAGGACCCGATGCTGGCCGGGGTGATTCTTGATATGTCGATGAACGCCACCATCGCCTCCAGCCTGCAACTGGGCAGCTCGGTGCTGGGGAGCCTGCAAAGCATCACCAGCCTGCATCAGAAGCGTGTGGAACAGGCGGGGTTCGCGGTGCTCAAGTCACCGGATGTGCCGTCGATCCTGGTGGAGACCGGGTTTATCTCCAATGCCCAGGACGCCCAGCGCCTGGTGACGGCGCGCCATCAACAGGCGGTTGCGGATGGCTTGTTCGAAGGCCTGAAAAATTACTTCCAGAAGAACCCGCCGATGAACAGCTACATGGCCTGGGTTCAGGAACAGAAGAATGCCCAGGCCTAACAGCCGGTAATTCGGCTGCACGTGAATTTGGCAGTGGCGCCCCCGGAGCTGGAAAACCGGTTGATCGTGGTCCAGCCCACGCGCCGCGTGTAGCCAACCCATGCTTCTCCATCCGACGCCAAACCGGTAAAGAACGTCAGTTGCCCGTAGCGGCTGTTGGTTTGTGCCCAATAACGTTTCCCGATCACCTCGAAACCACGCAAATACGTGGTGGTGCCCACCGTCGCCACGCTGTAGGCATTGCCCAGGGGGTCCACACAGGCCAACAGGTTGGCGCTGCGCGTGCACTTGGCCAGCAAGCTTGGCGCTTCGGCACAGGCAGGCCCCGCGACTGCCAGTAACAGGGCGCACACCAGGTATTTCATAGGGTGTCTCGGGACTGGGAAGTGTTCAAGCATTGCGCCCTTCGTCGTAACGAGCAAGGGGGATTGGCTTATTTGCATTGTTATACTATAACATAAAAGCACAGCCTGGCCCGTGAACCGATCCCCATGACCGAACAAGACCTGCTGGCCCAACCGCCCGCCGACTACATGAATGAAGCCCAGCAGGGCTTTTTCCGCGAACTGTTGCTGACTCAGCGCCATGAACTGCAAGCGCGCATCGAGGGCGAATTCCTGGTGCTGCGCGAGCAGGAGCCCAACAGCGACCCGGCCGATGTGGGCAGCGCCGAAGAACAGCGCCAGTGGCAACTGCGCCTGCTGGAGCGGGAAAAGAAGCTCCTCGACAAAATCGACGACGCCCTCGAACTGCTCGCCCGCGGCGAATACGGCTGGTGCCGCGAAACGGGCGAGCCCATCGGCCTGCAACGCCTGCTGCTGCGCCCCACCGCCACCCTGTGTATCGAAGCCAAAGAACGTGAAGAGCTGCGCGAACGCCATAAACGGGCGATTTGACCGGCCAACCCTGATGAGGATTACCTGATGCCCAATCGTCTCCCCGTTACCGTGTTGTCCGGCTTTCTCGGCGCCGGTAAAAGCACGCTGCTCAACTACGTCCTGCGCAACCGCGAAAACCTGCGCGTGGCGGTGATCGTCAACGACATGAGCGAAATCAACATCGACGGCAGCGAGGTGCAGCGTGACGTCACCCTCAACCGTTCCGAAGAAAAACTGGTGGAGATGAGCAACGGCTGTATCTGCTGCACCTTGCGTGAAGACTTGCTCGAAGAAGTCGGAAAACTCGCCAAGGAAGGTCGCTTCGATTACCTGCTGATCGAATCCACCGGGATCTCCGAGCCGTTGCCGGTGGCTGAAACCTTCACCTTCCGTGATGAAAACGAGCAAAGCCTGGCCGATATCGCGCGCCTGGACACCATGGTCACCGTGGTCGACGGCATGAACTTCCTGCTCGACTACCAGGCTGCCGAAAGCCTCGCCTCACGGGGCGAAACCCTGGGAGAGGAGGACGAACGCTCGATCACCGACCTGTTGATCGAGCAGATCGAATTCGCCGACGTGATCCTGATCAGCAAGATCGACCTGATCAGCAGCCATGAGCGCGAGGAACTGATGGCGATCCTTGAACGTCTCAACGCCCAGGCGGAAATCATCCCGATGGTCATGGGCGAAGTGCCGCTGCACAAGATCCTCAACACCGGCCGCTTCGACTTCGAACGCGCCGCGCAGGCGCCGGGCTGGTTGCAGGAGTTGCGGGGTGAACACGTGCCGGAAACCGAAGAGTACGGCATCGCTTCCACGGCCTATCGGGCACGTCGCCCCTTCCACCCGCAACGCTTCTTCGACTTTATCGACCGGCCTTGGGTCAACGGCAAATTGCTGCGTTCCAAGGGCTTTTTCTGGCTGGCCAGCAAGCATCAGGATGCGGGCAGTTGGTCCCAGGCCGGTGGCTTGATGCGCCATGGGTTTGCCGGACGCTGGTGGCGCTTTGTGCCGAAAAGCCAATGGCCCCAGGACGAAGAAAGCGTCGCCGCCATCATGGGCAACTGGCAGCTCAGTACTGGCGACTGCCGTCAGGAACTGGTGTTTATCGGACAAAACATCGACTTCGCGCGGATGCGTGCCGAGTTGGACGCGTGCTTGCTCACCGATGAAGAACT
Source organism: Pseudomonas sp. 8 R 14 (assembly GCF_900005955.1). Lineage (NCBI taxonomy): Bacteria > Pseudomonadati > Pseudomonadota > Gammaproteobacteria > Pseudomonadales > Pseudomonadaceae > Pseudomonas > Pseudomonas sp. 8 R 14. The sequence goes on along the minus strand of NZ_CVTH01000077.1, from coordinate 251,656 downwards.
GGCCCTGGGTGTCGAAGGTTGGCGCCTGCTGGCTGATCCGTTTGGTCCCTGGTATGAAGAGGCCGCCTGATGCTGGCACCGCTTATCCCCTTGCGCCCGGTGGTTCGCCAGACCCGTGGTGAAACCCCGCTGGCGCTGTCCGATATTCTCGAAGACGGCGTGAACCTGGCGCTGTGGCAGCGCCAATTGCCGTTGCATATCGCCGAGTTCGGCGCCTTGCTGGTTGCGCTCAATGAGCCGTTGGCCGAGTCCTTGGTGATCGAACTCAACAACGAAGACGCCGAGCCGAACCTGTGCGGTCTGGCGTCCAGCTGCCGCGATCTTGAAGGCTACGAAGGTTTTATCGCCGATGTGTCGTGGCTGGTCAGCGCCTTTGCGTGCCTGCTCGGCGCCAAGCGCATCGGTGTGCGCCTGCGGCTGCTGGATAAAGCCATGTGCCCGCGTTTCCACGTTGACCATGTGCCGGTACGGCTGATCACCACCTATGCCGGCATCGGTAGCCAGTGGTTGCGCGAAGGGGTGATGGACCGACGCAAGCTCAGCCAACCGGACGCCGAACCGCGCCAGCGCATCGAACAGATCCAGTGCGGTGAAGTGGCCCTGCTCAAAGGCACCAAATGGCACGGCAACGAAAACCACGGCCTCATCCATCGCTCCCCGGCGTTGAAAGCGAATGAGCGCCGATTGATTCTGACGCTGGATTGGCTCGCGTAACCGCGTAGGATCAAACCCTCTACACGGTCCGAACGATGGCACCCATGCTGCAGAACATTCCCACCCACGTGATTGCCGGGCCCTTGGGCGCCGGCAAGACCAGCCTGATCAAGCACCTGCTTGCCCAACGTCCGGCCAACGAGCGCTGGGCGGTGTTGATCAACGAGTTCGGCCAGATCGGCCTGGACGCTGCATTGCTGACCCTGGATGACGATGGCATTGCCCTGGGTGAAGTCGCCGGTGGCTGCCTTTGTTGTGTGAATGGCGCACCGTTCCAAGTAGGCCTGGGCCGGTTGCTGCGTAAGGCCAAGCCGGATCGGTTGTTTATCGAACCCTCGGGCCTGGGGCATCCTGCGCAGTTGCTCAAGCAGTTGCGCGAAGCGCCGTGGCAGCAGGTGCTGGCGGTTCAGCCCTGTGTGTTGGTACTGGATGCCCAGGCGCTGGCAGCGGGCAAACCCTTGCCGCCAGCGCAGCAGGAAGCGTTGGCCAGTTCCGGGCTGTTGGTGTTGAACAAGGATGAGGGGTTGGATGCTGCGCAACGCGAGGCCGTCGAACGACAGCTACCCGATCGGAACATTTATTGGACGCAGCAGGCGTACGTGCCACTCGGCAAACTGCCAGGCTTGAATGCGCAGGCTGAAGCGGCTGTGGATAACTTCGTGGTGCCCAAGGGGCTGGCTCAATTGCCGGCTATCTGGAGTGATCCGAGCGTGCCGATTTGCCTGAGCCAGGCCCAGGAGGGCGGTTGGAGTATCGGTTGGCGCTGGCACCCGAGCCAGCAATTCGATTCCGAGCGTTTGCATCTGTGGCTGACATCCCTTGAGTGGCGCCGCGCCAAACTGGTTATCCACAGCCGTGATGGGTGGATCTCGGCCAACGCTGTGGATAACAGCCGGTTCGCCTGGCAACCCAGCGAATGGCGTCGCGACTCACGTATCGAACTGATCTTCAGCGCACCACAGGACGTGGCCGCGTTGCAGATCGCACTGGCCGCCTGCCGTTACTGACGGTTCTTGGTGGCGTGGTCCTGGCGCCATTGGCTCAGCTCGATCACATTGGCGCTGGGCAGTGCTTCCTTGACCTCGAACGGGTAGGGCGCCAGTTCGATCTGCGCACTGTGGGCGCCGAATTGCGTGATGGTCCCGCTGTGACGGGTCTCGCCCGTGACGGTGAACTCGAAATTGTAGATACGCGCCAGACGCCGCCGACCGTTGGCATCCTTCACAAAACCGATGCGCTTCAACGCCACGGCGCCGTCGAGCAATTCGATATCGAGCTTGGCGCAATGCTGCTTGACCCGCGCCAACGCCCGCTCTCGCAGGCCGTGGTTGTGCCATACCCAGGCGGCGCCGGTCGCCAGCAGCATCAACACGAAGATGTTTCCCAGGGTCAGCATGCGAAAAACTCCAACAAAGTGAGAGCAGCTTAACTGTGTCGTCGGTCTGTCGTACAGGCTGCGTTTAGTCGCATACTGCGCGGCCAGAATTTCAATGGCTTTACGGAAATCTCCTGCATGAAACGCACACCTCATCTGCTTGCGATCCAGTCTCATGTGGTCTTTGGCCACGCCGGAAACAGCGCCGCCGTGTTCCCCATGCAGAGGGTCGGGGTGAACGTCTGGCCGCTGAACACGGTGCAGTTCTCCAACCATACCCAGTATGGTCAGTGGGCGGGCGAAGTGCTGGCGCCGCAGCAGATTCCTGCGCTGGTGGAAGGCATTGCCGCCATCGGCGAGCTGGGCAACTGCGATGCGATTCTGTCTGGCTACCTGGGCAGTGCGGATCAGGGCCGCGCGATTCTTACCGGTGTGGCGCGCATCAAGGCCATCAACCCCAAGGCCCTGTACCTGTGCGACCCGGTGATGGGCCATCCGGAAAAGGGCTGCATCGTGCCGCAGGACGTCAGCGATTTCCTGCTGGATGAAGCGGCGGCCATGGCCGACTTCCTGTGCCCCAACCAACTGGAACTGGACAGCTTTGCCGGGCGCAAGCCGCAATCGCTGTTCGACTGCCTGGGCATGGCCAAGGCATTGCTGGCCCGTGGCCCGAAGGCGGTGCTGGTCAAGCACCTGGATTACCCGGGCAAGTTGCCGGATGGTTTCGAGATGCTGCTGGTAACTGCCGAGGGCAGCTGGCACCTGCGTCGGCCGCTGCTGGCGTTCCCGCGCCAGCCGGTGGGCGTGGGCGACCTGACGTCGGGGCTGTTCCTGGCGCGGGTGTTGCTGGGCGACAGCCTGTTGGCGGCTTTTGAGTTCACGGCCGCGGCGGTGCACGAAGTGCTGCTGGAAACCCAGGCCTGCGCCAGTTACGAGCTGGAACTGGTCCGCGCCCAGGACCGCATCGCCCATCCTCGCGTACGTTTCGAGGCGACGCCGATCAGCCTGTAAGTACACAGAACCCAATGTGAGAGGGGGGCAAACCTCCCACATTTTTTGGTTGGACTTACAGCGCGTCAGCCTTGATTTCCTGGTAGCGCTTCTCAAGCTCCTGGCGGATCTGCCGGCGCTGCTGGGCCTGCACGAACCGGCGCTTGTCTTCACTGTTATGGGGTTGCAGCGGTGGCACGACAGCGGGTTTACGCTGGTCGTCCACGGCCACCATGGTGAAGAAGCAGCTGTTGGTATGACGCACCGAGCGCTCGCGGATGTTCTCGGTCACCACCTTGATGCCCACTTCCATCGACGTATTGCCGGTGTAATTGACCGACGCAAGGAATGTCACCAGCTCGCCGACATGGATCGGTTCGCGAAAAATCACCTGATCCACCGACAGCGTCACCACATAGCGACCGGCATAACGGCTCGCGCAGGCGTAGGCCACTTCATCGAGGTACTTGAGCAAGGTGCCGCCGTGGACATTGCCTGAGAAGTTGGCCATGTCAGGGGTCATCAATACCGTCATCGACAGCTGGGCGTTTCCGGGTTCCATAGCACACTCACGGGTTGTAGGCATTGGTTGGGTGGCACCTCTGCGGGTGCTGGGATCTTTGCAGCGCCATCCCTTACGGGACGCCGGTGGGCGGCTTGCCGTCACGCGTTCACCGATCTGTTTCCATATATTGCACCGGCTTTCCGGCGGAAGTCGCGGTGTTAACCTTCAAAAGCCCATCTCAGGGCATTTCTTACGATAAAGGCAGACTTTTCCTTCCGCATTTTGCGATTTTTCAAAGGCGCGTGCGGAAGTGGGAAAAGCGCCAGTACCCTCAAGGAGCCCCTCGCCATGCACGCCATCAGCTTTATCCAGGACTTGGCTGTGATCATGCTGGTGGCAGGGGTGGTCACCGTCCTGTTTCACCGCCTCAAGCAACCCGTGGTGCTGGGGTACATCGTCGCCGGCTTCATCATTGGCCCGCACACCCCGCCGTTCGGACTGATCCACGACGAAGACACCATCAAGACCCTCGCCGAACTGGGGGTGATCTTCCTGATGTTCTGCCTGGGCCTGGAGTTCAGCCTGCGCAAGCTGTTCAAGGTGGGGGCCACGGCGTTTATCGCGGCCTTCCTGGAAATCATCCTGATGATCTGGATCGGCTACGAGATTGGCCGCTGGTTCGACTGGAACACCATGGACTCGCTGTTCCTCGGCGCGATCCTGGCGATTTCCTCCACCACCATCATCGTGAAGGCACTCAATGACCTGAAGATGAAAAACCAGCGCTTCGCCCAACTTATTTTTGGCGTGCTGATTGTGGAAGACATCCTTGGCATCGGCATCATCGCCTTGCTCTCGAGCATCGCCGTCAGCGGTACGGTGAGCTCCGGCGAGGTGTTCTCCACGGTCGGCAAGCTCTCGCTGTTCATGATTGTCGCGTTGGTCATCGGTATTTTGCTGGTGCCGCGCCTGTTGGCCTACGTGGCCAAATTCGAAAGCAACGAAATGCTGCTGATCACCGTACTGGGCCTGTGTTTCGGTTTCTGCCTGCTGGTGGTCAAGCTGGAGTACAGCATGGTGCTGGGGGCGTTTCTGATCGGCGCGATCATGGCCGAATCCCGGCAATTGGTTAAGATCGAGCGCCTGATCGAGCCGGTTCGCGACATGTTCAGCGCGATCTTCTTCGTGGCGATCGGCTTGATGATCGACCCGCAGATCCTCCTGCAATACGCCTGGCCGATCGCGGTGATCACCGTGGCCGTGGTGCTGGGCAAGATGCTGTCCTGCGGCCTGGGTGCCTTTATCGCCGGCAATGATGGTCGTACCTCACTGCGGGTAGGCATGGGGCTGTCACAAATTGGCGAGTTTTCCTTCATTATCGCCGCGCTGGGCATGACCTTGCAGGTGACCAGCGACTTCCTGTATCCGGTGGCGGTGGCCGTTTCGGCGATCACTACGCTGCTCACGCCGTACCTGATTCGCGGCGCCGACCCTTTGTCATTGAAGATCGCCGCCGTGATGCCCAAGCGTATGAGCCGGGTGTTTGGCATGTACGGCGAATGGTTACGCAGTATTCAGCCGCAAGGCGAGGGCGCCATGCTGGCGTCGATGATCCGCAAGATCATCCTGCAGGTGGGCGTGAACCTGGCGCTGGTGATCGCGATTTTCTTCGCCGGAAGCTTTTTCGCGGTGCGCATTGGTGGGTACCTGGAAGGTTGGATCAGTGATCCAAGCTGGCAGAAGGCGTTGATCTGGGGTGGGGCATTGCTGTTGTCGCTGCCGTTCCTGATTGCGGCGTACCGCAAGCTCAAGGCGCTGTCGATGTTGCTGGCGGAGATGAGCGTGAAGCCGGAAATGGCCGGGCGACATACCCAGCGTGTGCGACGGGTGATTGCGGAGCTGATCCCGATTTTGTCGCTGCTGGTGATCTTTGTGCTATTGGCAGCCTTGTCGGCCAGTATTCTGCCGACCAACAAGTTGCTGGTACTGATTGCCGTGGTCACGGCAGCGGTGGCGGCGGTGCTCTGGCGATGGTTCATCCGCGTGCATACGCGGATGCAGGTCGCCTTGCTGGAGACGCTGGATAACCATAAGGATACGCCGGAACACTAGTGGGGGCCGCTATGCGGCCCGGCGCGGGACAAGCCCGCTCACCACCGCAAGCCCGTTCGCCACGGGGGTCAGGTCTCAGCTTTCCAGCCAGACGTCCCGCGCCCAGTGCCACACCGATTCCCAGGTCTCTTCGGTGACGAGTTCTTCTTCGCCGGACCACAGCACCACGGTGCCGTCTTCTTCGACGCAGTAGTAATCGTCACCGTCCTGGCAGATCGGGATCATGCTGCGGTCAACACCGGCATCCCAGGCGTTGGCAGCCACGTCCGGCAGGTAGGTGTGGGATTGCGGGTCGGTGACGGTCACCGGCTCCAGGCTGCCGTACACCACATCGCTGACGGTCAGCAGGAACTCACGAAAGACAAACGGGATGTCGATGAACAGCTGTTCCTCGATTTCCACCAGTTGATCTTCGTCAGGCAACTCCAGAGGAACCGGAACCGGTTCATTGGCTTCACGCAATTGTTCGATGATTTCTTCCACGGCCGGGATCCTCTTGCTGATGGCGCGGTTTATAGGGGCGTTTTATACAGTAGCTCGCCATAAGTGCAACCGTGAAATAGAAAACCCCGGACAGGTCCGGGGTTTTGTTACGGCTTGCTCAAGCGCGTGGGTATCAGCCGTTCTGGCGGATACCGGCGACCAGCCATGGCTGGTTGTCGCCTTGGGCACGTTCCATGTTCCAGCTTTCGCTGAACACTTCACCCTGGTCGAAACGCGAAGTCTTCGACACGCCACTGAAGGTCAACGTTGCGATGGTCTTGTCGGCGCGATCATCCACACCTTCCAGTTGCACGTGCAGGTCGTCGATATAGGTCGACTGGAAGCCGTCGCCCAGGTCGGCGCGTTCGCGCTTGAGGAACTCCAGCAGTTGCGGGGTCACGAACTCGGAGATCTTGTCCATTTCGTTGGCGTCCCAGTGCTGCTGCAGGGACTGGAAGTGGCTGCGGGCCGCTTCGACGAAACGCTCTTCGTTGAACCACGCCGGTGCGTTGATCACCGGGCGGGCTGCGGCAGGCGCTGCCGAACCACCGAAGATCGAACCCATGGCTGGCTTCTGCTCGAACACTTCACGCTGCATCGGCGCGCCGGCCGGAGCCATTTGCTCCTGCTGCTTGCGGCGACGGGCGGCGATGAAACGGAAGACCAGGAAGGCGATGACCGCCATGATCAGGATGTCGAAGATCTGCATGCTCTGGAAGCCGCCGCCCATGAACATGGAAGCGAGCAGGCCACCGGCCGCGATACCGGCCAGAGGGCCCAACCAGCGCGAAGCACCGCCGGCCTTGGCAGCGGCGCCGGCAGCACCGGCTGCGCCTGCGGTAGCGGCAGCACCGCCGGCACCGGCGGATGGAGCCATTTGGCTGGTCTGGTGAGTCGGCGCCGCGCCCGAGCTTTTGCCGCCACCGAAGCGTTTGGCGTTGGCGTCGAGGCTCATCGTCAGGCCGATGCACAACGCCATGGCGATGCTAAGAAAACGTTTCATAAAGGGAATTCCCATTTGTGGATTGCACGCGCGCCATGTTGCACAGGTGTAGTGACAGTGGCTAGCGACATAATGTTTCGGGCTTTTGCGTAAGACCGAATCAGAATGGTCTGTAGGACGTATTACAGATATTGGCCCGCGCTCGTTAAAAACAAGGGCGGGCCAATAACCTTCATGTTGGCAAATGTTTCAGACCGCTTCGAGCTTCGCGTAGCCCATCATCAGCCATTTGCTGCCTTCGGCGAAGTTCACCTGCACCCGTGCCTGGGCTCCGGCGCCTTCGAAGTTGAGGATCACGCCTTCGCCGAAGATCGCATGCCTGACCTGCTGGCCCAGGCTGAATGGGGTTTCCGGAATCTCGGAACCGGCGAACATGTTGCTGGAGTTCTGCTGCTGGCCCCCGCCGAACGGGCGGCTGACGCTGTTGGACAGGCGCACTTCCTGGATCAGTCCCTTCGGCACTTCACGTACGAAGCGCGATACCTTGTTGTAGGTCTCGCTGCCGTACAGGCGTCGGGTCTCGGCGTAGGTCATCACCAGGTTCTGCATTGCGCGGGTGATGCCCACATAGGCCAGGCGGCGTTCCTCTTCAAGACGGCCGGGCTCTTCCAGGCTCATCTTGTGGGGGAACAGGCCTTCTTCCATGCCCACCAGGAACACATACGGAAACTCCAGGCCCTTGGCGCTGTGCAAGGTCATCAACTGGATGCTGTCTTCATGCTCATCGGCCTGAGTATCGCCGGCCTCCAGGGACGCATGGCCGAGGAAGGCGGCGAGCGGAGTCAGCTCTTCGTCTTCCTCGGTGTTTTCGAACGCGCGGGCGGCGCTGACCAGTTCCTCGAGGTTTTCTACCCGGGCCTGGCCTTTCTCGCCTTTTTCCGCTTCGTGATAGGCAATCAGCCCGGATTGCTCGATCACCGTCTGGGTCATCAGGTGCAGGGGCATTTCCGAACACTTGGCCGCGAGGTTCTCGATCAACTCGACAAACACCCCCAGCGCCCCGGCAGCACGCCCCGTCAGGCCTTTATTGGCAATGAGCAGGCGCATGGACTCCCACATCGACACATCGGCATGGCGCGCGTGGTCGCGAATCGCCTCGACGGTTTTCTCGCCGATGCCACGGGCCGGGATATTGATCACCCGCTCCAGTGCCGCGTCGTTGCCACGGCCTTCGAGCAAACGCAGGTATGCCATGGCGTTCTTGATTTCCGCACGCTCGAAGAAGCGCTGGCCGCCATAAATGCGGTACGGGATGCGCTCGCGCAGCAAGGCTTCTTCCAGCACCCGCGATTGGGCGTTGGAACGGTACAGAATCGCAATATCGCTACGGGCAAGGCCGGTTTTCAGCGCGCTTTCGATGGTTTCCACCACGTAGCGCGCTTCATCGTGCTCGTTGAACGCGGCATACAGGTTGATCGCCTCGCCTTCGCCGCCGTCGGTCCACAGCTCTTTGCCCAGGCGCCCGGTGTTGTTGGCGATCAAGGCGTTGGCGGCCTTGAGGATGCCGGCGGTGGAGCGGTAGTTCTGCTCCAGGCGGATGGTGACCGCGTCCGGGAAGTCCTCGGAATACTGGTAGATGTTCTCGATTTTCGCGCCACGCCAGCCGTAGATCGACTGGTCGTCGTCGCCCACCACCATCAGGCTGTCGCCGCCCTTGGCCAGCAGACGCAACCAGGCGTACTGCACGGCGTTGGTGTCCTGGAACTCGTCCACCAGAATGTGACGGAAGCGTTTCTGGTAATGGGCCAGCAAACCCGGATTGTCGCGCCACAGGTCGAGGGCGCGCAGCAGCAGCTCGGAGAAGTCGATAACGCCAGCGCGGGCGCAGGCCGCCTCGTAGGCTTCATAAATGCTGCGCATGGTGGCCAGGAACAAATCGCCGCTGGCCTGGATGTGCTGCGGGCGCAGGCCTTCGTCTTTCTGGCCGTTGATAAACCACTGGGCCTGGCGCGCCGGCCAGCGCTGCTCGTCGAGGCCCAGCTCACGGATCACGCGCTTGACCAGGCGTTGCTGGTCATCGCTGTCGAGGATCTGGAAGGTCTGGGCCAGGCCCGCTTCCTGCCAGTGTGCCCGCAACAGGCGGTGCGCCAGGCCGTGGAAGGTGCCCACCCACATACCGGCCGGGCTGATGCCCATCAACTGCTCGATGCGGTGGCGCATCTCGGCAGCGGCCTTGTTGGTGAAAGTCACCGACAGGATCGAATGCGGGGACGCGTTCTCGACCTGGATCAACCAGGCGATACGGTGCACCAGCACTCGGGTTTTACCGGAGCCAGCACCGGCCAGGACCAACTGACGGCCAACGGGGGCCGCTACGGCCTGGCGTTGGGCATCGTTGAGGGAGTTCAGCAAAAGAGAGAGATCATCGCGCATCGGCGCATTCTATGGGCCTAAGGGGGCTCGGGCAAATCCCAATGCCGGGTGGTCGACGCAAAACATCTCGCGTGGTCCCGGCCAGGCAAACATTCTGGCAGGGCTGATGACCGGTAAGTCATGGGCCACAGCCCGCGCCGGGCCTCGCTCAAGGGGTCTGGCACCAAGGTTTGCGGCTGTTCACAGGGTGACTTTTATGATCTGGAGCAGTTTGGCCCAAGCGCTTGCTTGTGTATGCTCCGTCGACGTTTCGGGCTCACCATTATAAGAACACTGCCTATGACTCTCAGCACCGACCTGCTCGGCCCCTCGGCGGCGCCCGCGCAGGTTATCCGCAAACATTACGCTACCGAGATGGCGGTCGAGCGCACACGCCTGCTCTATCAGGGCTCGTTGCTGCCCACCTTATTAATGCTGGTCAATGGCCTGGTCTGCGCCTGGCTGCTGTGGAACCCCAGGCAATACCTGCTGGACAGCGTCTGGCTGGTCTGGCTGCTGGCCCTGGTGGCGATGCGCGTGATCCAGGTGGCGGCCTTTGATTCGGCCATGCCCAGTCGTCAGGCCCAACCCATCTGGCGGCGCATGTTCATGCTGGGTTCGGCGGTCAGCGGACTGACCCTGGCCACCGCAGCCATCGCCCTGGTGCCGGTGGACAGCTTCATGCAGCAGGCCTGGGTGTTCGGCCTGATCGGTGCAGCGACGCTGTCGGCCAGCGTTGCCTACGCAGTGAGCTTTCCGGCGTTCCTGTCCTTTGCCTTGCCGTGCCTGGTGCCGGCGATTGTCTATCTGTTCTGGAATGGCGCCCCGCAGCAACAGGGCTGGGGTGTGCTCGGCCTGATCCTGCTGGCGTCCCTGAGCGTGGTGGCGTGGCAGGTCAACCGCCTGATCCAGCGCGGGCTGCTGCGGCGTTTCCAGAACCAGGCATTGATCGAGCATCTGCAGCAGGCGCAGCAGCGCAGCGAGCAGCTGAATCAGGATCTGGTGCGCGAAGTCGAGCAGCGGCGTCAGGTTGAGCAGGAACTACGTGAGGCGCAGATCGGCCTGCAGGACCGCGTGGCACAACGCAGCCAGGAACTGGACGCCGCCAGCCTGGCCCTGAATAAAAGCGAGGCGCGCCTGGCCATGGCCCTGCAAGCCAGTGAGCTGGGCCTGTGGGACTGGAACCTGCAAACCGATGAGGTTCATCACACCCAGCTCAAAGAGCTGTTCGGCCTCGAGCCCGAGTACGTCACGGCCATGCTCGGCCACCTCAAGCCGCGCCTGCACCCCGACGACCTGCCGCTGCTCAAGCGGGCGCTGGTGGAGCACCTTAAAGGGCGCACTGAGGATTACCAGGTGGAATACCGCGTGCGCCATGGCGATGGTCACTGGGTATGGATCGAAGACCGTGGTCGCGCCGTAGAGCGCGCGCCGAGCGGGCGAGTGATTCGAATGCTCGGCACACGCCGCGACGTCAGCGCCGGCAAAGCCCTGGAGGAGCAACAGCGACTGGCCTCGACCGTGTTCGAGGCGGCCAGCGAAGGCATTGTGATCCTTGATCCGGACTACAAATTAATCGCCGTCAATCAGGCTTTCAGCCGTGTCACTGGCTTTGAGATCGATGACATGCTCGGTCGCAACGTCGTCGAGCTGCCCAGCAGTCGTGATGCGCGGCGCCACTTCCCGGTGATCCGCCAAGCGCTGCTCACGCATGGGACCTGGCAGGGCGAATTGGTAGAAACGCGTAAGAATGGCGAACTGTACCCGCAATGGCTGCAACTGAACGTGGTGCGCGATGTTCGCGGAAAAGTCAGTCATATCGTGGGCTTCTTCGCCGATCTATCGGCGCGGCGCGAATCCGAGGAGCGCATGCGCTACCTCACCCACTACGATGAGTTGACCGGCCTGGCCAACCGCTCGCTGTTCCGCGAACGGCTGCGCGAGGCCCATCAGCGTGTACGCCAGGGCGGGCGCAGCCTGGCGTTGCTGCATATCAACCTCGACCGCTTCAAGTTGCTCAATGACAGCCTGGGCCATGAAGTGGCCGACCAGTTGCTGCAAAAAATGGCCCGTCGGTTGATCAATGCCTTGTCCGAGGCTGACACCATCGCGCGTTTGTCCGGCGATGAGTTCGCCGTGCTGTTCGACGCCTACGGCAACCTGTCGAGCCTGGCGCGGGTGGCCACACGGCTGCTGGCCAAACTGCGGGTGCCGGTGACGGTGGAAGGGCATGAGTTGGTGGTGAGTGCGTCGATGGGTATCAGCCTGTTGCCGGATAACGCGCGGGAAATTTCCGCGCTGGTCAGTCAATCGAACATGGCCATGCAGCACGCCAAGCACTTGGGCGGCAATAACTTCCAGTTCTACACCGACAGCCTGCAAGCCAGCACCCTGGAGCGTTTGCAGCTGGAAAACCATCTGCGCAAAGCCATCGATGAGCGCCAGCTCACGGTGTTCTACCAGCCGAAACTGTGCCTGGCCACCGGCAAGCTGAACGCTGCCGAAGCGTTGATCCGCTGGGAACATCCGCAATGGGGCATGGTGCCGCCAGGCGACTTTATCGGCCTGGCCGAAGAAACGGGCCTGATCGTACCGCTGGGCGAATTCGTGCTGCGCGAGGCCTGCTGGCAAGCCTGTGAGTGGCAGCGCCAGGGGCTGGCACCGATCCGCGTGTCGGTGAACCTCTCGGTGCACCAGTTGCGCCAGGGCAAGCTGGTCAGCCTGGTGCGCCAGGTACTGGAAGAAACCGGCCTGGACCCGCAATACCTCGAACTGGAACTGACCGAGAGCCAGTTGCTCGACAGTGTTGAACACATCATCGCGACCTTCCAGCAACTGCGCGACCTGGGCGTGAAGCTGGCCATCGACGACTTTGGCACCGGCTATTCATCCCTCAGTTACCTCAAGCGTATCCCTGTGGATTACGTAAAGATCGACCAGACCTTTATCCGCGGCCTCGGTCAGGGGCGGGAAGACGCCGCCATTACCCGAGCGATCATTGCGATGGCGCACGGACTGGCGCTCAAAGTGGTGGCCGAAGGCGTGGAAGATCAGCAGCAGCTGGATTTCCTGCGTACAGAACGATGCGATGAGGTGCAGGGCTACCTGATCAGTCGGCCGATGGAGGCCGAAGGGCTGGCAGATTTGTTACGCAACAATGCAGATTTTCCCTGAAGACAGTCCGCACGCCCCTATGGCTACAAGGCAGCTGCCCGCTGATTCAAAGGGCATCAGGGCGATTTAGTGATGCATCGGGCGGGCAAAACGGCAATTCTTGTAGTATAACTACAAGCTTGCTACATCCCTGGCCCTGCCAATAACAAGAGTCCTGCCCTTTGAACCTGTTGCAACATATCGCCCAGTCGCGCCACCTGTTACGCAAATCGGAACTCAAGGTTGCCGATCACGTGCTGCTTGACCCTGCGGCCGTGATGCACAGTTCCATGGCCGACCTTGCCCACAGCGTGGGCATCAGCGAGCCGACTATCGTGCGCTTCTGCCGCGCCATCGGTTGCTCCGGGTTCCAGGACTTGAAGCTCAAGCTGGCCCAGAGCCTGGCCGCCGGCGCGAGCTTCGGCCAGTTTGCGATTCACGAAGACGATTCCGTCGCCGACTACAGCCTGAAAATCTTCGACACCACCTTGCACACGCTCATGGAGGTGCGCGAGAAGCTTGACCCGGTAGAGCTGCAAAAGGCCGTGACCGCCATGTCCCAGGCCCAGCGTGTGGAGTTCTATGGTTTCGGCGCGTCCGGTGCGGTGGCGGCAGACGCCCAGCACAAATTTTTCCGCCTGCTGCTGACCGCAGCGGCCTACAGTGACCCGCACATGCAGGCGATGTCGGCGGTGACCTTGAAGCCGACCGACGTGGCGATCTGCATTTCCCAGTCGGGCCGCTCCAAAGACCTGCTGATCACCGCCAACCTGGTGCGTGAAAGCGGTGCGACATTGATTACCTTGTGCCCGAGCCAGACGCCGTTGGCGGAGCTGTCCACGGTCAACCTGGCGATCGATGTGCACGAAGACACCGAGATCTACACCCCGCTGACGTCGCGTATCGCTCACCTGGTGGTGATCGACGTGCTGGCGATGGGCGTTGCCATGGCGCGGGGCCCGAGCCTGGTCAACCACCTCAAGAGCGTCAAGCGCAGCTTGCGCAGCCTGCGGTTGTCGCCCAAGTCCGTCAAAGCCCTCGACGACTGATCCAGGGCCATACACGCTCAAAATGTGGGAGGGGGCTTGCTCCCGATAGCAGTGGGTCAGTCCAAGAGAAATCGGCTGATGTACCGTAATCGGGAGCAAGCCCCCTCCCACATTTGGATTGTTTATCTATTCGGAAGATTCATCGTCCTGTAACCCCCGCGCCGTTAAACCGTCATCGCTACAACCCATCCTGTACTCCCCGTACTCGCATTGGGAGACTCCAAATGGCCCGGCCCTACGAAGACAGCAACAGCTCCGTCAAGACCCGTCGTCAACAGGAAGACCAGCGCCGCATGGCGTTCCGTCGCGCAATCGAAGACCGCTGCGACCAGCGCCAGCTGCAGCAGAGCATCAGTGACTACCCGGAACTCCACTGGCAGGCACCCGCGGCTGCCCAGCGAAACGTTCAGCCAACGCGCTGATCTGCACCCGTTCGCTGCGGATAAAGCCCAGGAACGCATGGGCCACCGGTGACAGGCGCTTGGCCTTGGCCTGCACCAGGCACCAGCTGCGGTACAGCGGCAGTTCTTCCACCGGCAGCTCCTTGAGCCCGCCGGTGGCCAGTTCCATATTGACCGCATGGCGCGTCAGCAAGGCCACGCCCAGGCCGGCGCATACGCATTCACGTTGCGCCTCGGCCGAGGCCACTTCCACCGTCTGGGTGAAGTGCACGCGTTTCTCCTTGAAATACTCCTCGCAGGCCAGTCGCGTGCCCGAGCCCGGTTCGCGCAGCAACAGCGTGTAGGGTTCCAGGTCCTGCAAACGCAACGGCCCTTGCAGGCTCAAGGGGTGATCAGGTGGCGCCACGGCCACGATCGGATTGTTGAGGAACGGCAGGAATTCCAGGCCCATGTCCTGGGGCACCATGGACATGATCACCAGGTCGTCGCGGTTGTCGGAGAGGCGGCGGATCACCTGGGCGCGGTTGACCACGGTCAGGTGCAGTTGCACCTCGGGATGCTGGCGTTTGAACGCGGCAAACAGGTGCGGCACGAAGTACTTGGCGCTGGATTCAATCGCGAGCTTTAGCTGGCCCTGCAACGAACCCTGCATGTCCGACAGCTGCATATCGAGGTTTTCCAGGCGCCCGAAAATATCCCGGCTGGCCCGTTGCAGGGCTTCGGCAGCCTCGGTCATGTAGAGCTTCTTGCCGACATAATCGAACAGCGGCTGGCCGACCAGCTCTTCGAGCTGGCGAATTTGCAGGCTCACGGCCGGTTGGGTGAGAGACATTTCCTCGGCCGCGCGGCTGTAAGAGCGCAAGTCGCACACTTCATTGAAGATCTGCAATTGACGCAATGTCATACGCATCAGCGACTTACGCATTATTTAAATCCTCTCGTCCCAGGTCGACCGGCCAACTATAAGTCTTTACTTATGAGCGACCCAATAATTATTGATTTTTGTTAATCCCTCCACGGGCTTAGTGTGTGGCTGCGACAGGCTTGAAACATTTAGTCACGCGCCGACCCGGCTCCAGCGGGTCGAAGAACGCAGCAATCGGCTCAAGGGAATTTCCAAGTGATAAAAAAGATCCTGATCGCCAACCGTGGTGAAATTGCCGTACGAATCGTGCGTGCCTGCGCCGAGATGGGCATTCGCTCGGTCGCGGTTTACTCGGACGCCGACCGCCATGCGTTGCACGTCAAGCGTGCCGACGAAGCCCACAGCATTGGTGCCGAGCCGCTGGCCGGCTACCTGAACCCGCGCAAGCTGGTGAACCTGGCGGTGGAAACCGGTTGCGATGCGCTGCACCCCGGCTACGGCTTCCTGTCGGAAAACGCCGAGTTGGCAGACATCTGCGCCGAACGGGGAATCAAATTCATCGGCCCTTCGGCTGAAGTGATTCGCCGCATGGGCGACAAGACCGAAGCCCGCCGCAGCATGATCAAGGCCGGTGTGCCGGTCACGCCCGGCACCGAAGGCAACGTCGCCGACATCACCGAGGCCCTCACCGAAGGCGACCGCATTGGTTACCCGGTGATGCTCAAGGCCACCTCCGGTGGTGGCGGTCGCGGTATCCGCCGTTGCAACAGCCGTGAAGAACTCGAACAAGCCTTCCCCCGCGTGATCTCCGAAGCTACCAAGGCGTTCGGTTCGGCGGAAGTGTTCCTGGAAAAATGCATCGTCAATCCCAAGCACATCGAGGCGCAGATCCTCGGTGACAGCTTCGGCAACGTGGTGCATCTGTTCGAGCGCGACTGTTCGATCCAGCGCCGTAACCAGAAGCTCATCGAAATCGCCCCGAGCCCGCAGCTCACCCCGGAACAGCGCGCCTACATCGGCGACCTGTCGGTGCGCGCGGCCAAGGCCGTGGGCTACGAGAACGCCGGCACCGTGGAGTTCCTGCTCGCCGAGGGCGAGGTGTACTTCATGGAGATGAACACCCGGGTGCAGGTGGAGCACACCATCACCGAAGAAATCACCGGGATCGACATTGTCCGCGAGCAGATCCGAATCGCCTCGGGCCTGCCGTTGTCGGTCAAACAGGAAGACATCCAGCACCGTGGCTTTGCGTTGCAGTTCCGCATCAACGCCGAAGACCCGAAGAACAACTTCCTCCCAAGCTTCGGCAAGATCACCCGTTACTACGCGCCCGGCGGCCCCGGCGTGCGTACCGACACGGCGATCTACACCGGCTACACCATCCCGCCGTTCTACGACTCCATGTGCCTGAAGCTGGTGGTCTGGGCGTTGACCTGGGAAGAAGCCATGGACCGCGGCCTGCGTGCCCTGGACGACATGCGCCTGCAAGGCGTGAAGACCACGGCCGCCTACTACCAGGAAATCCTGCGTAACCCGGAATTCCGCAGCGGCCAGTTCAACACCAGTTTTGTGGAAAGCCACCCTGAGCTGACCAACTACTCGATCAAGCGCAAACCCGAAGAGCTGGCCCTGGCCATCGCCGCCGCCATCGCCGCCCACGCAGGCCTGTGAGGAACATTCCAATGACTAAAAAAATCTTCGTAACCGACACCATCCTGCGCGACGCCCACCAATCGTTGCTGGCGACCCGCATGCGCACCGACGACATGCTGCCGATCTGCGACAAGCTCGATAAAGTCGGCTACTGGTCCCTGGAAGTCTGGGGCGGCGCGACCTTCGACGCCTGCGTACGCTTCCTCAAGGAAGACCCGTGGGAGCGCCTGCGCAAACTGCGTGCCGCGTTGCCTAACACGCGCCTGCAAATGCTCCTGCGCGGCCAGAACCTGCTGGGCTATCGCCATTACAGCGACGACGTGGTCAAGGCCTTCGTGGCCAAGGCTGCCGTCAACGGTATCGACGTATTCCGCATCTTCGACGCCATGAACGACGTGCGTAACCTGCGTGTGGCCATCGAAGCGGTCAAAGCCGCCGGCAAGCATGCCCAGGGCACCATCGCCTACACCACCAGCCCGGTGCACACCGTCGAGGCCTTCGTGGCCCAGGCCAAGCAGCTGGAATCCATGGGGTGCGACTCGATCGCGATCAAGGACATGGCCGGCCTGCTGACGCCGTACGCCACCGGTGAACTGGTCAAGGCGCTGAAAGCCGAGCAGAGCCTGCCGATCTTTATCCACTCCCACGACACCGCCGGTTTGGCTGCGATGTGCCAACTCAAGGCGATCGAAAACGGTGCCGATCATATCGACACCGCGATCTCCAGCTTCGCCTGGGGCACCAGCCACCCGGGCACCGAGTCTATGGTCGCCGCCCTTAAAGGCAGCGAATTCGATACCGGTCTCGACCTGGAGCTGCTGCAAGAGATCGGCCTGTACTTCTATGCCGTGCGCAAGAAGTACCACCAGTTCGAAAGCGAATTCACCGCCGTCGACACCCGTGTGCAAGTCAACCAGGTGCCGGGCGGGATGATTTCCAACCTGGCCAACCAGTTGAAAGAGCAGGGCGCTCTGAACCGCATGAGCGAAGTGCTGGCTGAAATTCCACGCGTGCGTGAAGACCTCGGCTTCCCGCCGCTGGTGACCCCGACTTCGCAGATCGTCGGCACCCAGGCGTTCTTCAACGTGCTGGCCGGTGAGCGCTACAAGACCATCACCAACGAAGTGAAGCTGTACCTGCAAGGCGGCTACGGCAAGGCGCCGGGCACGGTGAACGAGAAGTTGCGTCGCCAGGCCATCGGCAGCGAAGAAGTGATCGACGTGCGCCCGGCCGACCTGCTCAAGCCGGAGATGACCAAGCTGCGCGGCGAAATCGGCGCACTGGCCAAGTCCGAAGAAGACGTGCTGACCTACGCCATGTTCCCGGACATCGGGCGCAAGTTCCTCGAGGAACGCGACGCCGGCACCCTGACGCCTGAGGTGCTGCTGCCTATCCCTGAAGCCGGCGGCGTGGCCCGTGCCGGTGGTGAAGGCGTGCCGACCGAGTTCGTCATCGACGTGCACGGCGAAAGCTACCGTGTGGACATCACCGGTGTCGGTGTGAAAGCCGAAGGCAAGCGCCATTTCTACCTGTCCATCGATGGCATGCCGGAAGAAGTGGTGTTCGAACCGCTCAACGAATTCGTCGGCGGTGGCGGCAGCAAGCGCAAGCAGGCCAGCGAGCCGGGGCATGTCAGCACGGCGATGCCAGGCAATATCGTCGATGTGCTGGTCAAGGAAGGCGATGTGGTCAAGGCCGGCCAGGCCGTGCTGATCACCGAAGCGATGAAGATGGAAACCGAAGTGCAGGCTGCGATTGCCGGCAAGGTGTCCGCCGTTCACGTGGCCAAGGGCGACCGGGTGAACCCTGGCGAAATCCTGATTGAAATCGAAGGCTGATCCAGCCTTCGACACTACCGTTTAATCCTCGGGGGGGCAGGTGCCCCCCTTTTTTTTGCCAATTTTTTAATGGTCAGCGGAGGGTGCGGCGCTCTGCTTGCGCTTGAAGCCGACAAAAATACCCTCAGGTTTGTAGAGCAGTTCAGGTTCCAGGGTGGTCAGGTTGCTGGTAACGGCGCTGAATGTTCCCTTGATGGATGCCGCATCCGCGATACGTAGCTGGCGCGTGAGCAGTGCTTCACTTTCCGGCTGTACATCAAGTTTCAGGGTGGCGTTATCCAGCGTTAACGTATTGCCGACTTTCAGCGTGGAGTGGGCTTGGTCTGCGCCCACTTTGAACGCCATGGTCGATCCTGGTTTGAGGTGCAGATCCTTCCAGATCCGGGTCCGTGGTGTATTTTCAGGATCGAGCAGCAGAGTACCCGCGACATTAAGGGAGTCGACGGTGCCGCCGGAGTAGCTGCCGCCCGCATCAATATCCAGGGTCCCCTTGATAACGCTGCGGTTGGTCAAGGCAGCATCGCCGTACACCTTGCCGTGCCGATTGTCGTGCAGTGCACCGGTCAGTTCCCAGGCGCCCTTGCCGACCCACAGGTGTTGCATTCGGGTCGCACCTTCGAACGTGCCGCCTTTGGTGTCATCGAGAACCACCTGGTTGGTACCGCTGCCGCCATCGACTTCGCCTTTGAAGCGGCTGCCATTTTTGACAACCAACAGGTCGTCACCGCCGCCCATGTCCAGAGCGACTCCATTGCCACCTGCAATCAGGCCATGGTTGATCACCTCATCGGCCTTTTCTCCCTTCAGGGCCATACCCGTGCCGGATTGGGCCGTGATGCTTCCTCGATTCTCCAGCCAGACAGAGGTGAGCCCGGAGCTGCTCAGGCCATGACCCGGTGAGTTGATGTGCACGCCCGGGCTGTTGACGATGTCGACGGCTTTGATGATGTGTGACTTATCAAGGTTGGACGGGGTTTGGGTGAGGCGCGCGATCTCGTCGATATTCATCCCGTCGCGGCGCGGGGAGTTAGGCGTGGTGATGACTTTGACAATATTGGTGCCGAGCTGGCCATTTGAGGCCTGGCGGGCGGGGTGCCCGAACGAGCGCGGAGTGGTTGGAGGCGCGGTGTGTGGCTCGGGTGCTGCGGCGGGCGGCGTGGCAGCCTCGGCCAAGGCGTTGGCGCTTTGTGCGAAGAGTGCACCAAGGGGAGGGAAAAACGAGAGTGTCGATATCATGATTTCCGGCCTCGTTTGTATAGGAGACCGGAGTGTAGCGAGCAAAAAGTGGTGCTTAATGTCAGCCTTCAAGACCTGTGTGAGTGTGAAGGTTCTTCAGTTTCTGTCTTAAAACGCGCTTTGCCATTGGCCCATTAGTCCATGGTTGCGGCTGTTGTCGCCCACTTCGGCGGTGTACGCGATGCTCAGGGTCTGGTGCTCCGAAAGACGCATGTCCAGCCCCGTGCGCAAGGCCAGATTATCTCGATCCAGCGAGGTACCGCCGATGCTGAACGCGCTGTTGAAGTCCTCGCGGGTTTCCCTGGCAAAGGATTGGCGTACGCGGCTGTTGGTGTCGCCATACAAGTGTTTCCAATGGGCGCTCAGGTGCGGCTTGAGGGTGATCCGGTCGGCCACTGCGATGTCGCGGCTCAAGCGCAGGCCGAAGGTACTGCTGAGGTTTTGCTGGGTTTGGGTGCCCACGTTCAACGCGCTATGGCCACCTTTCTCGGAGAAGCGGTCACGGTGATACCGCTGGAAGCCGATTCCGGCAAACGGTTCGGCATGCAAGCCGTCGGTGACGAACCGATGGCCCAGTTCGGCGAATGCGTTCTGGCTCTGGGCCTTGTACTTGCCCGTGAGGCGTTCGCGGTAATCGATGAAGTCGAAGTCCACACTGCGCGTGTTCTGCCCGGAATGGCTGCTGTACAGCGCGCCCAGGCGTAAAGCCCATGGACCGTCCTGGCGCACCGCATAGGCGCCCAGGTGCCAGCTGTCCACTTCACCGTTGAAATGCCGGGCGCTCAGGTCGCTGCCAGACTTGCCGCCCACCACACCGACCCGCCAGGCGTCATCGATTGCTCCATCTGCACCCAGCAACAGGCCCTGGCTGCTTTGTTTCAAGCCGGCGCTGCCGTGTTGGGCATCGAGGGCACCGCTGCTGGCCAGGCCTTGGAGCCAGACACGGCCGTCCTCACCGGTGTGGTTATCCAATTGGCGTATGGCTGTCAGCAGGCTGGCGTGCAAGCGTTTCATGCTGTTTTGAGTGGCCGTGCCCAGGTTGGCGTTCTGGCTGCCGGCCAATTGCTCCAGCAGCGTACCCAAGCGACCTGGCTCCAGGCTGCTCAAGTACAGCCCGTAGTTTTCAAGCTGGTACTTTTCCCAGTCACTCAACTCCTCCGATGCCAGCGCGGCATCCACTGCGGAGTCCAGCACGCGGGCAACGCTCAGGCCGTTACGACTGTTGGCTCGGTCGATGAAATAGAAATCTTCGGGGGTGGGAGTGGCCGGGTCGAAATGAGTTTTCTGGTGATGTTTCGCAATCTGTTCGAACCACTCGCTGTCGGGTTCCATGTCGTCACGGGCCTGTGCGTACTGAGCACAGGTGGCCCCCAGCGCGAGCGTGATGGCGAGTACGAGTTGTTTCTGAATGAGTGGCATGTAAACCCACCTCCTGATGTATGAGGCGGGGAATTTAGCGGGGCACCCGGGGGATAACTGTCAGGCCAAGCACCGCGTGTTTGCGGGAGATGTCTCTAGTCCGATGCGATAAAAGTTCAGCTCGATTGGTGCAGTAAGCCTGAGGGCGATAGTGACTTCAATGACCTCACTCTCGCCTCGCATATCCCTTGCCATAGTGCCGCTCCATGCGTGCCTGGATCAGTTCCAGGCCGAGGGACATCACCCAGTAAATGATCGCAGCGGTGGTGAGCATCTCGATATAACGGTAGCTGGAGCGCCCGTAGGATTGCGCCAGGAACATCACTTCCCACACGCCCATCACCGAGATCAGCGACGAGTCCTTGAGCATGGAGATGAACTGGTTGGTCGCCGGCGGGACGATGGTGCGCATGGCCTGGGGCAGGGTGACGTGCCAGAAGATCGCACTGTCGCGCATGCCCAGGGCCAATGCGGCTTCCCGTTGCCCCTGAGGGACGCCCAGGATGCCGGCGCGGAAGATCTCGCTCAGGTACGCGCCGTAGTTCAGCGACAGCGCGATGATCCCCGCGACGATGGCGCCCGGCACCAGGCCCAGCTGCGGCAGGCCCAGATAGATCAGCAGGATCTGGATCAGCAACGGCGTGCCACGGAAAAACGACGCGTAGAAGCTGGCGATACCAAAGGCCACGGCACTTTTGGACAAGCGCCCGAGCGCGGTGACGAAGCCTAGCACCGACGAGGCGGCAATCGAACACAGGCACAGGAACAGCGTCAGCGCTGCGCCTTGCAGGAAGCCATTGGGTGCCAGGTGCAGGCCGACCAGGTTGGGCAGCTTGTCGAGAATGATCGAGAACTTCAGGTCAAAGCTCAGGAAGAAACTGGCAAACAGGGCGAACAGCGCCGCCCAGGTCAGGTAAAGCCGCGTGCGAAAGCCCAGCAGGGCGCGCGCAGGTTTTGGGGGAACACTCATTGGCTGATATCGGCACCGATCCATTTTTGCGACAGTTTGCTCAGGGTGCCGTCCTGTTTCAACTGGGCAAACACCTCACGCACCTTGGCGTCCCACTGGGCGTCGCCTTTTTCGATGGCCACCGAGTTGGGTTCGGCATACAGCGCTGCGCCGGCGAGTTTGAAGCGTTTGTCCTGGTCCAGGCGCGGTTGGGCCGTGACCAGGTTGGTCAGGATCGCATCCAGGCGCACTCCTGCGCCCAGGCCGAGGTCCTGGAAGGCGACGTTATCGGTGTCGTACGGGGCGATCTGCACGTTCTCGAACGGGTACTGCAACTGGGTGTCCTCGGCGCCTTCGATCACCAGGTTCTTGTTCAGGTAGCTCTCGTAGCTGGAGGCGCTGGTGAGGCCGACTTTCTTGCCGCTCAGGTCCTTGGCGCCGTGGATGCTGTCATCCTTGGCATTGACCACGATCACGGCAGGGGAGGCGTAATACTCCACCGGGAAGTCGAAGACTTCGGCGCGGGCCTTGCTCGGGGTCATCGAGCAGATGCAGATGTCATAGCGCCCGCTCCAGCGGCCGGCGGCGATCACGTCCCACGACGGCGTTTCCAGGCGTAGTTTCACACCGAGCTTTTGCGCGACAGCCTTGGCCACATCGACATCGAAGCCGTCGAGCTGGTTTTGCTCGTTGAGGAACGAGAACGGCGGGTAGCTTTCCATCAGCACGCCCACCAGTTCTTTTTTCTTCTCAACCCGGTCCAGGGTCGCGCCGCCAAAGGCTTGGGTGGAGGCAGCAAGCATCGTCAGGCCCAAGGCCAATAGCGGTTTAAGTTTCAAGGAGGCACCTGAATAAAAAAGAGGTTGTTATGAACCGAACGGAACGTATTAAATAGTTATAAGAACGACTCTCATAGTGAGTTATTTTCATAAGCTTATGAGTAAAAAGCATATGGGCGCAGTAAGCACAGTAATTCTGGACGGCGGCATGGGCCGTGAACTGCAACGCCGCGGTGCGCCCTTCAGGCAGCCGGAGTGGTCGGCGCTGGCATTGAGCGAAGCACCGCAGGCGGTGGAGGCGGTGCATGCGGCCTATATCGACAGTGGGGCCAACGTGATTACCAGCAACAGCTATGCGGTGGTGCCGTTCCATATCGGCGAGGCGCGCTTTGCTGCCGAAGGCCAGGCCCTGGCGGCGCTGGCGGGTGAATTGGCCAGACGGGCGGTGCAGGCTTCGGGCAAGGCCGTGCGCGTGGCCGGCTCGTTGCCGCCGCTGTTTGGTTCGTATCGGCCTGATCTGTTCGAGCCGCAGCGCGTATCTGAGCTGTTGACGCCACTGGTGCAGGGCCTGGCACCCCATGTCGATCTGTGGCTGGCGGAGACCCAGAGCTCAATCGTCGAAGCGCGGGCGATTCATGCGGGCCTGCCGAAGGATGGCAAGCCGTTCTGGCTGTCGTTTACCTTGAAAGACGAAGACACCGACGAAGTACCGCGCCTGCGTTCCGGCGAACCGGTGGCGGACGCGGCCGAAGCGGCGGCGCAGTTGGGTGTGCAAGTGTTACTGTTCAATTGCAGCCAGCCGGAAGTAATCGGCGCGGCGATCGATGCCGCACGCCAAACCTTCGAACGGTTGGGCGTGGCGATTCAGATCGGTGCCTACGCCAACGCCTTCCCGCCACAGCCCAAGGAAGCCACGGCCAACGACGGCCTGGACCCCTTGCGCGAGGATCTCGACCCACCGGGCTACCTGCAGTGGGCGGCGGACTGGAAAAAGCGCGGTGCCAGCCACTTGGGCGGGTGCTGCGGGATCGGGCCGGAGCACATTGCGGTGCTGGCCCAGAAGCTGGGGTAAGCCTTAAAGCGCCTGGCGGCGACACTCCGCCAGGCCCTTCAACTGCCCGGAACCTGCCTGGTTCGCCTCCGACAACCACGCCTCAAACCCCGCACCCACCGTCGGCCATTCCGAATCCAGGATCGAATACCACGCCGTATCGCGGTTCTGCCCCTTCACCACCATATGCTGGCGGAACACCCCTTCAAAACTGAACCCCAACCGCTCAGCCGCATACTTGGAGCGGGCATTGCCGTTGTTGCACTTCCACTCCAGGCGGCGGTAGCCCTGTTCGAACGCGTATTTGGCCAAGAGATACACCGCCTCGGTGCTTTTGGGTGAGCGCTGCATCGGCGCGCCGAAGGTGACATGGCCGATTTCGATACGGCCCTGGGCCGGGACGATGGACATCAGGCTGAGGATGCCCTGCACCTGGCCGGACGCACGGTCGACCACGCTGAAGAAATACGGGTCGCTGTTCGCCGCATGGTTGTTCAACCACGCATCAAACGCGGCGCGCTCGGCAAACGGGCCGTAAGGCAGGTAATCCCACAACTTGGGGTCGGCACCGGGGCCTTCGAGGGCTTGCCACAATTGAGCGGCGTGGCGGGCCGGGTCGAGTTTTTCCAGGCGGATAAAGCGCCCTTCAAGCAGTTGCGCGGTGGGCGCCGGGGCGCCCTTCCAGTCGGCGAGAGAAGTGGACATGCTGCGCTCCTTAAAGACCTTTGCGAAATTGAATGAAGCCAGGGCGTTCGGCGATGCGCTCGTAGAGCTGGATCGCGGTGGTATTGGTCTCGTGGGTCAGCCAGTGCACCTTGCAACAGCCGTCGGCCTTGGCAGTGGCGTAGACGAACTCGATCAGTTTACGGCCGACACCGGTGCCGCGCTGGACCGGGTCCACCAGCAGGTCCTGCAGGTAGCAGGAGTTCTCGATGCTCCAGTTGGAACGATGGTAGATGAAGTTGACCATGCCCACCGCCTTGCCATCCTGCCAGGCCAGCGCGGAGTGGGTCGGCTCATGGGCATCGATCAGACGCTGCCAGGTGCTTTGGCTGACGGCGTCCGGCAGTTCGGTGTTGTAGAACGTCAAGTACGCCTGCCACAGCGGCAGCCAGGCGGCGTGGTCGGTTGCGGTGACCGGGCGGATCTCGATCTGGCTCATTCTGAAACTCCTTGGGGAATAAAGCGCGCGAGGGTCTGGTCGCGTATATCGGCGCTGGCGGCCAGGCCGTCGCGCACGCCGGCGATGTCCGCCGCGCTGCGGTTCTGGCTGAGTTTGCGTTTGCCGATCAGGCGTTCGATCGGCAGGCTGAAGCCGACGATGGCCTTGAGCATGCCGTCAATGTAATCAGCCGGGGCGTCGCTGACTTTCCAGGGCTGGGCGCGATTGCCCTCGTGGCGGTCAGTGAGGGCGCTGACCACGCCTAGCAGGCGCTCGGCATCGGTAAACACCTCGGCCTTGCCATAGGCATGCACCGCGATGTAATTCCAGGTGGGCACCACTTTGCCGTGCTCAGCCTTGGCCGGGTAAAACCCCGGGCTGACATAGGCCTCGGCGCCGGCAAAGATCACCAAAGCCTCGCTGCCGTCTTGCAGGTCTTGCCACTGCCGATTGGCCTTGGCCAGGTGCCCGTACAGCGTGCCGTTGGGGCCTTCGTCGGGATTGAGCAGCAGCGGCAAGTGGCTGGCCTGCAGGCCTTGCTTGCCAAAGGTGACCAACTGCGCCAGGCGTGTGTGCTGGATCAGTTGCTGTATTTCGGGCAAGTCGTCGAGGGCAAAAGCGCGTGGTGTGTACATAATATTTTCCTTGGCGAATGCCTGCATCCTAGGCAGGCTAATGGTTCGTTGTAAGAGCCATCTTCGGCCAATTTCATAGGTCCAATATGATCTCGCCCATTTCGCCGCCGCTGTCCTTCAACCCTGCCGGTATCGAGCTGGATCGGCGCCAAGGCCTGACGCGCCAGCTTTATGAAGCCCTGCGTCAGCGCGTGCTGGATGGGCGCCTGGCCAGCGGTACGCGCCTGCCCGCCAGCCGTGACCTGGCCGCTGCGCTGTTGATTTCCCGCAACAGCGTCGTGCGCGCCTACGATCAGTTGTACGCCGAGGGGTTTGTCGAAGGCCGTGTGGGTGATGGCACCTATGTCGCCCAATTGCCCACGGCAAAAAAACTATCCACAAAAGTATCCACAGGCTTATCAACAAGGTTATCCCCAGCCTTATCCACAAAGTGGATGGATTTGCCGCAAGATCTCGACGGCGAAGTTATCCACAGGCCGGCCTTGGGGCGCGTGCAAAGTAACCATTTGCCACAGCCGCCGTCGGGGCCGCCCAAGGCATTTCGCGTGGGCGTGCCAGCCTTCGATCTGTTCCCTTTCGAGGTCTGGGCCAAGCTCAACGGGGCGTTCTGGCGCAAGCCGGACCTGGCGCAGCTGTGCTATGGCGACCCGGCGGGTGACAGCCGCCTGCGCGGCCTGATCGCCGCTTACCTGCGCAGCTCACGGGGCATGCAATGTACGGCTGAGCAAATAGTGATCACTAGCGGTGCACAACAGGCAATCAGCCTTTGTGCACAGCTGCTGGTAGAGCCAGGCGATGGGGTAGCGGTGGAAAACCCGGGCTATCGGGCCGCCGGGCACGCGTTCGCACTGGCCGGTGCCAACCTGCAGGGCGTGCCGGTGGACAGCGACGGCATCGATTGCCAGGTCCTGAATACCTTGGGTGATTGCCGCCTGGCCTATGTCACGCCCTCCCACCAATATCCGCTGGGCGTGGTGATGAGCCTGGCGCGGCGCCTGGAGTTGCTGGCCTGGGCCGAGCGCACCGGCGGTTGGATCGTGGAGGACGACTATGACGGCGAATACCGCTACAGCGGCGCACCCCTGGCGCCGCTGGCCGCGCTGGACCGCAGCGGCCGCGTGCTGTACGTCGGTACCTTCGGCAAAGTCGCATTCCCGGCCTTGCGCCTGGGCTATCTGGTATTGCCGCCAGGCCTGGTTGATGCTTTCTCACGGCGCCGTGCGGTGGATATGCGCCACTCGGAAGTCAGTACCCAGGCGGTGATGGCCGAGTTTATGGCGGCCGGGCACTTCCAGCGGCATATCCGCCGGATGCGGCGCGCGGCATTGAGCCGGCGCAATGCCTTGCTCGCCGGGTGGCCGCGTGGTCTGCCGGGGGTGGGCGAGTTGCCCGTTATCGCTGCAGGGCTGCACATGACCGTGCGCGTGGACAGCCTGGCCCGCGAGCAACAGCTGCTTGAGCAGGCCCGTGCCGTGGGCGTCGAAGTCAATGGTTTAAGCAGTTACTGGCTGGCGCACTCCACCACTCCGGCAGACCAGCGCGCCGGCCTGGTGCTGGGGTTTGCCGCCGTACCCGAGACGGCCGTTGCCGAGGCCCTGGCAACGTTGCGCAGGGCCTGGCAGCACGATTGACGGTCAGGCCTGGAAAAACAACGAGCGGGCCAGGATCGGGCTGATTTCACTGCGATAAATCGCGATCTGGTCACGGTCGCTCAAGCCCGTGCGGTGTACAGCACCCCCCAGCTTCTGCTGGTCGCGGGTCTTGAGGTGGCCGGCGGTGTAGTGCTCCAGCGCCGTCTGGGGAGACTCATAGTGAAAGTGCGCATACCAGAGCACCGCATGGGTCTGGTGATCACGCACCTCGTATTCGTCCAGGTAGTTTTTGCCGGGGCCCTTGAGCCGCCGCCGCGTGACCACTTTGGCGATTTTCACCAGGCCTTGGCTGTGCAGCCACTCCACCCGTGCCGCCGTGGGTGGTTGTTGTTTGGTCATGCTGATGCGGGTGCTTGTGCCCAGTTCGTATAGCCGTTGTGCGGCGTCATTGAGCCGGCGGTTCAGGGCTGCGGCGGGCGGACGGTCGCTTTCCGTGAGGTTGAGCCGGGTGAGCGCCTCTTCGATCGTGGCCATTGCGTGTTCAAGGCGTGCGGCGTACTGGTGGAACATCTCTTCGATTTCCACCGGAATACGCCCGGCTTTCTTCGCGTGGTCCAGGGTGCGCACGGTGGCGGCGGGCTCTTCATCCAGCAGGCTCTGGGCGGCGTCGATGCTGCTACCCAGGTCGATCACCTGGGGCTCACGCGGGCTTGAGGGTGTGCTCTGGCGTTCGACCCAGACCCCAGGGGTTTTTTCGTGAAAGGTCGCGATGAGTTTGCCCGTCACTGGGGCCTTGACGTCCACCAGGCCGCTTTCGGCTTCACGGGGCTCGCCCACCACCACCCCGTTAAAGCGTGTCTTGATGACTTTGCGCTTGGGTGTCGGGGGGGCTTTTGATGGGCCAGGCTTGGGCTCCAGGGCTTTTCGTTGCCTGATCAAGAGCGCCAGTTCATGCACCGCCTGTTGGTTGAATTCATCGATGCGTTGGCGCAGGTGTTCCAGGGGTTCTCGCTGCACCTGTTCCGGGTGTTCGGCGTGCAGGTCCAGCAGGCGTTGGTCGACAATCGCGAACTGGTCGACCAGGCTGTTGAGCACTTCAATACGCTCGTGCAGGTCGCTGATGCTGGTTTCCACCAGGGTCTCGATCCACGTTTGCACCGTGAGATCGGCGGTATCCACGATGTCATTGAGTTGTACCCGGGCGTCGGTGAAGGCCTCCCCGCTGCCTTCGCCAATACACAGGTAGCGGCTGAGGGTGAGTTGCATGGCCTTGAGGTCGTGCAGCTTGAAGTCGGGCAGGGCCTGCACGCTGGTGTGGATGACCTTGGCACCCTCTATGCCCAGGCTTTCCAATTGGCGATAGCGCGATTGCGCATACTCCATGCGGTTGATCATATCCAGGTTCAGCTTCGCCATCGTCTGTGCGATCTCGTTACGCTGCTTGATGTCCAGGGCGGTGACGGCTTCCATGTCTTCCACCGACACCAGCAACTTGTCGCGAAAGACCGGCAAGCGTTCCGAGATGGCCGAGCGGGTCAGCAGCAGTTGTTTGTTCAGGTAGTCGATCATCGAACTCTGGTAGTTGGGTACCGAATCGATGACATTCAGCGAACGTAACTGGCGAATGGGCACGTCATAGTCGGCCAGGCGGCTGTCGACCTTGTCGAGGAACGCCTGGCGCTGGCGATCGGAGGAGGGCCCGGGCACCGGGTCTATCGCGGCGTGGGCCTGGGCGACTTCAGCTTGCCCGCGCCGTTCGTCAGCATCGAATTGGTTGAGTTTCTGCCGGAGGTCGGTGATCCGCGAAGGTGCCTTGCCGCGAGCCGATTGCCGGCGATTCCTGAAACCGGCACCGCGCAGGCGCAGGCGAGTGTCGACAAACCATTGCCCGGCCAGGTTGCTCACCAGCAGCGGGCCGACGTGAGTGGGGCGGCCCGGATCGACGATCATGACATTGTCGTTTTCATCCACCGCCACCTCGAACCAGCGTGCGCCCACCGGCGCGTACCATTTATCGGCAAGCGCACAGAGATGCAGGTGCGGCCCTGTTTCCTTGACGGCTTCCCCCAGCCCGTCGGGCCTGGCCACTTTGAAGCGATCCAACGTGGCCCCCAGGCTTGTCGGAGAGCGTTGGAGTGCGCCGCTGTTGTACAGCGGGCCTTGATGGCGAGCGGGCGGTTCGGCGTCGGGCAAGTCGGGGCGGCGCATCACGGGGATCCGGCGCTCCGGCGGCAGTCTGGTTTCAGGCGCTTGGGTCGGGGTGGCTTCATGTTTCGGCAACGTGGCCTTGGGCGTCTTTCGCAGCGGCGGATGGCGCAGGGCGACGTGCAGCACCAGGGCCATGCCCAGGTTGAGCAGCAGATCCACCTGGGCTGTCCAGGACACCTGCCCGTCAGGCTCCGGCTCCGCCTGGGCGGTCGCCTGCAGGTCGTCCATGATTTGCCAGATCCAGGCCGCGATGCCCACGGTGCGGCCTATGAATGGCAACGCCGCGCTGAAAATCAGCCAGCCGGCTTCTCGATAGCTTGCCCAGCGTTTCTGGGCGTTGGACACCGATTGCCGCGTCGCCAATTCAACCATCGCGTTGGCGTTGTCCCTGAACAGCGTCGCCAGGCTGTCGTTGCCCATCACTTCGTCGCTCAAGGCCAGGGGGCCGCTCATTTGCACCACCACTTGCGGCTCCACCAACCCGCGCACCACGGTCCACGGCGAAGGTAATGCGGCAGGGAAGACATACTGCTCGTAGTTGAAGCGCACATCTTCGGCCAGCCAGGCCAGTACCGAGTCGCGCAGGGTGCGGTGATGCTTGATGGCGTACAACAGGTTTTGCCGTGACGGGTACTGGATCAGCACCGGCTCCAGCAGTGGGCGGTACAACAGGCACGGGCCTTGGGTGTGGTCGCGGGGGCCGATCACAAACATATTCGCCACCCCATCCTGCGCCTGGCTGGTGCGCAGGGTTGGAATGAACGCCAGGCGCCGGATGACGATCTCTTGCCCCTCGACCTGCCGTTCATGGACGTGTGCCTGCACCGCGGCAGCGATATAGCGATAACCGCGATCATCGATGCCGTGCAGGCCCTGGATCTTCCACTGCAAGGCCAGCAGTGGCAGTTGCACCCGCAAGTGCGAGGTGTAGAGGGTTTGCCGGCGCCTTGATTGAACGGGGTCGTCGAGCAAGGTGTGTTTGATCAGCGTCGGGTAGCGTTCACCGATGTCGAGGGTTTCGATCACGTCCTTGAGGTAGTTGTACGTCAGCCATTGCGGCCCCTCGCCGCCGTTGTAGTGCACGCTGGGCGTACCGGTGGGCAGCCCGGTGAGGTTTTCCAGGGCCAGGTCGATCAGGCTGCGCCGGGTGATGTCAGTGGTTCCGGGCAGCACGAAGGTGCCCCAGACCACCGGGCTCTCGATGCTGATCTCTATCTTGTCCAGGTTCAGGCTCGCGCCATTTGCATGGGCCTTGATCCGGTTTTGCAGTTGCTGCCTGGCGTAGTCGCGGATCGGCGGGATACCGTCCTGGAAAGACTGCCCGTGGTTGTGGGTATGCAGTTCGGCCAGCTCGATCACATAACGGCTGTAGGTCGATACGTCCAGGTCCGAGGCATTGGCAAGCCAGTCGGGAAGTTGCTCGTGGATCTGGCGGATGCTCGACAATGAGTGATCGCTCAAGTCTTCAATCACCGGCAGGATGCGCGCGACGGCCTGGCCGGTGACGGCAGCCGTGGCGGGGGCTTCAAGGTCGGCGGAGCCAATTGATCCGATGGCCTGCAATTGCAGGGCGATCAGGTTGCACGCCAGGCTGTCGAAAAAATCCCCGGCGGGTTCGTACAATCGCCATTGCACGGTTACCTCCCCCTCCGCTTGAGTCAGTGCCGCGGGCAAGGCTTCGCCGAGCTTTTGCAGTGACTCGAATTTCTCGTAGCCGTTGATCAGCGAATACGTCAGGACCCGCTGGCGTTGCTCATGTACCCCGATCAGCACCGCGATATCCGACAGGCCGACGTGAGTGGAGCGGTTGTTTTTAAGGCCATCTATATCGATCAGGTAAGCGTGTGTCTGGAATGTGTCGAAGTTCCGACGCTTGGCCCGGTCCGGAAAGTGGAACAACGTCCTGGCCATGGCGCAATCGTGTTCATCCCAGCCGTCCTGCGCGGTGACGTTCCACACGTTGCGCAGGGAACGGGAGAGTGTTTGCCAGCGTGGGCCCGCCAGGCCGTTGGAAGCGTTCCAGTAGTCAAGTTGCTGCTCCTGGAAGGCGGTAAAGATCAGCGCCGCCAGCTCATTGATCAGCCGCGCAATGGCATCGATCTGCACCGGCAGGTGCACGGCGGGCTTGGCCTCGGGCTCCAGGGTGAGGAAGTGTTCGCCGTCGATATAGATCACCGGCTCGGGCGCCAGGGCCTGGTTGGCCAGCACCGAGGTCAGCGATTGCGCGGTGGCGGGTGCGGATTGGATGACATCGCCAACGATGCGCCAGCGCGGCGTGATGACCATGGCCAGGTCAGGGTCGATAGCGAGTGTCGGGTATTGCTCCATGAGGGACGAACGCAACAGGTTGGCGGCAACGTCGCGGATCGACGGGCCGACGCTCAGTTGCGTCAGCAGCTCATAGCTGCTGGGCGGGCGATTGTTGCTAGGGGGTGAATCGTTGGGCATCTGCAGCTCCTTGGCCTGGGTCGGCATGAAGAGCTGCAAGGTAATTGGCGCTGCGGCCGGGCGGTCGGTAGATAAGTCATCATGGCCGGGAAGCGCACTTCCCGGCCACATTTGCTCAGGTCCCGGACTTGATCCTGGACCAGGCGCGGGTCCTGGCGCGTTCGGCGTCACGTCCCAGAGGTTTCAAGGTATAGAGCGTGGCCATCGCGGCTTCGGTGGGGTACAGGTTGGGATTGTTGCGGATCGCCGGGTCCACCTGCCCGGTAGCGTCTTTGTTGGGATTGGGGTAGCCGACAAAATCACTGATCGGCGCAATGACGTGCGGTTGCAGCAGGTAGTTGATGAAGGTGTAGGCGTCCTGGGGGTTCTTCGCGCCCTTGGGAATGGCGAGCATGTCGAACCAGATCGGCGCGCCTTCCTTGGGCAGGCGCATGTCTACGATCACGCCGTTCCTGGCCTCCTTGGCGCGGTTGGCGGCCTGGGAGAAGCTGCCGGAGTAGCCGACGGCGACGCAGATGTCGCCGTTGGCGATATCGGCCATGTACTTGGAGGAGTGGAAGTAGGTGATGTACGGGCGGATCTTCAGCAGCAAGGCTTCGGCTTTTTCATAGTCCTTGGGGTTGTTGCTGTTGGGGTCCAGGCCCAGGTGCTGCAAGGCCAGGGGCAGGATCTCCGAG
Source organism: Pseudomonas sp. 8 R 14 (assembly GCF_900005955.1). Classification (NCBI taxonomy): domain Bacteria; kingdom Pseudomonadati; phylum Pseudomonadota; class Gammaproteobacteria; order Pseudomonadales; family Pseudomonadaceae; genus Pseudomonas; species Pseudomonas sp. 8 R 14. The sequence continues at coordinate 219,007 of NZ_CVTH01000077.1, read as the reverse complement.
GGTGAATCCAGCAGTGCCACGCCGCATTGCTTGAGCTTGCTGATGTTCTCCTCCTTGAAGATCAGGTCCCAGCTGTCCACCGGTGCATCTGCGCCCAGCGCGGCCTTGACCTTGTCGGGATTGAAACCAATCAGGATGGTGCCGTACATGTAGGGCACGGCGAATTTGTTGCCCGGGTCGTTGGCCTCGATCAGCTTCATCAACTTGGGATCGAGGTGGTTCCAGTTCGGCAACTGGCTGCGGTCCAGGGCCTGGAACACACCGGCCTCGATCTGTTTGGCCAGGAACACGTTGGACGGCACCACCACGTCATAGCCGGAATTACCGGTGAGTAGCTTGGCTTCCAGGGCTTCGTTGGTGTCGAAGATGTCGTAGACCAGTTTGATCGACGGGTTTTGGGCCTTGAAGTCTTCCAGGGCTTTGGGGGTGATGTAGTCGAACCAGTTGTAGACCCGCAGGTTTTTTTCTTCAGCGTGCGCGGCGGTGCTTAATACGGCGGCGCAGAGCACAAGCGACTTGAACAGATTCATTCGACTGCCCCTTCAAAACCTTCGAGAACGTTGACGGCATTGATGCCGATTTCTTCCACCGCGTAACCGCCTTCCATCACGAACAGCGTCGGCTTGCCCAGGCGGGCGATACGCTTGCCCATGGCCAGGTAGTCGGGGCTGTCGAGCTTGAACTGCGAGATGGGGTCGTCCTTGAACGTATCGACGCCCAGGGACACCACAATGACGTCGGCGCCGTAGCCCTCAATCGCCTGGCAAGCCTGTTCCAGTGCGGCGCTCCAGGTGTCCCAGCCCGAACCGGCCGGCAACGGATAGTTAAAGTTGAAACCCTCTCCGGCCCCGTCGCCCCGCTCATCGGCATAGCCGAGAAAAAACGGAAACTCGGCTTCCGGGTGCCCGTGGATCGAGGTAAAGAGCACGTCACTGCGCTCATAGAAAATCGATTGGGTGCCGTTACCGTGGTGGTAATCCACGTCGAGGATCGCAACCTTCCTGTGGCCGTGATCGAGAAATGCCTGGGCGGCGATGGCGGCGTTATTGAGGTAGCAATAACCGCCCATCAAGTCGCTGGCGGCGTGGTGTCCCGGTGGCCGGCACAGCGCGAAGGCACTGTGGGCGCCTTGCTGGATCGCCCGTTGCGCGGTCAGCGCCACCTGCGCCGCACTATAGGCTGCCTGCCAGGTGCCGGCGGTAATCGGCGCGCCGCCGTCGAAGCTGTAGTAACCCAACTGGCCGTGCAGGCTGGTGGGCATGACGGCGCGCAGGGTGCGGGCGGGCCAGGTATAGGGCAGCAGGTCGCCGTCCTGGCCGAACTCAAGCCAACGGGCCCAGGCACCTTTGAAAAAATCCAGGTACTCGCGGCTGTGGATGCGCTGCAAGGGGGCCAGGTCAAAGTCCTGCGGGGCTTGCACCGGGCCGAGCTGGCGGTCCTTGACCCGCTGCAGCACATGGTCGGCGCGGGCGGGCATTTCGAAGCAGGGCATCAATTGCCCGTCCATCAATTCACAACGGCCGTGGTGCAGATGATGATCGTCCGAATAGATCGTCAGCATTGTTGTTCTCCGCAGGCTGCTTGGGATGCCTTGCAGTGTTGCGGCGTGGGCAGGTTTGGAGAACGGCAGGAGCGGCCAAAAGGGGATAAATATGGCCAAAGCCTGTGTCCGTTATTCGCCCCATGTGGGGCACGCGACTCAAGCGCGGAACTGACTCGGTGCCACGCCGCTCCAGCGTACGAAGGCGTGCCTGAAACTTGCGGTTTCACTGAAGCCTAACTGCTCGGCGATGCGATAGATCGGCAGTTGGTCCTCGCCCAGCAACTGCTTGGCCCGCTCGAAGCGTAACTCGTCCAGCAGTTCCTGATAGCTGCAACCCAGGTCATGCAGATGCCGGCGCAAGGTGCGCGGCGAACAGTTCATCTGCCCGGCCAGGCCATCGATGCCGGGGGCGGCGTTCAATTGGGCGGCCAGCAATTGGCGTACCCGGCCGAGCCAGGCCTGGCGCCCGGTGAATTCGGTGTTCTGTTTGCGGCAGCGCTCGGCCATGGCGCGGTGGGTGATGGGGTCGGCCAGCGGCAACTGCTGGTCGAGCCAGCGCCGGTCGAAAGCGAAGGCATTGGCGCTGGCAGCGAAGGCAAGAGGGCAATCGAAGTGCTCGGCATAGCGTGCGCGATAGTCGGGGGCGCGGTGTTCGAAACGCGCACCGAGCAACGGCAGGGCATGGCCCAGCAGATCGTCACAGATGACCTTCAACGACACCAGGCAGAACTCGACATTGAAGGTGGCCAGCGCCGGGTTTTCCCGATACCCGTCGGCGGTGAACCAGATGCGCTGGCCGTCGTCTTCCAGGCTCAGCTCGAAAAGTGTTCCCAACAGCGCCGGATAGCGCAGGGCCAGGCGCAAAGCGTCACCGAAGGTGGCACTGGTCAGCAGCGCGTAGCCGAGCATGCCGTAGGATGACACGTGCATGCGCCGGCCCAACTCCAGGCCGATATCGCGGCGCAGGGCCACGGCATTGGCACACACGCGCATCTCCTGGTTGGTGGTGATGCGCGTGTCGGCGGTTCAGGTCGGCGCCGCAGATACCGCTGCCGGCCAGCAGCACGTCGCGGCTCACGCCCTCGGCCCTGAAGGTGTCGAGTACCAGGGAGACGGCGTTGAGCGTAGTCAGGTGCGAGTGCAGCATGGGGGAGTCCTGCCAGGGTTTGCCCAGAGGCAGCAAGGAGTGTGCCGCCTACTTGTGGTCAAAAAATAGCCGTTTGGCCGCCTCCAGGCTGATCTCGCTGCGGTAATAGTCGATTTGCTGCTGCTCGTTCAGGCCTTTGACCGAGTCGGCCGCCGAGCCTTGTCGATATTCATGGGTGGTTTTCAACCGTGCGCTGAGGTAGGCCTTGGCAGGCGTCCAGTCGGTCGAATAATGAAAGTGCGCGTACCAGAGCACTTGATGGGTCGCGCGCTCGGTGATGATGTATTCGTCCAGGTAGTCCTGTGTGCTGCTTTTGAGCCGGCGACGCCTCACGGATTTCTTGATGACGATCTCGTCGCGCTCGCTCAGCCATTCGACGCCTTTGGTGGTTGGGGGCTGATGCTTGATCATGCGCGTCATGCTTTCGGATGCGCGTCGGTACAGGTCCTGCGCGGCGTCGTTGAGCTGCTTGCCAAGGGCGGTTGCCGATTGGGTTTGATCGGCTGTGATGGTGCTGTCGGCCAGGGCCTGCTCGATGTGCCGGTTGGTCTCTTCCAGCAGCAACGCGTGACGGTGGTACAGGTATTCGATGCCGACGGCGGTGCGCCCGGCTTGGCGTGTTTGCTCGATGGCCCGTTGCCTGAACGCGGGCAAACCGTCCAGCAGCGTGCGGCCCTGCCCGAGGCTGGCTTGAAGCTCGGGCACCGCCTGCTCGGTGTGTGCAGGGCTCAGCCGTTGCACCCAGACGTTGGGGGTTTTCTCATGGAAGGTGGCAATGACCTGTCGGGTCAGCGGTGACTTGATATCCACCAGGTCAGTTTCAAGGCCGACCGCCGTCAGGCGGGGCTCGCCGATCATCACGCCGTTGTAACGGGTATGGATGAATTTCTTCAAGGGCTTGGGGGGCGTCGGTGGAGGGGTGGGCCGGTTGCGCAGGATGTCCCGCTCAGCGTGCAGTTGGGACAGATGAGTCAAGGCCTGCCTGGAGAAATCCTTGACCTGTTTGCGCAGGCGTTCCAGCGGGGAGAGGTGGGTCAGGCTGGAAAACTCCTGGGAGAAGTCCTCCAGGCGCTCGTCAAGGACCTTGAACTGTTCGATCAGGCTGCTCAGGGATTCGATGCGTTCGTCCAGCCGCGCCTCGCTGCGTTCGTTGAGGGTGTCGCGCAGGGCCTGGACCGACAGATCGGCGTTGTCGACAATCTCGTTGAGGTTGGCCCAGGCCTGGGGTGCACGGGTCGCGCTGTCCTCCGGCAGGCACAACCTGCGCGCCAGGGTTATCTGCAGGGCCTTGAGGTCGATGCTGGTGTAGGCCGGCAGTTTTTTCCTGGCGCTCTGGATCAACTGCACGCCCTCCTTGGCCAGGGCCTTGAGTTGAGTGAAGCGCGCATGGGTGTAGTCCAGGCGGGTGATCATGTCTTCACTCATCTCGGTCATTTGTCGCGCGTCTTCGACGTACCGCGCCGGGTGCCGGGTGTCGGGGTGTTCGAGCTGGTCAAGCACGACCCTGAGCTGGGGGGTGAAGGTGGTCTGGGCCTCCCTGATCGCTGCTTCGGTAAGCTCCAGTTGCGCTCTTATATAACCCAGGGCTTTTTGCTGGTAGTCGGGGACCGGGGTGAACACACTCAGGGTCTTGAGGTGTTGCAGTGCCGCTTCGTAATCCGCGCTTTGCTGGTCGAGGGTGTCCATGTAGTGCTGGCGTTTGACTTCTGCAGCGTTACCGGAGACGTCGGTCATGGCCTGGCGGGCCTGTTGCAGCGCTCTTTGTGCGGTCTTCTTGGCGTTTTCGAAGGCCTCGAGCTTGGCCCGTACTTCGGCGGCCTTGAGGGTCGCTTCCGCTTCGGCTTTGTTGAGCATGCGCTTGGGGCCGCCGCCGCGCAGGCGCAGGCGGGTGTCGACGAACCATTGGCCGGCGGCGTTGTGAATCAGCGGCGGTCCGGTTCGATCCGGCTGCCGAGGGTCGATGATGACCACGTTGCCCTCGTCGTCCGCGCTCACTTCAAACCAGCGCTCGCCGACCTGTGCGTAGAGACGCTCGGCGACGCGGGTCAGGTGGCGGGTGGGCCCCGGGCGGGTGTCGACGCTGCTCGCTGCGCCAGGCTGGCTGACTTTGAAACGGTCCAGCACCCGCCCCAGGGTGGCGGGCGAGCGATTGAGCGCGCCGCTGGTATGCAGCAGTGGAGTGTGGCCCGGTGGGCTTTCATTGCCGGCGATGGCGCCCAGCTGTTTGATCTCGACACGCTGCCCTGCCGAGGGCTCGGTCGGCCTGGATTCCCGCTCGGGCCGAGCGCCGCGGGGACGCAGGCGCGTGCTGATATGCAGGGTAATCGCCATCGACAGGTTCAGCAGCACGTCGGTGAAAGTGGTCCATTGGACCGCGGTGTCATCCTGCTCCGTGGCCCCGACAAACTGTTGCAACTGATCGACGACCTGCCAGATCCATAGGCCTGTCGCCACGCTGGGGCTGGTAAAGGGCAGCGCGGCATTGAGGAGCGTCCAGCCGGTTTGCTTGAGGGTCGCCCAGCGGTTTTCGGTATTGGAGGTCGACTGGCGGTCGGCCAGCTTGACCAGGGCCTGGGCGTTGGCTTCAAACAGCCCGGCGAGCAGGTCACCCTTGAGTGGGTCTTTGCCCAGGCCGATAGGGCCGCTCATGGTTTCCAGCGTCGAGGCGTCCACCAGAAAATCGGCGACGGCCCAGGGGGAAGGCAATGCTCCCGGGAACACATAGTTGGCGTAAGCATCGCGCGCGCTGTCCGGCAACCAGGCCAGCACCGAACGGCGCAGGTCGGGGGACTGGGCAATGGCGTACATCAGGTTGGCCGGGGACGGATATTGCACCAGGGCCGGGGTGAACAGAGGTCGATAGAGCAGGCAGGGGCCGGCGGCGGGATCTTGCGGGCCGATGACGTACATGTTTTCGACCTCATCGGCAGTGGCGTCGCCCCGCCGTTGCGGGATGAACGCCAGAGGCCGCATGACGATGGTCTGCCCGTCTACTGTGTGATCCGAGGCATCGGCTTGCATCAGGGTGGCGACGTATCGATAGCCGCAGTCATCGATGCCATCCTGTTGCTGAATCTTGCCTTGCAGGGCCAGTAACGGCAGCTGGATGCGCAGGTGCTGGATGTAGAGGTTCTTTCGCGATGAGGCCTCGCGGGGCATTTCCAGCAGCTTGCTTTTGATCAGCGCCGGGTAGTTCTGGCCGATGTCCACCCGGGAAACGAGGCTCTCGATGTACTCGACGGTCAGCCAGTCCGGCAGATTTTGGCCGTTATGCAGCTGCAAGGTCTTGTTGCCGACCGGGATGGCGATCAGGTTGTGCAGCGCCAGTTCGGCGAGGTTGAAGGTGGTGGTCTCGGTCATGCCGGGCACCGTGAAAGTCCCCCACACCACCGGCTGCTGGACTTTCAGGGTGAGCGTATCCAAGGCCAGGGCACCGGCTTGCGGGTGGTCCTTGAGGATTTCCGCCTTGAGATGATTGAGCGCGTACTGCTCGATGGGCGGGATATCGTCCTGATACGACTTGCCGCCGGTGCTGCTGTTCAGGGACGCGAGGTCCTTGAGATGCCGCGCATAGAAGTTCAGGTCGGACGTCGACGCCTCCTGCAGCCAGCCCGGCAGCGCCTGCTGATACCACTCGCGGTCGGGGCCGGGGCCGGTGGCCAACTCGGTGGCACCGGGTGGCGGAGCCGTGTCCGGGTGGCGCAGGTCGGAGAAGTCCAGGCTGCCAATAGCCTCGACCTGCAAGGCAATCAGGCTGCAGGCCTGGTGATCGAAAAAATTGCCGTCAGGTTCGAACAGGCGCCATTGCAACTGTGTGCGGGGCGCCGAGGTGTCCAGGCGAGCGGGCAGGCTTCGGCCCAGCTGTGCCAGGGACGTGAACTTCTCATAGCCCTTGAGCAGCGAGTGGGTGAGGATAACGTCTCGCCCGGCCTGCTTGCCGATCAGGACCGACAGCGCGAGCCGGTTGAGGTGGGTCACCTGCGCGCCGTCGACCTGATCGATGTCGAGCAGGTAGGCGTGGCTGGTGTATGGGTCGTCGAGCAGTCGCACATCGTAGGTGGGCGCGTGAAACAACTGGCGCGCCATGGCGCAGTCGCTTTCGTTCCAGCCCGGTGCCTGCCGGACATTCCACACCCCGCGCAATGAGTTGGACAGCTGATGCCAATGGGGGCCGCTGCCGTTGCTTTTGTTCCAGAACGCCAGCTGTTGCTCCTGCCAGGCCGCCAGCATGACGGGGGCCAGGGTATTGAGCAGATGGGCGATGTCACCGATGCGCACCGGCAAATGGGTTGGCGGCTCGGTGAGCGGTTGCTGGGTCAGGAAGTGTTCGCCTTCGATGTACAGGGTCGGTTCGCCGAGCACGGCCTGATCGGTCAGGCTGTCGCTCAGTGTGCCGTAGGCGGTGGTAGTGGCGCAGGCCTGTTCGTCGATGATGTCCCAGCCGGGGGTGCCGATCAGGCAGATATCGGGGTCGATTGCCAGTGTGGGGTAGCGGGCCTGCAGCGCCTGGCGCAACAACACCGCCGCCACTTCCCTGAACGACGGGCCTGTTAACAGTTGGGTGAGCAATTCCAGTGGCTGTTGTGAAGCGATTGAGATGGGCGTGGTCATGGGGCATCCCTGTCTTGCCGGTTGATGGGAACGGCCCGAGGTGTTCGCTCGGGTGTTCCATGCTAGGGGCCGGCCAGCCAGGGAAGGGGGTGACTATCTACAGTGCGGCGGTGGGGTCAGCTCAGTTCGCCGCACAGGTCCAGCTCTACCAGTCGCCGGACTTCGGCGATGGACAGCCCGGCCCCGAGCAACGCGTTGAGCTTGCCGAATACCGCTTCACGGGTCATGCCGCCACCTGACAACACGCCCACGCCGCGCAGGCGGCTGCCGGCTTCGTACACATCCAGTTCCACGCCGCCTTCATGGCATTGGGTGATTGCCACGACCACGATGCTGTTTTCTTCGGCGCGCTGGAGGCTGGCAAGAAACTCAGGGTTATCGCTGGGCCCGGTGCCGCTGCCGAAGCATTCAAGCACCAGTGCCTGGATGCCACTGCCGAGCAGTGCGTCCAATTGTGCTGCGGCGATGCCCGGTACCAGCGGCAATACGCCGACATTGGCCAGGGCCTTCGGCTGGCGGTAATCCAGCGCGGCGGGCAGCGCTTCGGCTTGGGCCACACCGCCGTTGCGCTGCAGCGCGGCGAACGGATGGCGACCAAAGCTGCGGATCTTCGCGCAGCGGGTCGGGGCCATCAGCGCGCCGTGGAAGTACAGGTGCACGCCGGGCGCCAGGCCCTCGCCCAACGCCAGCAGGGCTCCGCTGACGTTTTCCCAGGCATCGCTGTCGGGGACGCCGGCAGGCAACATCGAGCCGGTGAACACCACCGGCGCCGGCAAGCCCAACAGCTGGAAGCTCATCGCCGCCGCGCTGTAGGCCAGGGTGTCGGTGCCGTGCAGGATCAGCACGGCATCGCAACCGTCATCCACGGCCTCGACCACGGCGGTGCGCAGGCGCTGCCAGTAGGCGGGGGTCATGTTGGCGCTGTCGATCAGCGGGGACATTTCCCGGAAGCGCCAGGCGGGTACTGACACGTTGGCGAGCTGTTCGCGCATGCGCGCTTCAAAACCGGATGCGGGCGCCAGGCCATTGGCGCTGGCCTGCATGCCGATGGTGCCACCGGTGTAGAGCACCATGAGGTTATTGGCTGGGGACATCGAAGATTCTCCTGAACGAAAAACGCCGCCGGGCCCAGAGCATGCCCAAGGCCGGGCGGCGTGTCATCTGTCTACGCTCAGCGTTGCACTTGAGCGTTCAGTTCTGCCGATGCGGCAACGTCCGGTTTTGCCGGGTTGGCCGGCCAGGCCTTGCGGTCCAGGTCCAGGTCTGGGAACTGGCTGGAGTCGAACACCGGGGTCTTGATGCCTGCCGCGCGCTGGTTGTCGTAGTCGTTCAGGATGCGCATGGCAATCTTGAAGAGGAACGCCAGGGCGAACAGGTTGACGAACGCCAGCAGGGTCATGGTGATGTCGGCGAAGGCGAACACGGTGCTCAGGTTCTCGATCGAACCCCAGAAAATCAGCACCAGCACCAGCGCGCGATAACCCATCAGCACCTTGCGGTTGTTGCCCACCAGGAAGCGCAGGTTGCTCTCGCCCAGGTAGTAGTTGTACATGATCGAGGTAAACACGAACAACGCCAGGGCCACCGAGATAAACATGCGGCCCCAGTCACCCACCACAGCGGCCAGGGAGTTCTGGGTCAGGGCAATGCCGTCGCCTTCGAAGCCTGGGGTGTAGAAACCGGAGAGCAGGATCAGCAACGCGGTGCAGGTGCAGATCACGAAGGTGTCGAGGAACACGCTGAACGCCTGGACCACGCCTTGGGCGATCGGGTGTTCAACCGACGCTACCGCCGCCACGTTCGGCGCACTGCCCAAGCCGGCTTCGTTGGCGAACACGCCGCGCTTGACGCCCATGATGATCGCGCTGCCCACCAGGCCACCGAAGGCTTGGTCGAGGCCGAAGGCGCTTTTGACGATGGTCGCGAGCATGGCCGGTACGTGGTCGAATTGCAGCACGATCACATACAGGGTCACGGCGATGTAGACCAGGGTCTTGACTGGCACCAGCAGGTCGGCGATCGAGGCGATGCGCTTGATCCCGCCGATGAACACCAGGCCCAGCAATACCGCCAGGGCCAGGCCGGTGTAGGTGGTGTCCAGGCCAAACGCGTTGTTCAGCGAGTGGGTCACGGCGTGGGCTTGCAGGCCGTTGAAGGCAAAGCCGAAGGTCACCAGCAGCAGGAACGCCATGACCATCCCCAGCCAGCGCTTGTGCAGGCCGTGCTGGATGTAATAGGCCGGGCCGCCACGGTAGGTGCCTTCAGCGTCGGTGCGCTTATAGAGCTGGCCGAGGGAGCACTCGATAAAGCTCGAAGACATGCCCACCAGCGCGGTGACCCACATCCAGAACACGGCACCGGGACCACCCAGGGTCACGGCAATGCCGACACCGGCGATGTTACCGGCACCGACGCGGCCGGCCAGGCTGAGCATCAGCGCCTGGAACGAGCTGAGTTGGTCGGAGCTGTTTTTCAGGCTGTCGCGAAACACCGAAAACATGTGGAAAAAGTGACGCAATTGAACGAAACGCGAGCGGATCGTGAAATAACCGCCGAGCCCGACAATGAGCACGATCAGTACTTTCCCTGAGAGGAAGTCGTTGATGACTTCGAGCATGGAGTGTTCCTCGCTGATTTTTCTAATGGCAAACGCAGGACGGTCCTACCCCTCGCATAGCACCAGGCAGTGCGCGACGGTTCGACCCCAATCCTTTTGCGGGTGTTGTTATTCATGCGCTATCGCGTGTATCCGGGCTCGTTACCGACGGCCGCAGACGCGAAGAGGGGCGGCACTATACCTAGGCGAACGTGATCCGTCTGCTCGGGCTGATTAAAGGTTTGTAGGAGCGAGCTTGCTCGCGAAGGTCGTGAACGATGAAGTTGGCTGTCTGGACGGTTGCGGTCTCCTTGCGTTTTTCGCGAGCAAGCTCGCTCCTACAAGCAAAAAAAAGGGCCTGAAGAACGAGCCTTCAGGCCCTCAAAAGGTGAGAGGTGTCTAGTCCCTCAACCTGGTGAGCGGTGCAACAAACGCTTAGGCCTTCAACGGGACCAGGCGTGGGGCAATCATGTTTTCGGGGCGCAGGATGTCGTCGAGCATGGCGTCGTCGAGCAAGCCTTCTTCGCGCACCAGTTCCAGCACGCCGCGGCCGCTTTCGAGGGCGATACGCGCAATGCGGGTGGCGTTTTCATAGCCGATGTACGGGTTCAGCGCGGTGACCAGGCCGATGGAGTGTTCCACCAGTTCGCGGCAGCGGGCTTCGTTGGCGGTGATGCCGACGATGCAGTGCTCGCGCAGCATGTCCATGGCGCGTTGCAGCAGGCGGATCGAGTCGAAGATCTTGAAGGCGATCAGCGGCTCCATCACGTTCAGTTGCAGCTGGCCGCCTTCGGCCGCCATCGTCAGGGCCAGGTCGTTGCCGATGACTTGAAACGCGACTTGGTTGACGGCTTCCGGGATCACCGGGTTGACCTTGCCGGGCATGATCGAGCTGCCTGGCTGGCGCGCCGGCAGGTTGATCTCGTTGATGCCGGTACGTGGGCCGCTGGACAGCAGGCGCAGGTCGTTGCAGATCTTCGACAGTTTCACCGCGGTACGCTTGAGCATGCCGGAGAACAGTACGAAGGCGCCCATGTCGGAGGTGGCTTCGATCAGGTCGGCAGCCGGGACCACTGGCTGGCCGCTGATAACGGCCAGGCGTTGTACGGCCAGGGCCTGGTAGCGCGGGTCGGCGTTGATGCCGGTACCGATGGCGGTGCCGCCCAGGTTCACTTCGGTCAGCAGTTCTGGCGCCAGGGTTTTCAGGCGGGCCAGGTCTTCACCGAGGGTGGTGGCGAAGGCGCGGAATTCCTGGCCGAGGGTCATCGGCACGGCGTCCTGCAATTGGGTGCGGCCCATTTTCAGCACGTGGCTGAATTCGACGCCCTTGGCGGCGAACGCCTGGATCAGGCTGTCGAGGCTGGCCAGCAGCGCGTCGTGGCCCAGCAGCAGGCCCAGGCGGATCGCGGTCGGGTAGGCGTCGTTGGTCGACTGCGCCATGTTCACGTCGTTGTTGGGGTGCAGGTACTGGTATTCGCCCTTGTTGTGGCCCATGGCCTCCAACGCGATGTTGGCGATGACTTCGTTGGCATTCATGTTGGTTGAAGTGCCGGCGCCGCCTTGAATCATGTCCACCACGAATTCTTCGTGGAAATCGCCGCGGATCAGGCGGGCACAGGCTTCGCTGATGGCCGCGTGCTTGGCTTCGCTGAGCTGGCCCAGCTCGCGGTTGGCGTCAGCCGCCGCTTGCTTGACCATTGCCAGGCCGACCACCAATTTCGGGTAATGCGAAATCGGAACGCCCGAGAGGCGGAAGTTATTCACCGCTCGCAGGGTCTGGATGCCGTAATACGCTTGGGCAGGTACTTCGAGTACGCCAAGCAGGTCTTTTTCTGTGCGGAATGATGCAGCGGAGGACATGACGGAAATCATCTCGATATGGACCCGGAACAGGCCGGAACGCTGCGAATGCTAGGCCTGTAGGAAATTTTGGGCCAATGCTGTTAAACACTGGCCTATGCATAAACGGCATAATGTGAGTGTGACCCGGCTATCATGGCGGGCGTGTGTGCCAAAATGGTGCGTATCCGTGGGAGGCAGTGATGAACCTTGAGAGCAAATGGCTGGAAGACTTCAGCGCCCTGGCGGCGACTCGCAGCTTTTCCCAGGCGGCGGAGCGGCGCTTTGTCACCCAGCCGGCGTTCAGCCGACGTATCCGCAGCCTTGAGGCCGCATTGGGCCTGACCCTGGTCAACCGCTCGCGCACGCCGGTTGAGCTGACGGCGGCGGGGCAGTTGTTCCTGGTCACCGCGCGTACCGTGGTCGAGCAGCTCGGCGAAGTGCTGCGCCATTTGCATCACCTGGAAGGCGGGCAGGGCGAAGTCATGCAGGTGGCCGCGGCCCACTCCCTGGCGTTGGGTTTCTTTCCGCGCTGGATCGCGCAACTGCGCAACGACGGCCTGAACATCGCCACGCGGCTGGTGGCCACCAACGTCGGCGATGCGGTGCATGCCCTGCGCGAAGGCGGCTGCGACCTGATGCTGGCGTTCTACGACCCGGATGCGGCGATGCAAATGGACGCCGAAATCTTCCCCTCACTGCACCTGGGCAACACCGAAATGCTCCCGGTATGCGCCGCCGACGCCGACGGCAAGCCGCTGTTCGACCTCGAAGGCGAGGGCAGTGTGCCGTTGCTGGCCTACAGCGCCGGGGCGTTCCTCGGCCGTTCGGTGCACCTGTTGCTGCGCCAGCGCGCGCTGCGCTTTACCACGGTGTACGAAACCGCCATGGCCGACAGCCTCAAAAGCATGGCCCTGGAAGGCCTGGGCATCGCCTGGGTGCCGCAACTGAGCGTGCGTGCCGAACTGGCCCGCGGTGAGTTGGTGGTGTGCGGCGGGCCGCAATGGCATGTGCCGCTGGAAATTCGTCTGTATCGCTGCGCGCTGGTGCGCAAGGCGAATGTGCGGTTGTTGTGGCGCAAGTTGGAAGGTGGCGCGGCGCAAAGTACCTGAGCCTAATCTCGGGCCGAGTGCAGAGTAAATGTGGGAGGGGGCTTGTGGTGATTTGGCTGACTTGAAAGTCAATAAAACCGCCACTTTGCCCCGCTAGACAGATGGTCATCCCAGGGGCTGTTTATCTGGATTATTACGGTATACTGCGCGGCCTTCGGCCGGTCCAACCGGCCACATTTCGTACAACAAGCCACGCCGGATTTCCCGCGTGGCTTGTTGTTTTTTGACGCGCCTGCGGGCGCCCAGAGAGAAGAGGCACGACGATGAGTGCATTGGTTGGCGTGATCATGGGCTCCAAGTCCGATTGGTCCACCCTTAGCCACACCGCCGATATGCTGGAAAAACTCGGCATTCCGTATGAAGTGAAAGTGGTCTCTGCCCACCGCACCCCGGATTTGCTGTTCCAGTATGCCGATGAAGCAGAATCCCGTGGCATCGAGGTGATCATTGCCGGTGCCGGTGGTGCCGCACACCTGCCGGGCATGTGTGCGGCCAAGACCCACCTGCCGGTGCTTGGCGTACCGGTGCAGTCGGCAATGCTCTCGGGCGTGGATTCGCTGTTGTCCATCGTGCAGATGCCGGCCGGTATCCCGGTGGCCACCCTGGCGATCGGCAAGGCCGGCGCGATCAACGCAGCCCTGCTGTCCGCCAGCATCCTGGGCGCCAAGCACCCGCAGTTCCACGCGGTGCTGAAGAAATTCCGCGCCGAGCAGACAGACAGCGTGCTGGACAATCCAGACCCACGTATCGCCTGAGGGTGTTGACGATGAAAATCGGTGTAATCGGTGGCGGCCAACTGGGCCGTATGCTGGCCTTGGCGGGCACCCCGCTGGGGATGAACTTCGCTTTCCTGGATCCTGCGCCGGACGCCTGTGCGGCAGCCTTGGGTGAACACCTGCGCGCTGACTACAGCGACCCGGACCACCTGCGCCAACTGGCCGACGAAGTCGACCTGGTGACGTTCGAGTTTGAAAGCGTCCCGGCCGAAACCGTGGCCTTCCTGTCGCAGTTCGTACCGGTGTACCCGAGCGCCGAAGCCTTGCGCATTGCCCGTGACCGCTGGTTCGAGAAGAGCATGTTCAAGGACCTCGGCATTCCGACCCCAGCCTTCGCCGATATCCAGTCCCAGGCGGACCTGGACGCCGCCGTCGCCAGCATTGGCCTGCCAGCCGTGCTCAAAACCCGCACCCTGGGCTACGACGGCAAGGGCCAGAAAGTCCTGCGCACCGCCGCCGATGTGGTCGGCACCTTCGCCGAACTGGGCAGCGTCGCCTGCCTGCTGGAAGGCTTCGTGCCGTTCACCGGCGAAGTCTCGTTGATCGCCGTGCGTGCCCGGGATGGTGAGACCCGCTTCTACCCGTTGGTGCACAACACCCACGACAGCGGCATCCTCAAGCTGTCCGTGGCCAGCACCGATCACCCGTTGCAGGCCCTGGCCGAAGACTATTCCAGCCGCGTGCTCAAGCAGCTGGATTACGTCGGTGTGATGGCGTTCGAGTTCTTTGAAGTCGACGGCGGCCTCAAGGCCAACGAAATCGCCCCGCGTGTGCATAACTCCGGGCACTGGACCACCGAAGGCGCCGAGTGCAGCCAGTTCGAAAACCACCTGCGCGCTGTCGCGGGCTTGCCATTGGGCTCCACGGCCAAGGTCGGTGAGAGCGCGATGCTCAACTTTATCGGCGTGGTACCGCCGGTGGAGCGCGTGATCGCCATCCAAGACTGCCACCTGCATCACTACGGCAAGGCCTTCAAGGCCGGGCGCAAGGTCGGCCACGCCAACCTGCGCTGCAAGGACCGCGCAACGCTGCAAGCGCAGATCCTCAAGGTCGAAGCGCTGATCGCCGAGCAATAACCCGGGGATCGGCGGGAACCATTGGTTATCGCCGTCCTCTGATTGCAGGATGCCAAAGCCTGTCTAGGCTTTGGCATAGCTCACTTCATTCAGAGGGAAATGCCATGGGTATCATCGGAACCATCTTTATCGGCTTGATCGTCGGCCTGTTGGCGCGTTTCCTCAAGCCCGGCGACGACAGCATGGGCTGGATCATGACCATCCTGCTGGGTATCGCCGGTTCCCTGGCCGCGACCTACGGTGGCCAGGCACTGGGTATCTACCAGGCGGGTCAAGGCGCAGGCTTTATCGGCGCACTGGTCGGCGCCATTGTGCTGCTGGTGCTCTACGGCCTGATCAAAAAGAAGTAATCAGCCGACAAAGTCCTCTGCGCTGCGCAGGCGCAGAGGGCTAGAATGCTCGCCACTTGTACTTGCCGAGCCTCTCCATGCGCCGTCTCCTGTTGACTCTCCTTCTGCTGGGCTCTGGCCTGGCCCACGCCGGTGAATTGCCGGAAACCGACTGGCTCGACCTGATGCCGCTGTCGGACCAGAAGGCCCTCGAGGCCATGCCCGAGATCGACCACAACTCCCCCGAAGCCCAAGGCACGTTCACCGACAAAGGTGGCCTGAAGCAGAGCAAAGGCTTGCCGGCGGTGATGTATTCGACCAAGACCGTGGCTGCCATGAACGGCAGGAACATCCGCATCGGCGGCTACCCGGTGCCGTTGGAAACCGACGCCAAAGGCCGCAGCACCCTGTTCTTCCTGGTGCCATACCCGGGCGCCTGCATCCACGTGCCGCCACCGCCGCCTAACCAGTTGGTGCTGGTGCGTTATCCCAAGGGTTTGAAGCTGGATGATATCTACACGCCGCTGTGGGTGACCGGCACGTTGAAGGTGGAGACGGTGAATAACGATTTGGCCGACGCCGCCTATGCGCTGGATGCGGGCAAGGTGCGGGTCGTAAAGGAATCCGATCTATAAGCTTACGCTGAACCCAATGTGGGGGGCGGTGTGCCCCTCCCACATTTTCGATTGGGTTTACAGGGCGATAGCGGTGATGCTCACGCCCAGCGTGTGGCTTTCACCTGGGGCCAGGCTCACCACATCATCCAGCACATTCGCCGTCTCGATGCACAGCATGCCCTGCCAGCCATCATCGGCCATGTCGTCGAAGGCTTTGGCGCGTTCGGTCCAGGGGTTCCAGATCACGGTGGATTTCGAGCCTTGGCTGGTGAGCTGGATGCGACGCTGCCAGTCCTGATCGAGGATGCTCAGCGACGGGGGCGTATCGAGGTAGATGCGGTCGGTCTCGGCAGTGAAGTGCAGCAGGCCGGACTGGGTTTTCTCGCTCCAGCCATCGGCGGTATCGATGTATACCGAGCCGTCCAGGCCTTCGACCTGCACGTTGCGTACGTCGCTCACGGCGAAATAGGTGTGCAGCGCCTGGCTGAGCGTGACAGTGTCGTTGCCACGGTTGTGGCTGGTCAGGCGGATGTGCAGTTGGTTGTCCAGCAGCAGGCTCAGGCTCAGGTCGACCTGATGGGGCCAGCCGGGGAAGCCGCCTGCAGGAACCGGTAGTTGCAGGTCCACCCGCAGCGCTTCACCTTCAAGGGTGGTCCCGGCCAATGCCCAGGTCGCGGTACGCACGAAACCGTGAGCGCCCGCAGGCTGATCACTTTGGCGCATCGCCTTTACGCTGGGCGGGTTGCGGTCGAACACCCCAAACCAGGGCCAGCACACCGGGACGCCGGTACGAATGCCCTTGCCCTTCTTGAACACCGCCTCAGGGTTCGGCCAGATCAGCGGCTGCTCGCCTTCGCGGCCGTAACTGAAGATATGCGCGCCCTGCTGGGCGATCATCAGTTCGGCGCCGTTATGGCGGATGCGCCAGCAGTCCAGTTCGTCGACTTTCACGGTCTCAACGTGGGGCGTAGGCATAACAGGCACTCTCAATGGCAGGCAATGGGGCAATTGACCGTCAAAACCCCGCGAGGTTTAACGCGCGCGCGATGGCACCGAGCGTGTGCGGCCGCTGCCATCGATAGCGACGAACACAAACACCGCCTCGGTGACCTTGCGCCATTCGCTGGACAGCGGGTCGTCGCTCCACACTTCGACCATCATCTGGATCGAGCTGCGGCCGATTTCCAGGGCCTGGGTATAGAAGGACAATTGCGCGCCCACTGCCACCGGCACCAGGAACGCCATGCGGTCAATGGCCACGGTGGCCACACGCCCGCCCGCGACCTTGCTGGCCATGGCGGTACCGGCGAGGTCCATCTGCGCGACCAGCCAGCCGCCGAAAATATCGCCAAAACCGTTGGTTTCACGCGGGAGCGCGGTGATTTGCAGGGCGAGATCGCCTTGCGGGATAGGATCTTCTTGTTCGAGTTCGATCATGCCGGGGGGCCTCTGACCCGTGACGCTTTTATAGGTGGAGCAAGGTGGATAGCCGACTGTTAGAAAAACGTTTCAGCACAAACATACTCCGTTCGATACGTTTCTCGTAAGGCGTGCTAAAGGGAAACTCTGCCAAATCGGCTGGATGGCACCCAACGGCGTTTTGGCGCAGCAGCCCCTCAAGCCTGGGGTTCTTGCGCTTGCAAGGGCCGAGTATATCGAGACCCTGGCGCCACGACGACCTCCCGACGCTCATTTGGTCGGTAAATAGCCGCTGTATCGCGGCTTTTGCGCGCAACTGTTCTCCTGGCGCTGTGCTTTTACAAGCGATTTGCTATCTTGCCAGACCCGCCGCCAGTCCCGGGCGTGCCGTCCTTATCAAGCTGACTACTATAAGAGAAGCCTTGCCATGTCCTCCGTGCCCGCAAGCAGTGCGCAACCGTCGCGCCCGCTGACCCGCAACGACTACAAAACCCTGTCGCTGTCTGCCTTGGGCGGGGCGCTGGAGTTTTATGACTTCATCATTTTCGTGTTTTTCGCCACCGTGGTCGGAAAACTGTTCTTCCCTGTCGATATGCCCGAATGGCTGCGCATGATGCAGACCTTCGGCATCTTCGCCGCCGGTTACCTGGCACGCCCGCTGGGCGGCATCATCATGGCGCACTTCGGTGACCTGCTGGGCCGCAAGAAGATGTTCACCCTGAGCATCTTCATGATGGCGGTGCCGACCCTGATCATGGGCCTGCTGCCGACCTACGCGCAGATCGGCCTGTGGGCGCCGGTCCTGTTGCTGTTGATGCGCATCATCCAGGGCGCAGCGATTGGCGGCGAAGTCCCGGGCGCCTGGGTGTTCGTGTCCGAACACGTACCGCCGCGCCACATTGGTTACGCCTGCGGCACCCTGACCAGCGGCCTGACCGCCGGTATCCTGCTGGGTTCGCTGGTGGCCACTGCCATCAACACTATTTACAGCCCGGAGCAGGTCTCGGATTACGCCTGGCGCATTCCTTTCCTGCTCGGTGGCGTGTTCGGCCTGCTGTCGGTGTACCTGCGCCGCTGGCTGCATGAAACGCCGATCTTCGCCGAGATGCAGCAACGCAAGACCCTGGCCGCCGAGCTGCCATTGCGTGCCGTGCTGCGCGACCACCGTGGTGCCATCGTATTGTCGATGCTGCTGACCTGGCTGTTGTCGGCCGGCGTCGTGGTGGTCATCCTGATGACCCCGACCGTGTTGCAGACCATCTACCACTTCAGCCCGACTGTTGCGCTGCAAGCCAATAGCCTGGCCATCGTGACTTTGAGCCTTGGCTGCATTGCCTCCGGCGCCCTGGCTGACCGTTTTGGTGCCGGGCGTGTACTGGTAAGCGGTTGCGCATTGCTGCTGGCGACCTCCTGGACGCTGTACCACAGCCTCATGACCCACCCGGACTGGCTGTTCCCGCTGTACGCCTTGACCGGCCTGTTCGTCGGCACCATTGGCGTGGTGCCTTACGTGATGGTGAAAGCCTTCCCGCCCGTGGTGCGCTTCAGTGGCCTGTCGTTTTCCTACAACGTGGCCTACGCCGTGTTCGGCGGGCTGACGCCGCTGGCGGTGTCGCTGCTGATGAAGGAAAGCCCGATGGGCCCGGCTTACTACGTGGCTGTCCTGTGTGTGATGGGGATGGTGGTGGGTGGGTATCTGTGGAAGCGCGGGCGGTAACCCCGTTTAGCGCTTTTACCGGTAACCATGTGGCGAGGGAGCAAGCTCCCTCGCCACATGCCTTGCGTTTTATAACAATTACAGCTTGTTTCCAAGAAGTCGCTTAGTCGCTCTAACCTCCTCGTACGTCCCGACCTTCTCTCCTTTTGTTGTGTGATCTCCAATGCTGGCCTTTCATCCAATTGTCATATTTCAGACATAGAGTGTTCACACGGCCTCTCGATACTTGGCCCCGATCCAACTATCCCTATCTGCTAGGAGCAAGGCATGAAACTGAAACGTTTGATGGCGGCAATGACTTTTGTCGCTGCTGGCGTTGCGACCGCCAACGCGGTGGCCGCAGGTGTTGATCCGGCAATCCCGGCTTACGTCAAGACCACTGGTGTGTCGGGCAACTTGTCCAGCGTCGGTTCCGATACCCTGGCCAACCTGATGACCCTGTGGGCCGAGGGTTACAAAAAGGAATACCCGAACGTCAACATCCAGATTCAAGCTGCCGGCTCCGCCACCGCGCCACCTGCGCTGACTGAAGGCACCTCCAACCTGGGCCCGATGAGCCGCAAGATGAAGGACACCGAACTGGCGGCCTTCGAGCAGAAGTACGGCTACAAGCCAACCGCTATCCCGGTTGCCGTGGATGCCCTGGCCGTGTTCGTGCACAAGGACAACCCGATCCAGCACCTGACCATGGAACAAGTCGACGCGATCTTCTCCTCGACTCGCCTGTGTGGTGGCAAAGCCGATGTGAAAACCTGGGGTGACCTGGGTGTGACCGGCGACCTGGCCAACAAGCCAGTGCAACTGTTCGGCCGTAACTCGGTATCCGGCACCTACGGCTACTTCAAGGAAGAAGCCCTGTGCAAAGGCGACTACAAGCCTAACGTGAACGAACAACCCGGCTCGGCTTCGGTCGTGCAGTCGATCAGCTCTTCGCTGAACGGCATCGGTTACTCGGGCATCGGCTACAAGACCGCCAGTGTGAAGACCGTGGCCCTGGCCAAGAAAGGCAGCACTGACTTCATCGAAGACAGCGAAGAAAACGCCCTGAACGGCAAATACCCGCTGTCGCGTTTCCTCTACGTTTACGTCAACAAAGCCCCGAACAAGCCTCTGGCCCCGCTGGAAGCCGAGTTCGTGAAACTGGTTCTGTCCAAACAGGGCCAGGAAGTTGTCGTCAAGGACGGCTACATCCCACTGCCAGCCAAGGTTGCCGCCAAGGCCCTGGCTGACCTGGGTCTGAAAGAAGGCAACTGATTGCCTCTGCGGGGCCGGAATACCGGCCCCGCATCCGAATTTTCTAGTCCGCTGCCAGCCCTGCTTCGCGGCGGATTTGTTGCGTCACTGCACTGTCATCTTTCTGTCATACAGGATCGCTAGGGTGTGCGCATGAATGATCTGGCCAATTCCACCATGACGACAACTTCTCCCCCCAAGCGCATTGATTTCAATACGCCTGAGCTGCAACGCAAGCGCCGTATTCGCGCGCTCAAGGATCGCCTGACCCGTTGGTATGTGCTGGTGGGCGGCCTCGCCGTTCTGGGTGCGATCACCCTGATTTTCTTTTTCCTCGCCTACGTGGTCGCGCCACTGTTCCAAGGCGCCTCGCTGACCAAGGAAGACGCACTGACGCCCGCCTGGATGCAGGACGCCGGCAAGCCGTTGTTGATCTCCCTGGAAGAGCAGAACCAGGTCGCCATGCGGGTTTCCGACAAGGGCCAGGCGCTGTTCTTTGACGTCACGAGCGGTGCCGAACTCAAGCGTGTCGACCTGCCGCTTGCGCCCGGCGTGAGCGTGGCTTCCATCGGTGAAGACCAGCCGGGCAGCCCGCTGGTGATCCTCGGTTTGTCCAATGGCCAGTCCCTGGTGTTCCGTCACACCTATAAGGTGTCGTACCCGGACGGCAAGAAGACCATCACGCCTGCGATTGAATACCCCTACGGTGAAACGCCGATCGTGCTCGACGATGCCGGCCGCCCGTTGGAGCATGTCGCCCTCAACGCCACCGATTCGTCGCTGGTGGTGGCAGGCTCGGCCGGTTCGCACTTGAACGTGCTGACCCTGAGCCGCGAAGAAAACATGATGACCGGTGAAGTCACCAGCGAGCAGAAGCGTGTCGAGCTGCCGCAAATGACCGAGCCGGTGAAGGCGATCTTCATCGATCCGCGCCAGCAATGGCTGTACGTGATCAACGGCCGCGCCCTGGCGGATGTGTTCAGCCTGCGCGACAAGAGCCTCAACGGTCGCTACAAATTACTGGAAGATGGCACTGCCGAAGTCACCGCCAGCACCCAGTTGGTGGGCGGCATCTCGCTGATCGTCGGTAACTCCAAAGGCGGCCTGGCCCAGTGGTTCATGGCCCGTGACCCGGATGGCGAGCAGCGCTTCAAGCAGATCCGTACCTTCCAGATGGGCACCGCGCCCATCGTGGAAATCACCGCCGAAGAGCGGCGCAAAGGCTTTACCGCCCTCGACGCTTCCGGCAAGTTCGGCGTGTTCCACAGCACCGCCCACCGCACCCTGCTGGTGGATCCGGTGGTCGACGGCCAGGGCGTGTTTGGTATGTCGCCGCGCGCCAACCGCGTGATCGTCGAAGCCGGCGGCAAGCTGCAGCCGCTGCTGCTGGACAACCCGCACCCGGAAGTGTCCTGGAGCGCGTTGTGGAGCAAGGTCTGGTACGAAAACTACGACGAACCTAAGTACGTCTGGCAATCGACCGCCGCCAACACCGACTTCGAACCCAAGATGAGCCTGGCGCCATTGACCTTCGGTACCCTGAAGGCGGCGTTCTACGCCATGCTGCTGGCGGCGCCACTGGCCGTTGCCGCGGCGATCTACACCGCTTACTTCATGGCCCCGAGCCTGCGCCGCAAGGTCAAGCCGGTGATCGAACTGATGGAAGCCATGCCGACGGTGATCCTCGGCTTCTTCGCCGGCCTGTTCCTGGCGCCGTATGTCGAAGGGCATCTGCCGGGGATCTTCAGCCTGCTGATGCTGTTGCCGATTGGCATCCTGGTGGCCGGGTTTGTCTTCAGTCGCCTGCCCGAGTCGATTCGCCTGCGGGTTCCCGACGGTTGGGAAAGCGCAATCCTGATCCCGGTGATCCTGTTCGTGGGCTGGCTCTCGCTGTACATGAGCCCGTACCTGGAAACCTGGTTCTTCGGCGGCGACATGCGCATGTGGATCTCCCACGACCTGGGCATTACCTACGACCAGCGCAACGCCCTGGTGGTCGGCTTGGCCATGGGCTTTGCGGTGATCCCGAACATCTACTCCATCGCCGAAGACGCCGTGTTCAGCGTACCGCGCGGCCTGACCCTGGGTTCCCTGGCCCTGGGCGCCACGCCGTGGCAGACCATGACCCGCGTAGTGATCCTGACCGCCAGCCCGGGCATCTTCTCGGCGCTGATGATCGGCATGGGCCGCGCCGTGGGCGAGACCATGATCGTGCTGATGGCCACCGGTAACACGCCGGTGATGGAGATGAACCTGTTCGAAGGCCTGCGCACCCTGGCGGCCAACGTCGCGGTGGAAATGCCCGAGTCGGAAGTCGGCGGCAGTCACTACCGCGTGTTGTTCCTCTCGGCGCTGGTGCTGCTGCTGTTCACCTTCATCATGAACACCCTCGCCGAGCTGATTCGTCAGCGTCTGCGCAAGAAATACTCGTCGCTTTAAGAAAGGTAGAAGTCTGTGAAACAGAACTCCCTGAATGGATGGTTCAAGAGCGGCGCTCCGGGCGTCTGGATCAGCGGTGGCGCGGTGTCCATCGCGGTCATCATGACCATTGGTTTGCTGGCCGTGATTGCCGTGCGTGGCCTGGGCCACTTCTGGCCGGCCGACCTGATCCAGGCCAACTACAACGTGCCGGGCCAGGAAAACCATATCGTCATCGGCGAAGTGGTGCAGAAAGAAGAAGTGCCGCGCGAGCGCCTGAAAAGCGCGGGCCTGCCGGTGCCCGATGCGGGCCCGGAGTTCATGACCCGCGAGCTGATCAAGGTCGGCAACCGCGATCTGAACGGCAACGACTTCACCTGGATTGTCGGCGAATGGTTGAAGGACCAGAGCACGCCGAAGAACCTGATGACCATCGAACGTCGTGAGTGGGGCAACTTCTACGGCACTCTGGTCAACGTCAAGCAGGATGGCAAGGTCATCGCTGAAGGCGAGGCCGCGTGGCCGGAGCTGCAAGCCCGCGTGGACCGCGTGAACAAGCTAGCGGCCCAGCTCAAGACCCTGGAGAAGTCCGACATCGGCGCGATCAACGCCGGCCTCGAGCGCATCCGCCTGCATGGCCGCAAACTGGAGCTGGAAGGCAAGCTCGACGCGGCCGCCCAGGCCGACATGGATGCCGACCGCGCCGAGCTGAACGCTCGCTACCAGGACATCGAAGCGCGCCTGGCCGACCTGCACGCCCAGTTCAACCGTGACGCCTTGACCGCTCGCGATGGCAACGGCAAGGAAATTGAAATCGGCATCGGCAAGGTGGTGCACGCCTACCAGCCGAACGCCATGGGGACCGTGACCAAGATCGGTTTCTATGTCAGCAAGGTGTGGGAATTCCTCAGTGATGACCCGCGGGAGGCCAACACCGAAGGCGGGATCTTCCCGGCGATCTTCGGCACCGTGATGATGACCCTGATCATGGCGATGATCGTGACCCCGTTCGGCGTGCTGGCGGCGGTGTACCTGCGTGAATACGCCAAGCAGAACACCCTGACGCGCATCATCCGCATCGCCGTGAACAACCTGGCGGGTGTACCGGCCATCGTCTACGGCGTGTTCGGCCTGGGTTTCTTCGTGTATGTATTGGGTGGCTCGGTCGACCGTCTGTTCTTCGCCGAAGCGCTGCCGGCACCGACCTTCGGTACACCGGGCCTGCTCTGGGCCTCGCTGACCCTGGCGCTGCTGGCGGTACCGGTGGTGATCGTGGCCACCGAAGAAGGCCTGGCACGGATTCCGCGTACGGTGCGTGAAGGCTCCCTGGCGCTGGGCGCGACCAAGGCGGAAACGCTGTGGAAGATCGTGCTGCCGATGGCCAGCCCGGCGATGATGACCGGCATGATCCTCGCCGTGGCCCGCGCCGCCGGTGAAGTGGCGCCGCTGATGCTGGTCGGCGTGGTGAAACTCGCCCCGTCGCTGCCGCTGGACGGCAACTACCCGTACCTGCACCTGGACCAGAAGATCATGCACCTGGGCTTCCATATCTATGACGTCGGCTTTCAGAGCCCTAACGTTGAGGCCGCACGGCCGCTGGTGTACGCCACCGCCTTGCTGCTGGTGCTGGTGATCGCCACGCTCAACCTGTCGGCGGTGTGGATTCGTAACCACCTGCGCGAGAAGTACAAGGCGCTGGACAGCTAAAGCTATTCGCCACAAGCGGCAAGCTACAAGCCGCTTTTGCTCAAATCTTGCGGCTTGCAGCTAAAAGCGTGCAGCTACGAACGGAGTGAGACCATGCAACACGACACCCATTCCCACGGCATCAACATGTCTGCCCTGGGTCGCGACAAACAGAGCCTGAGCCTGGCCCAGGAAACCGTGGCCATCGAAGTACCGGGCCTGAGCCTGTACTACGGTGACAAGCAGGCACTGTTCGACGTCAGCATGAACATCCCCAAGCAGCGCGTGACCGCCTTTATCGGCCCGTCGGGCTGCGGCAAGTCCACGCTGCTGCGTACCTTCAACCGCATGAACGACCTGGTGGACGGTTGCCGCGTGGACGGGGCCATCAACCTCTACGGCACCAACATCTACCGCAAGGGCGAAGACGTGGCCGAACTGCGTCGCCGTGTGGGCATGGTGTTCCAGAAGCCTAACCCGTTCCCCAAGACCATCTACGAAAACGTGGTCTACGGCCTGCGCATCCAGGGCATCAACAAGAAGCGCATCCTCGACGAAGCCGTTGAGTGGGCCCTTAAAGGCGCGGCGCTGTGGGACGAGGTCAAGGACCGCCTGCACGAGTCGGCACTCGGCCTGTCCGGCGGACAGCAGCAACGTCTGGTGATCGCGCGCACCATCGCCGTGGAGCCGGAAGTGCTGCTGCTCGACGAACCGTGCTCGGCACTCGACCCGATCTCGACGCTGAAAGTCGAAGAACTGATCTACGAGCTCAAGTCCAAGTTCACCATCGTTATCGTGACCCACAACATGCAACAGGCGGCGCGGGTTTCCGACTACACCGCGTTCATGTACATGGGCAAGCTGGTGGAGTTCGGCGATACCGACACCCTGTTCACCAATCCGGCGAAGAAGCAGACCGAAGACTACATCACCGGTCGCTACGGCTAGGAAGCTGTGGTTCTGATTGCACTGACGCTGCGGTTCTCCGCACCTTACCGGACGCTCCAAGGACGCCAACATGATTAGCAAAGAAGGCCTTACCCACCACATCTCCGCGCAGTTCAACGCCGAGCTCGAGGAGGTGCGCAGCCACCTCCTGGCGATGGGCGGGCTGGTGGAGAAGCAAGTCAACGACGCCGTGACCGCGCTGATCGAGGCCGACTCGGGCCTGGCCCAGCAAGTGCGCGAGATCGACGACCAGATCAACCAGATGGAACGCAACATCGACGAAGAATGCCTGCGCATTCTCGCCCGTCGCCAGCCGGCAGCATCCGACCTGCGCCTGATCATCAGCATTTCCAAGTCGGTGATCGACCTCGAGCGGATCGGCGACGAAGCCACCAAGATTGCCCGCCGTGCCATCCAGCTGTGCGAAGAGGGTGAAGCGCCGCGCGGTTATGTCGAAGTGCGTCATATCGGCGACCAGGTGCGCAACATGGTACGGGATGCCCTGGATGCCTTTGCGCGCTTTGACGCCGAGCTGGCATTGTCGGTAGCGCAGTACGACAAGGTCATCGACCGAGAATACAAGACCGCCCTGCGTGAGCTGGCCACCTACATGATGGAAGACCCGCGCTCTATCTCGCGGGTCTTGAGCATCATCTGGGTGTTGCGCTCCCTGGAGCGGATCGGTGATCACGCGCGCAATATCTCGGAACTGGTGATCTATCTGGTGCGCGGTACCGACGTACGGCACATGGGTCTCAAGCGCATGAAGGCCGAAGTTGAGGGTTCAGCCGATCAAATCCCTAATGTTCCGGGCGAACCTGACGATAAGTAAGGTTGCCCGAGAAATTAACGCCCGGCCTCTGGTCGGGCGTTTTCGTTTGTGGCGCCTGAATTTTTTGCGAATCGGGTAAAAGAAAGTCCGAACGTGACTACAGAGTTTTGGCAAAATGCCATTAGTCAGGCGTTTTGCGTGCCGAAGTTTTTATAGGATGAAGGGTCGATGAGTAAAGTCAGTGTATTGGTGGTGGATGACGCCTCGTTTATCCGCGACCTGGTGAAGAAGTGCCTGCGCAACTACTTCCCCGGGATCAAGCTTGAAGATGCGGTAAACGGCAAGAAGGCCCAGACCATCCTGATGCGCGAGAGCTTCGACCTGGTGCTGTGCGACTGGGAAATGCCGGAGATGTCCGGCCTGGAGCTGTTGACCTGGTGCCGTGAGCAACCGCACCTCAAGGCCATGCCGTTTGTGATGGTGACCAGCCGTGGCGACAAAGAGAACGTGGTCCAGGCGATCCAGGCCGGGGTTTCCGGTTACGTCAGCAAACCGTTCACCAACGAGCAACTGCTGAACAAGGTCAAGCAAGCCCTGCACAAGGTCGGTCGCCTCGACGCCCTGGTCGCCAGCGCGCCGACCAAGATGAACTCGGCCTTCGGCAATGATTCCCTGAGTGCCCTGACCGGTGGCAAGCCTGAAGCCGTACGTGCAGCCCCCGTTGCGGCGGCTGCGTCTGCGCCAAGCAAAGGCCTGCTTAACAACGCCCCGCCGGTCCAAGCGCCAGGCGCTGCACCCACTGGCGGCCGTGGCCAGGGCCAGTTGCGCCTGTCCAGCGGCACCCAGCAATGCGTGATCAAGGCGCTGAGCATCAAGGAGGCGCTGCTGGTGGTGCGTCGCGGTGAGGTCCTGCCTCAGGTGCTGGAAAGTGCCGTGCTCGACCTGGAACAGGGCGACAACGCCGAGGTGGCGCGTCTCAACGGCTACCTGCACGCCATCGTCGCCTTCGAACCCAAGCCGGACAGTGACTGGCTGCAACTGACCTTCCGCTTTATCGACCAGGATGCGCAGAAGCTCGACTACATCTCCCGCCTGATTGCGCGCGGTACGGCGCAGAAGCATTTTGTGCCGGGGGCCTGACTTTCAGTCCGAAGGGGCGTGCCCTGGGATTGTCATGATCCCTTGCTAGCTTGCTGTTCATTCACTCCGGCAGGTTCGCGCCATGCTCCTTCGCCTTTTGCTGTCCTGCATGTTGGCCTTGGTCGCCAATTCGACCCAGGCCATGACCCTGTACAAATCCACCGATGCCAACGGCATGGTGTTTTTCAGCGATCGGCAAACCCCCGGCGCCCAGGCGTTCGTGATCCAGGAACGTAGGGTCGAGCGCGTACAGCCGCCGGTACTCTACAGGCCAAAACCCGTTTACCCGCAACAAGCCTACCGTTACCCCTTGCCCTGGCGTGGCGGTCCGTTCCGCCTGACCCAAGGTCCCAACGGCAGCTTCAGCCACACCGACGCCAAAAGCCGCTACGCCATGGACATCGCCATGCCCGAAGGCACGCCGATCATCGCGGCACGCAGCGGTGTGGTGGTGAAAATCGAGAATAGCCAGATCGGACGCGGCAACGATGCGTCAGGCAATTTCGTGCGCGTGCAGCACGATGACGGCACCCAGGGTGTGTACCTGCACCTCAAGCAAGGCTCGGTGAGTGTCAGGCCGGGGCAGCGTGTGGCGGTGGGCAGCGCGCTGGGGTTGTCGGGCAATACCGGCAACAGCAGCGGGCCGCACCTGCACTTTGTGGTGCAACAGAGTACCGCGGCCGGGCTGGTGTCGATTCCTTACGAATTCAACCAGCCGGTCGGGACATTGCCCAATTTTGCATTGGGCAATTGAGGGTCAATCCAGCAGCAGGACCTTGGCCAGCACGATCTTCGGCCCTTTCATCTTCTTGATGATGATCCGCAAGCCTTCAACCTCCAGCACTTCTTCCTCTTCCGGCACGCGCTTGAGGGTGTCGTAGATCAGCCCTGCCAGGGTTTCGGCCTCGATGTGGTCCAGGTCGACGCCCAGCAGGCGTTCCACCTTGAACAGCGGCGTATCGCCCCGTACCAGCAGTTTGCCAGGCTGGTAGGCGAGGATGCCGCGCTCGGCCTTGCGGTGTTCGTCCTGGATATCGCCCACCAGCACTTCCAGCACGTCTTCCATGGTCAGGTAGCCGATGATCTTGCCGTCGGCTTCTTCCACCAGGGCAAAGTGCGCGCCGCCTTTGCGGAACTGCTCCAGCAACTGCGACAACGGCATGTGCCGCGACACACGTTCCAGCGGGCGGGTCAGCTCGGCCAGGTTGAACGATTCGGGGATGTGGTCCAGGGCCGCCAGTTCCAGCAGCAGGTCCTTGATGTGCAAAAGCCCGACAAACTCGTTGCGCACCGCGTCATACACCGGATAGCGGCTGAATTTATGGCGACGGAACAGCGCGAGGATTTCCTTGAGCGGGGCGTTGAAGTCCAGGGTCACCAGGTCTTCACGGGAGTTGGCCCAATCCACCACTTCCAGCTCGCCCATCTCCACGGCCGAGGCCAGTACGCGCATGCCTTGGTCGCTCGGGTCCTGGCCACGGCTGGAGTGCAGGATCAGCTTGAGCTCTTCGCGGCTGTAATGGTGCTCGTGGTGCGGGCCGGGCTCGCCTTGGCCGGCGATGCGCAGGATCGCGTTGGCGCTGGCGTTGAGCAGGTAGATCGCCGGGTACATGGCCCAGTAGAACAGGTACAGCGGCACCGCCGTCCACAGTGACAGCAGTTCGGGCTTGCGAATGGCCCAGGACTTGGGCGCCAGTTCACCGACCACGATGTGCAGGTAGGAAATCACGAAGAACGCGGCAAAGAACGACACGCCCTTGATCACTTCCGGCGATTCGACGCCTGCGGCGCCCAGCAGCGGTTCGAGGATGTGCGCGAACGCCGGCTCACCGACCCAGCCCAGGCCCAGGGAGGCCAGGGTGATACCCAGCTGGCAGGCCGACAGGTAGGCGTCGAGCTGGCTGTGCACGGTACGCAGGATCTGCCCGCGCCAGCCGTTGGTGTGGGCGATGGCCTCGACCCGGGTCGAGCGCAGCTTGACCATGGCAAATTCCGCCGCAACGAAAAAACCGTTGAGCAGTACCAGGATTAGAGCAAAAAGAATCATGCCGAAATCGGCGAAGAGTGTGGCGAGGGTGATACCAGGGGAAGGGTCCATGATTGGGTTTTGCAGGTTCCGTGTGTTCAATAAGGGGTGACAGAAGGGCCTGAAAGGCAGGCGCAAGTCGGCCAATGTAGCGGCTGACGGGGCGCTTGCCTAGTGGTTGCTGCCGGGTGGGGCCTGGAATGCCTTATTCGAAACAGCACAATTCCAATTGTGGGAGGGGCCTTGCTCCCGAGAGCAGTGTGTCAGTCAGCATATCTGATACTGATGCACCGCCATCGGGAGCAAGCCCCCTCCCACATTTAGTTTTGTGCTGTGTTTGAGTTATTCGTCATTTCCGACGAGCCGCGAACGGGTCATCTGCGCGGGTGGAAAATGGCAGGTGAATGTACTGCCATGTCCCAGCACGCTGCTGATTTCCAGGCGTGCACGGTGGCGCAGCAGCACATGCTTGACAATGGCCAGGCCCAGCCCGGTGCCGCCGGTGTTGGAGTTGCGGCTGGAATCGACGCGGTAGAAACGCTCGGTCAGGCGCGGCAGATGCTTGGCGTCGATGCCGATGCCAGAGTCCTGCACGCTCAGGTGTGCGCCGTGCTCGTCGGCCCACCAGCGAATGCGGATAGTGCCCTTGTCCTGGGTGTACTTCACCGCGTTGAACACCAGGTTGGAGAACGCGCTGCGCAATTCGCCCTCGCTGCCTTTGAGCAACACCTGCGGGTCGGCATCCAGGCTGATCTGCTGCCCGCGCTCGCCCGACAGGGCCTTGGCGTCATTCTTGATGGTCTGCAACAGGCTCTGGACGGCTACCGGTTGGTTGTCCGACGGATAATCCGTGGCCTCGAGCTTGGCCAGCAACAGCAAGTCGTTGAGCAGGGTCTGCATGCGTGAACCCTGCTGCTGCATTTGCTGCAGGGCACGGCTCCAGCGCGGGTTGATCTCCTCGACGTTGTCCAGCAGCGTCTCCAGGTAGCCGCAGATCACCGTCAAGGGCGTGCGCAGTTCGTGGGAGACGTTGGCAACGAAGTCTTTGCGCATCTGCTCCAGCTGATGGATGCGGGTTACGTCGCGCACCAGCATCAGGTGTTCGTTGTTGCCGTAGCGGGTCAGGTACAACTGGATACGCACACGGTCGTTGGTGGGCGAGGGGATTTCCAGGGCTTCTTCGTAGTTGTCCTGCTCGAAGTATTCCTTGAAGCGCGGGTGACGCACCAGGTTGGTTACCGGCTGGCCGCTGTCCTGGGGCGTCTTGAGGCCCAGCAGGGTCTCGGCGGCGCGGTTCCACCACTCCAGGTTGCCGTCGCTGTCGAGCATGATCACCGCGTCCTTGAGCGCAGCGGTGGACTCCTGCACCCGGTCGATCACGGCTTGCAGGCGCCCGCGTACCCGTTGGTCGCGGCGTTGCAGGTGGTAGATGCTGTCGAACACCTCACCCCACAGGCCGTAGCCATCGGGCGGTGCTTCGTCGGGTTTGTGCTGGCGCAGCCATTCATGCAGGCGCAGCAATTGCTTGAGGGTCCAGCCCAGGTACAGGCCGATACCGATGGCCAGGCTCCAGCCGTAATAGCCGCTGACCAGGCCCACCAACAGGCAGGCGGTGATCAACAGGAGCATGTGGCGGATCAGGGTGCCATGCCAGTTCTGGTTCACTTAAACATGCGTCCTTGTCAGCTGTTAAGGAAGGAAAGTGACTGGCTCAGCCCTTGGTGGAGAACCGGTAGCCGGTGCCGCGCACGGTTTGTACCAGATTCTCGTAGGCATCACCCAAGGCTTTGCGCAGGCGACGGATATGCACGTCGACGGTGCGTTCCTCGACATACACGTTGCCGCCCCACACCTGGTCCAGCAACTGGCCACGGGTATAGGCACGCTCCTGATGGGTCATGAAGAATTGCAGCAGGCGGTATTCGGTCGGGCCCATCTCGGCCGGCTTGCCGTCGATGGTTACGCGGTGGCTGATCGGGTCCAGCAGCAGGCCACCGACTTCGATAGGTGCTTCGCCATCGGTCGGGCCGGCACGGCGCAGCACGGCTTTCAGGCGCGCTACCAGTTCCCGTGGGGAAAACGGCTTGGTGATGTAGTCATCGGCGCCGACTTCCAGGCCCTGGATCTTGTTGTCTTCTTCGCCCTTGGCGGTGAGCATGATGATCGGGATATCCCCGGTCAGCTCATCGCGCTTGAGGCGGCGGGCCAGTTCGATGCCGGAGGTGCCGGGCAGCATCCAGTCCAGCAGGATCAGGTCCGGCTTGCGGTCGACGATAATGGCATGGGCCTGCTGGGAGTTCTCCGCCTCCAGGCAGTCATAGCCGGCCATTTCCAACGCAACGGCGATCATCTCGCGGATGGGCGCTTCGTCGTCAACAATCAGAATGCTCCTGCCAACCATGCTCGAAAATCCTCTTGTCATTTAACTGTCTTGCGCCGCATTAGATAACGGAATTATTGCAGTCGTGTGACAGTAATTTAGTCGCTTGGGCAATTCGGGGCACTCTGGACTACGCTTTGGGTCCGAATCCTGACAACCACAAAAGGAAGGTTCCGATGACTCACAGTACTTTTTCTTGGAAGGCCCTGCTGGTCACGGCGGCGTTGACGCTCCCGACACTGGCATTCGCGGCGGAGCCGGCGATGACCCAGAACGGTCTGTTAGTGGATCACAGTGGGAAGACCCTTTACACCTTCGACAAGGACGCCGATGGCAAGTCAGTGTGCAAGGACCAGTGCACGACCAACTGGCCGCCGCTGAAAGCAGAGTCTACCGACAAATCAATGGGCGATTGGACCGTGATCACCCGTGATGACCAGACCAGTCAATGGGCCTACAAGGGCAAACCTGTCTACACCTACAAGGATGACCACAAGGCCGGTGACAAGAGCGGTGATGGCAAGGGTGGGGCATGGCATGTGATCAAGCCCTGATTTCGCGGCGCTGCTGAAACCATCGGGGGCAAGCCCCCTCCCACCTTTTGATGTGTGAACACATTCAAATGTGGGAGGAGGCTTGCCCCCGATGAGGCCCGACCAGGCACTGCAAAAACCTCAGCGAAACGCGTAATCCGCCACAATCCCGACAAAAATCGCCAACCCGGCCCAGTGGTTGTGCAAAAACGCCTTGAAGCATTTCATCCGGTCCCGGTCGCGGGTGTACCAGAACTCCCAGGCAAAGCAGCCTGCCGCCGCCAGCAGCCCCAGGTGGAACCAACTCCCCAGCTCAAACCGTGCGCCGGCCAGCAACAGGCACAGCAGCGCCAGGCCTTGCAGGGTCAGGATGATCACCCGGTCGGCATCGCCGAACAGAATGGCAGTGGATTTGACGCCGATCTTCAAGTCGTCGTCGCGGTCGGTCATCGCGTAATAGGTGTCGTAGGCCACTGTCCACAACAGGTTGGCTATATAGAGCAGCCAGGCGGTAGCGGGCAGGTGGCCGGTTTCGGCGGTGAACGCCATCGGCATGCCCCAGGAAAACGCCGCGCCCAACACCACCTGGGGGTAATAGGTGTAGCGCTTCATGAACGGGTAGCTGACCGCCAGTGCCAGGCCGCCCAGCGATAACCAGATGGTGGTGGCGTTGGTCAGCAGTACCAGCAGGAAGCTGATCAGCATCAGTACCGCAAAGAACACCAAGGCCTCTTTCGAACGGATCCTGCCGCTGGCCAGCGGGCGTTGCGCGGTGCGCTTCACATGGCCGTCGACCTTGCGGTCCGCCCAGTCATTGATGACGCAACCGGCAGCGCGAGTCAGCGTAACGCCCAACACAAAAATCACGATATTGGCCAGGGACGGCGAGCCCTTGCCGGCGATCCACAGCGCCCACAGCGTCGGCCACAGCAGCAGGTAGATGCCGATGGGCTTGTCCATGCGGGTCAACTGAATGAAATCCCAGGCCCGGGGGTGCAGGCGGTTCAAGGATTTGAGCAGACGTTGATACATCAGCAGTTCTCCGGATGGTCATGCAGCGCGTGCCAGAAAGCCGGCAGGAAGACTTCCGCCACCAGCACGCTCAGCGGCCCGCGATCGAAGCGTGAGCGGCGCGCCCACAGCCCGTCGGCCTGGTCCGTGGTGGGCAGCCATTGGCGAGGGTAATGGCACACCTCGATGGCCTGGCGGGTGAACGCGCGATCGCAAAACAGCAATTCGCCCAAGGAACGGCTGCCCAATTCATCCATATGCAAGCCGTCGCCCTGCAATGCACTGCGCGCCGCCACACTGCGGGCAAACACCCACGGTTGGCCATGCCCGCGCAAATACACCTCGCGCACCCAACCGATACTGGCCGGTGGCATGCGCAGCGCCGCGCATTCATCATCGCGTAGCGGCTGCCAGCCTTCGAACAGCGGCGTCACGCTGAAGCCATCGTGGGACAGCCACGTCAACCGGCGGGTCAGCGAGCCTTCGTCGAACAGCCAGTTCAGGGTCAAGGGCGCGGGCGCAGGGCTCAGGAGGCTCTGGGTCAACCATTGGCAAGCATCGGGAAGGGCGATTGAGTGCGGCACGGTGCGTCAGTATTGGCGGCAAAAGAGGCGGCGAGCTTACCATGGCGTCCTGATCTTTTGCCGGGCCGGCCCGGCGCCTTGCGTCGATCGAGCTTGCATCTGTCGGCCCCGATCAGTACAAAACGCCCTGAGCCGCGCGGCAACGCTGGATCCATCGACCGCCGGCCAACCTGCCTGGACCCTGAGGAAGCAAGTAAATGAAGAAGTGGCAATGTGTAGTCTGCGGCCTGATCTATGACGAAAAAGACGGCTGGCCGGATGATGGTATCGCTCCGGGCACCCTGTGGCAGGACGTACCGGAAGACTGGCTGTGCCCGGACTGCGGCGTCGGCAAAATGGATTTCGAAATGATCGAAATCGGCTAATTTTCAGTTTCAGAGACGTACTACAAGGAGAACAGAATGAACGCACCTGTCGTGATCATCGGCACAGGATTGGCCGGTTACAACGTGGCCCGGGAATTTCGCAAGCTCGACAGCGAGACCCCATTGCTGCTGATCACCGCGGATGACGGGCGCTCCTACTCCAAGCCCATGCTCTCCACCGGCTTTGGCAAGAACAAGGAAGCCGATGGCCTGAGCATGGCCGAACCCGGCGCCATGGCCGAGCAACTCAAGGCCGAAGTGCGCACCCACACCCGTGTCAGCGGCATCGACCCCGGCCACAAGCGCCTGTGGATCGGTGAAGAAGCGGTGGTCTATCGTGATCTGGTCCTGGCCTGGGGCGCGGAGACCGTGCGGGTACCGGTTGAAGGCGACGCCGCTGAGCTGGTTTTCCCGATCAATGACCTCGAAGATTACGCCCGCTTTCGCGCCGCCGCGGCCGGCAAGCGCCGCGTGCTGCTGCTCGGCGCCGGCCTGATCGGCTGTGAATTCGCCAACGACCTGATCCTCGGCGGTTATGAAATCGACCTGGTGGCGCCGTGCGAGCAAGTCATGCCGACCCTGCTGCACCCGGCGGCGGCCGCAGCGGTACAGGCCGGCCTGGAAGGGGTGGGGGCGCGTTTCCACCTGGGCCCTGTGCTCAACCGCCTGCAACGCAGCGCTGACGGCCTGGAAGCGCATCTGTCGGACGGTGAAGTGGTGCACTGCGATCTGGTGGTCTCGGCCATCGGCCTGCGTCCGCGTGTCGACCTGGCCGCCGCCGCCGGCCTGCAGACCAACCGTGGGATCATGGTGGATCGCCACCTCAAGACCTCCCACGCCAATATCTACGCCCTGGGCGACTGCGCCGAGGTTGATGGCCTCAACCTGCTGTACGTCATGCCGCTGATGAGCTGCGCCCGTGCCCTGGCCCAGACCCTGGCCGGTAACGCCACGGCCGTCAGCTACGGTCCGATGCCGGTCACCGTGAAAACCCCGGTCTGCCCGCTGGTGGTATCCCCGCCGCCACGGGGCACCGAAGGGGTGTGGAGCGTCGAAGGCCAGGGTGCCGACATCAAGGCCCTGTGCCGCGACGCCAACGGTCGTCTGCTGGGTTACGCGCTGACCGGCAACGCCGTGATGGAAAAACTTGCCCTCAACAAAGAACTTCCGCCGTTGCTGGCGTAAATACCGGTCGTTCTGTCGGAATAAGCACGTTTTTCCCCCGAGAAAGGTCGCCGCGAGACTGGCGGAGCGTGCGAGGGCATGCCATCCTCACTCCCGTCTGCCGCAGAGTAGAGCCTGCGGCGCTTTGGGCGCTGCTCCACAGACGAGCAGCACGGACATAACAACAAAAAACCGTCAAAGAGGCTTCACATATGCGTAAACCAGAACTCGCAGCCGCCATCGCTGAAAAAGCGGATCTCACCAAAGAACAGGCCAACCGTGTCCTCAACGCCGTTCTCGAAGAAATCACCGGCGCCCTGCACCGCAAGGACAGCGTCACCCTGGTGGGCTTCGGCACCTTCCTGCAACGCCACCGTGGCGCCCGCACCGGCAAAAACCCGCAAACCGGTGAGCCTGTGAAGATCAAGGCGAGCAACACCGTTGCGTTCAAGCCGGGCAAGTCGCTCAAAGACAGCGTCAACCCGTAATTGCGGTACCGTCTCGAAGGGAGGCGGGGCGGTAAGAAGAATGGGCACGCCGACTGGGTTGGGTGCCCATTTTTTAATGCTTCAAATCACCTAAACACTGCTTGTTTATCTCAACGGCAAAGGCAGTCGTCGGGTCAAAGGCCTGAGGCTTTCACGATCGTTCCAGAGTCCCGGAAAGACTTCAAATTTCAAATCATCCCGGTTAACACCGGTATCGAAGTAGCGACACAGTCTGTCGGTGAGGTCCTCATCTCCCCACATGTTGGTCAACTCATACTTTTCGATAATGTCGCGACTGTCAGAAAGTTGCAGATCTTCCTTTAGTGCAGGTACCAGGCTGTAGTCAGCATCGCAGCCGATGCCGAGGTCAACAAGATCAGCATCTCGAAACGGAAAGCCGCCCTCAAAGCTGACGTGGGGCCTGAGCCAATAACGCTCATGATCCGAAAGGCTAAATGGTGTGACGGAAATTAGTTTTTCCGTTGCCAATCTCTGGGTCACCACCTTGCCGACAAAACCACTGAACAGGATCATACTGTTGTCCAGCGCAAGCTCGGTCCAAGCGCCGTCCACACTTCTCACATCGTAGAAGCGCATGACGGAGTTTTTGATCATCTGGCCTACGGTGTATAAGTCATCTCGCAATTTGAGGCTGACTAGATCGCCTTCCTTCCAGAGGATGCGCTTGGCCATGGGCTCACTCCATTTTCAATAGTCATTGATGATATTCACGAGCAGCGGCCTGCTCGCGCACCCCTGCTTTTGCCGGCGACTTTGGCAGGGGCTTTGCCCTTGGTTTTATTCGCGGCTTTTATGCGTTTATCCAGTGCTTTGCCTGAGTCAGTCTGAGACAAATGTTTATCCGCCGCAGCTAGGTATTCTTTCCTTCGGCCATTTCCTTTGCCGACCGGATTTTGTGCGTTGGCGGTTCCATCTTTTCCTCCCAAACCTTCATACACTCGTTGTTCCAGCCCTCGTGTGGTGTCCTTGCCATCCTGTCCATAGGCGGTATGCAGGACTTGAGGTGCCTGGCCGCCAAAGCGATCGAAATTTGACCCGTAGCGATAGTTCAACACGTCTGAACCTACCTGCTTGCCTTGCATGCTGGCATAACCCACATAAGGTTTGCCGGTCGCTTTGTCGACGCCCAGGTAGGTGATATGAGTCGCTGTGGTTGGACTGCCTGCCAGCCCCCACGCATCACACCAGCCCATCGGATTAGGCCCGTACTGATAGAGGTTCAAGCCACCGGCGAGTCCTATGGGGTCCGGTGTGATAAACCGACCTATATCGGGGTCGTAAAACCTGAACGTGTTGTAGTGCAAACCGGTTTCCCGGTCCAAGTATTGCCCCTGAAACCTCAAGTTCTGCTCTTCGATGTAAGAAGATTCTCTGGTTTCCTCGGCGGTATTACCCCAAGCGTAATAACTGGCCTGCCATACACGGTGCCCATCGTGGTCCGTCAATTCGTGCGGCAGTCCGTTAGGGTCGTTGTGGTAGTACCTGATTCTTTGCAGTGGGCCCAGGCCATCAACACGTGCCAGCGCTTCATAGCTCCCATCTTCATAAAGATAAAGGCTGGTCTGGTTATTACGATGCTCTTGTATCAGTTGCAACCCGTCCCAGACAAAACGAGTGGTACCAAGCGTATTACCGTTGCTGTTTTGTTCGGTTTTTGTAATCCGACGACCTAAAGGGTCGTAGGTCATTGTGATGACGGTTTCATTGGCGGCGTGCTGATTTCGTATTTCGACCACTCTGCTTTCAGCGTCGTACTTGAATAGTTGAACGGCGCGACGAGCACTACGTTTTTCAACCAGCCGACCGAAACTGTCATACCGGTAACGCTTGTCTTGGTAGGTCATTAATTTGTTATGTACCACCAGGCCTACACCCGGCAGGGGACCATCCAGAAGGTTGGCCGCTGCGTCATAAGCAAAGCTTTCCTGCGTCCCATGTATTGGATTCTGGCTGGCAATGATGCGATCAGTGGCGTCGTAGTGAAACGACTGTTGGTGTGCAATTCCTGCTTTTTGTTCGTGGCGGGCGATCAGGTTGTCGCTGGGATCAAAGTCGAAGTATGTCGGGCTCATTCCCGTCAGTGGTCGCGGCAGGGTACTTGGATACCGTACACGAGCGCGCAACCGCCCGCCTCGATCATATTCAGTGCGGGTGCTGATCTGACCTTGTGTGCGAAGTACTTCACGATGCAGGCGGTCACGCTCGAAGTCACTGATGACTTGGCCATCGAGGTTGATCTGGTGCAAATGACCGCTGCCGTAGTACAGACGGTTGATCCAGCGACCATCGGGTAATTGGGTCTGGGTCAGATTGCCCAATTCGTCATAGCGATGTTTCAAACTGCCGGCCGAGCTTTGCTCTTCAAGTGGCTGGCCGAGGGCGTCATAGCGATAACTCAATTTTTGTTCGTTGCCCTGGGCGTCCTTGAATGTGATTGCGATCAATTGATCCAGGAGATCGTATAAATAATCCGTGCGGCCATCGTCGGTGATTTTGACAACCAGGCGCCCGGCAGCATCACGCTCCAAATAGTGAACAATAGGCTGTTCAGGGATACCTGGCGCATTGCTGTCGTGAGCTGGTAAAGCAGTGACGCTGGTGATGCTGTTCAATGCATCGTAGTCATAGTGATGGGCGCTGCCATCTAGGTCGCGCTGCTCGACCAGGCGATCATTGGCATTCCACGTGAAACGATAACATTCGCCATTCTCATTGGTCAGTGCTTGCAGCCGTGCGTAGCTGTCATAGCTGAATTGCACTTTGCGGCCGTGCGCATCCGTGCGCTGGCGAATGCGCCCGCGAGGGTTGTACTGATAATGAGTCGAGTGGCCTGACGGGTCGGTATGGACCGTCAATTGTCCGCAGGCGTTGCGTTGAAAATACTCGATGCGACCATCTGGCAACTGCTGGCTGAGCATCCTGCCCGTCGTGTCGTATGTGAAGGTTGTTCGTTCCCCTAGCGGGTCGGTAATGACCTGCAAATAACCGCGCTCGTCGTAACTGAAACGCGTCGGGTAACCCGAACAATCGATATGCTCGACCAACTGCCCAAAAGGATTCCAGCGCAGCTTCTTGCTTTTGCCGGTGGCGTCGATGATCTCCACGACCTGGCCGTGATCGTCATAACGGTAGCGGGTGACGTAGCCCAGCGGGTCGGTTTCGGCGATGCAGTTGCCGCGCTGATCGTAGCGATACGCCCAGCTATTGTCGGCGGCGTCGGTCTCCACCAGCGGCAGTGCCCAATGCTCAAGCCACAAGGTCGAGTCACTGCGGCCCAGCGGGTCGGTCTCGCCGATCAGGTTGCCGGCGTCGTCGTAGCTGTACGTATAGCGCCCGCCCAGTGGATCGGTGGCGCTGAGCAATTGGCGCTCGTCGTTCCACTCGAACAGCCAGGTTTGCCCGAGGTTGTCGCAGTAGCGAACGATCTGGTGCTGGGTGTTCCAGTGGCGAGTACTGACGCGTTGCAAGCCGTCGGTAATCCGCGTGATACCGGCCTGCAAGTCATAGTCGAACTGGTAGGCGTCGCCTTCGTCGGTCCAGTGCCGGACCACGCGCCATTCCACGTCTTCAACCAAGGCCCATTCGTAGAAACAGCGCAGACCGGTCGGCAACTGGTGCTCGACCATGCGCTGGCCGGCATCATAGCTGAAGCGTCGCTGTACCTGGCCAGTGGCATCGCGGACCTCAGCCAGGTTGCCGATAGCGTCGTAGCCATAGCTTACGAGTACTTCGCGACGCTGATCGGGGTACAGTCGTTCGAGCCGCACCACGTGGCCTTGATCGCGGATCAACTCCACTTGCACCAGGTCGAACGTATCGCGCAGCCGGATCAGCCGCCCGGCTTCGTCGTAATCAACATGGATGCGGTTGTCGTTGCGGTCGCCGAGCTGGCTGAGGCGCAGCAACGCCGGGTTGGCGGAAGGCTCAAATAAGCGATACAGCCCGTCATCGCTTTCGATCAGCAACTGCCCATTGAGGTGTCGGCGCACGGCCAGCCCTTCACCGGCGCTGAACACCGCGCCGCCCAGGGGAATACTGCCCATGTCGATAGGCCGGCCCTGTTCATCGGTGTAGACCAGCGTTTCGCCGCCGTCGGGGTGAGGCTGGATGTCGACGCACACTTCATACGGCAGGCTCCAGCCTGCGCCGAACAGGCTGCCCGAGCGTTCGTCGCGGCTGTTGTAGAAGCGTTGCCAATCAATCGGCAGGATGCCGGGCA
Source organism: Pseudomonas sp. 8 R 14 (assembly GCF_900005955.1). NCBI lineage: Bacteria > Pseudomonadati > Pseudomonadota > Gammaproteobacteria > Pseudomonadales > Pseudomonadaceae > Pseudomonas > Pseudomonas sp. 8 R 14. The sequence goes on along the minus strand of NZ_CVTH01000077.1, from coordinate 179,237 downwards.
GTACGAAATCCAGCTCATCATCGCCGCCCAGCACCTTGGCGCCGGTGGCCGCATGCACCGGGTTCGACGAGCCCATGGCCGCATTGGCCATAGCCCCCATCGCGCTGCTCACGGCCATCGAGGTCGCGCCGCCGATCAACATGCACGGCAGCTTGCTGAAGAACTTGCCCTTGCCGCCCTTGAGCATCAACAACGCTGTCACCGCCAGTCCGACGCCCGGCGTCTTGCCGCTGCGGATCTCGCGCACCACCACCGAACCGCCGCCAATGGTCACGTTGGAGGAAATCAGCCCCGACGACACCACCGTTGCATCGCAGGTGCTGCGGTCACCGCTGCGCACTGCCGGCTGGCCATTGATGGTGACTTTTTCCGAACCCTCGGCCAGAAACTGCGGCGGCATCGGCGGATGCTTCATGCACGTGACCAAATCCAGCGGCTTGGGTTCGGCGCCGGGCGCAGGTGTGGCAACCGTGGGGCGCCACATCTGCGAGAAGAAACTCTCGGCCATGTCCAGGTAGCTGGCTTCCGGCTCGGGCGCGGGTTCTTCCAGCTCAGTGCCGGCGGGTGCGACGTGAGAACTGATCGCCCCGGCGGCGCGAGCGGCCGGAATACTGTTGGTGAGGGTATTGGTGGAACCGGTGAGAATGTTCGCCTGTACCGTAGGCGGGAACAGGGCGTTGCTGAAGCTCTCGCATAAATTCGATAAGCCTTTGTCCGCCCCGGTCTTGCTCATGGCCAGGCCGACAATCGTGCCTACCACGGCGCCCAGCAGGAAACAGCCGAGCCCGCCGGTGGCCACCGTAATCCCGGTGGCGGCAACCACCGCCGCAGTCGCCACGGCGGTGATCGCAATATTGGCCGCCACCTCCAGCACACCGCCGAGGATGTCGGCCATCATCGAAGTGTGGGAGAGCGCATCGCCCATCCGGGCAGCCCATAATGCGTCAGACATACAAGCAACTCATCAGGAAATAGCGTCGAACGACAGCGAGTTTTTGATCAAGGCCCAGTGCGCCGCCTCGGCATCCCCCAGCGTGTCCGCCTTCACATAACTCAACGCGAGCATCTTGCGCGTGCCCGGTATCACCAAGGCCAGCTGGTACTGGAACACCTTGTCATTGCCCTTGTTGAATTGGCTGCGCAGCTCGATGCCTTCCACCTCCTGCGCGGCGCCCAAACGCACGTCCACACCCGGTTGATAGCGCAAATCCTGCACCTGTTTTTCCAGGCGCTGGAGCTGGTCGTTGAAGTTGCTGTGCAGGGTTTCGCCGTCGGCCAACAGGCTGCGGCTGACGATCAGGGATGTGCCCAAATCCGGGAACTTGAGGATATTGATCGTCGCGTCCTGCAACTCACTGGCGGGCAATTGAAACTGGAATTCGTTGATTCGGTACGTCATGGCAAACGGGTCTCGTCAGGAGCTTTTAGGCGCGGGGAAGGCGGCTTTGATATTGGCGTCGATGGCGCCTTTCTGGCCCTGGCCGTCGGGCGTGGCGCCAGGGCCGCCGCCGTTGTTCAGGTGCAGCACGCCGCCGGTATTGAACTCGGCATCGCCGCTGGCATAGAAGCTGATGTTCACGCCGGTCAGGTTGATCTGCCCACTGGCGTTGAGCTCCAGGATGCTTTCACCGCAGACCAGGCGCAGGTTTTCGCCCACTTCGATGACGTAGCTCTGGCTGATGCTGTCGGTCTTTCTCTGGCCCACCGAGAGGATGTCTTCCTGCTTGACGATGCGCAGGCGGTTGTTGCCGATGGTCACCGTCTCGTTATGGCCGATACTTTTATTGCGGTCGTGCCCGACGGAATGACTCTCGTCCACCTCGACAACAATGTCCTGGTTACGCTCGGCATGGATATACAACTGCTCCAACCCCTTCTTGTCCTCCATGCGGATTTCATTGAAATTGGCCGGCGTGCCGCCCTTGCTCGAGCGACTCTTCATGCCGCTCTGGGTCGCGTTCTCCGGCAGGTCGTAGGGCACGGTCTGCTCGGCGTTGTACACCCGCCCGGTGATGATCGGGCGGTCCGGATCACCTTCCAGAAAACTGACAATCACTTCCTGGCCGATCCGTGGAATCTGCATCGAGCCCCAGTTCTTGCCGGCCCAGGATTGCGACACGCGAATCCAGCACGAACTGTTTTCGTTGGATTGGTCGTGGCGGTCCCAGTAGAAGTGCACCTTCACGCGGCCGTACTGGTCGGTCCAGATTTCCTCGCCTTTGGGGCCAACCACCAATGCCGTCTGCGGGCCTTTGACGATGGGGCGGTGGGTGGTGGCCAGCGGGCGGAAGCTTTGCTGGGCGTCGATGCAGGTCAGGCTGCTTTCGAACTGCGCCGAACCCGAACCGCCGCCGCTTTCCAGGCTTTCCTGGACGATGTAGTAGCGGCAGCCGACGATCAGGTATTCGCGGTTCTGGTCCTGGCGGCTGAAGCCGGTGAGGCTGAACAGGTGGCCGGAACCCAGGCCACGGGCATTGCCGGCGAACTCGACCTGTTCATGCAGGGTTTGCAGGGCTTCGATGCGGGTGCGCGCGTAGTGTTCGCCGTCGGCGCTTTGCACGTAGGTGCCGGGGTAGTCGTACAGCGGGTAGTCGCCGGCGGTATGCGGACGCGGCATGGCCGAGCGCACGTCGATGCTGGCGCTGGGGCGCTGGAAGTCGTAGTCGTTGAGCTCCAGCGAGCCGGGCTGAACCTCCTGCGCCAGGTGCCAGTTGTGCATGTGGTCGCGTTCGCGCTGCTGCTCGTCCTTGGGGTAATACGGGATCGACGCATAGCCCGGCACCGTGGTGTGGGCGCCATAGGCGTCGGCCAGCACCAGCACATGGCGGTCCTGCTCGTGGCGGAAGAAGTAGTAGATGCCTTCCTGTTCCATCAGGCGGCTGACGAAATCGAAGCTGGTCTCGCGGTACTGCACGCAGTATTCCCACTCGCGGTACGGCCGGCTCAGGGCGTCTTCGAAGTCGGAAAACCCCAGGTCGCGGAACACCTGCTTGATGATCTGCGGGATGCTCAGGTTCTGGAAAATCCGGCAGTCCGAGGTGCGCGTCAGCAGCCAGAACCACGGGCGCAGCGTCACCTGGTAACTGGCGAACTGGCCCTGGTCGATGTTCTGGCTGCAGCGCGCGACGATGCCGTGGAAGTGCCGCTCGCCGCCGTCCGCCAGTTGCACGCCCACGCTCATGGGCTTGCCGAGCAACTGGTTGAGGTCGATGTTGGCATCCAGGGACGTCAGTTGCAGTTCATAGTTGAACAGGCGGCCCAGCTCTTCGCCGCCGCCCATTTCATTGAGCAGCAGCACATCCGGCCCGAGAGGGCTGGTGATCTTGGCCAGGCGTGAGGCTTGGTTGAATAGCATCGGTTAACCTGTAAATGACTAAATAACTGACGGAACCGGTTCGAAATATGGGAGGGGGCAAGCCCCCTCCCACATTTGCATTGCATTCCAACAGTCGTTATTCGGCGTCGCTGAAGTCGTAATGCAGCTCGTTATCCCGGCTGCTGATGCGCACACCCGCCAATGCCTTGCCTTCGAGCATGCGCGTGAGGAATTCACGGCTCATGTCCGGCAGCAGGCTGTTGGTGAGGATGGTGTCGATCATGCGCCCGCCGCTTTCGGTCTCGGTGCAGCGCGAGACGATCAGGTCGACCACCGCGTCGTCGTAGTCGAAGGCGACCTTGTGGGTCGTCTCCACGCGCTTCTTGATGCGGTTGAGTTGCAGGCGGGTGATCGCCTTGAGCATCTCGTCGCTCAGCGGGTAGTACGGGATCGTCACCAGGCGGCCGAGCAAGGCGGGCGGGAAGATCTCCAGCAATGGCTGGCGCAGGGCCCTGGCGATTTCTTCCGGCTCGGGGATGTTCGCCGGGTCCTTGCAGACCTGGGAGATCAGCTCGGTACCGGCGTTGGTGGTCAACAGGATCAGGGTGTTCTTGAAGTCGATCACCCGGCCTTCGCCGTCTTCCATCACGCCCTTGTCGAACACCTGGAAGAAGATCTCATGCACGTCCGGGTGGGCTTTTTCCACCTCGTCCAGCAGCACCACGCTGTAGGGCTTGCGCCGCACCGCTTCGGTCAGCACGCCGCCTTCGCCGTAGCCGATATAGCCCGGTGGCGCGCCCTTGAGGGTGGACACCGTGTGGGCTTCCTGGAACTCGCTCATGTTGATGGTGATCACGTTCTGCTCGCCGCCGTACATGGCTTCGGCCAGGGCCAGGGCGGTTTCGGTCTTGCCCACGCCGGAGGTGCCGGCCAGCATGAACACGCCAATCGGCTTGCTCGGGTTGTCGAGGCCGGCGCGGGAGGTCTGGATGCGCTTGGCGATCATCTGCAGGGCGTGGTCCTGGCCGATGATGCGTTTTTTCAGGTGCTGGTCGAGGTTGAGCACGGTTTCCAGTTCGTTGCGGGCCATGCGGCCCACCGGGATACCGGTCCAGTCGGCGACCACCGAGGCCACGGCCTGGTAATCTACGGTCGGCAGGATCAACGGGGTTTCGCCTTGCAGCGCGGTGAGGCGCTGTTGCAGGTCGACCAGTTGCGCACGCAATTCATCGTTGCCGCTGTCCACGACGCCGGCCTTTTCGCGCAGGGTTGCACGGGTGGCGAGCAGCTCATCCACCAGGGTTTTCTCTTCGGCCCAGCGGCTTTCCAGGGTCGCCAGGCGCTCACGCTCGGCGCTTAACAGGGCTTCGCTGTTGCTCTGGCGCGCACCAATGGCAATGCCGATGGCATGCTCGCGGGCGATGATTTGCAGCTCGGTTTCCAGGGCTTCGATGCGGCGGCGACTGTCGTCCACTTCGGCCGGCACCGCGTGCAGGCTGATGGCGACGCGGGCGCAGGCGGTGTCCAGCAGGCTCACGGATTTGTCCGGCAACTGGCGCGCCGGGATATAGCGATGGGACAGCTTCACCGAGGCTTCCAGGGCTTCGTCGAGGATCTGCACCTGGTGGTGTTTCTCCATGGTCGAGGCCACGCCGCGCATCATCAGCAGCGCCTTGTCTTCCGATGGCTCGGCCACTTGTACCACCTGGAAGCGGCGGGTCAGGGCCGGGTCTTTCTCGATGTGTTTTTTGTACTCGGCCCAGGTAGTCGCGGCCACGGTGCGCAGGGTGCCACGGGCCAGGGCGGGTTTGAGCAGGTTGGCCGCATCACCGGTCCCGGCGGCGCCACCGGCACCTACCAGGGTGTGGGCTTCGTCGATAAACAGAATGATCGGTTTGGGCGAGGCCTGGACGTCTTCGATGACCTGGCGCAGACGCTGTTCGAACTCGCCTTTCATGCTCGCGCCGGCTTGCAGCAGGCCGACGTCGAGGCTGCGCAGTTCCACGTCTTTCAAGGCGGGCGGCACGTCACCGGCGACGATGCGCAGGGCAAAACCTTCGACCACAGCGGTCTTGCCGACGCCGGCTTCACCGGTGAGGATCGGGTTGTTCTGGCGGCGGCGCATGAGGATGTCCACCAGTTGGCGGATCTCTTCGTCACGGCCCACGATCGGATCGAGCTTGCCGCTGCGCGCTTGTTCGGTGAGGTCAACGGTGAAGCGCTTGAGGGCCTCCTGCTTGCCCATCGCACTCGGTGCCATGGCGCCGCTGGCCTCGCCCGGCACGGCGCCGGCATTGAAACCGTCGCTGGCAGTCAGGGCGTTTTCCGGCGAATCACCGACGTATTCGTCAAAACGCTCGCTCAGGGCTTCGGCCTTGATCTTGTCGAACTCCGAGGACAAGCCCAGCAGCGCATGGCGCAGGCTTGGCGTCTTGAGGATGCCCAGCACCAGGTAGCCAGTGCGCACCTGGCTTTCGCCGAACATCAGGCTGCCGTACACCCAGCCGCGTTCCACCGCCTCTTCCACGTGGGAGGACAAGTCGGTGATCGACGTCGAGCCACGCGGCAGGCGGTCCAGGGCTTCGGTGAGGTCTCGGGCCAGGCGCGCCGGCTCGACGTTGAACTGGCGGATGATGCGGTGCAGGTCCGAGTCCTGCAGTTGCAGCAACTGGTGGAACCAGTGGGCCAGTTCCACGTACGGGTTGCCCCGCAGCTTGCAGAACACGGTGGCGGCTTCGATGGCCTTGTAGGCCACGCTGTTGAGTTTGCCGAACAGTGCGGCGCGACTGATTTCACCCATGCTCTGGATTCCTTGAGGTGGTGGCTTGATCGGCGTAATGCCGGGCCAGGATTAGGTCGTTGGCATCAACCGCAGGGCAGCCGAGCCAGGTGTTGAAGCCCAGGCGGAACTGGCCATTGAGTTGCAGCGCCGGTACTTCGGGTTGTTGCAGAATCAGGTTCAAGTCCCAGTCCAATTCATGGCCCAGGTACTCGGCCACCCACGCCACCAGCTCGTTGAACGGCTGGCTGCCGGGCAGCATGCCCATGTAGTCGTCCAACTTGAGCGGGCCCAGGCGGATGCGGAATTTATGCTGGCGGTCCCACACGTGGCTGCCCAGGCAGAAGTCCACCCCCAGCTGGTTGGCGCTCACGCCTACGCGGCTGCGCTCGGGCAGTTCCAGCCATTGGCCGACGTATTCTTCGATCTCCACCGGCAGGCCGAAATACTCGCCGAGGATCGCCTTCAAACCGTCTGGGTAGCGGGTTTGTGCCGACAGGTGGCCGCTGTAGTGCAGCTTCGCCGTGTCGGGGATCAATCCCTGGTTAAGCAGGCTCGGCATGCCCCGGCCACTCAAGGCCGCGAGGCGTGCGGACCAGTAGTCATCGTCCGGGCGGTCGTGGCTGACCGTCGGCCGCGCCTCGGCCCAGGCTCGGTAAAACAGGCTCAGCAGGCGGTGGTGGAAGACGTCCAGGAACTGCTTGCTGGTGCTGTCGGCGTTGTTGCGCTGACGCTCGCGTACGTACTCGGTGATATGCAGCGGCAACGGGCCGTTGGGGCCACCCAGGCCGAAGAAGAACTGTTCCAGCCGTGCCGGTTTGCCGTCGCCGCCGGGATCGACCGAGGCCAGGGTGGCCGGGGCGAAGGTGCAGTCGGCCTGTTGCCCCAGGCGCAACGGGTCATCCGCCAGGCGCAGGGAATGGCCCAGGCGCGGCAGCTCGGGCGATTCGCACTCGATACGCCGCAACGCCTGGAAGAAATCGTATTCCCAGGGCTCCTGATGCATCGCATCCAACGTACTCACAGGGTCGGACGACGCCCGGGCTTGGCTTTCCATCGCATGATCTCGCCGCGTTCGGTGGTACGGATCACCGTCTCGGTAAAACTGTTGATCGACACGTAGCGTGCCAGGAAGCGTTCCAGCACCGCACCGAGCAGGAACACGCCGGTGCCGCGAAACGCGTTTTCATCGAACTCCAAGGTAATTTCCAGGCCGCGACCAAACACAATCGGGCCGGGCATCGGCAGGCGCCGGGTGACGGCCTTGCTGCTGACGTCGCGCAAGCCTTCGATCTGCAATTGCAGCGCCGCGTCGTTGCTGTCGCCATACAGGCGCAGCAGTTCGCGCAACGCCGCCGCGCCCTGGCCTTGCTCGCTCAGGGACAAATAGTTGAGCGACAACTGGCTGATCAGGCGCCAGGCCTTGGCGTCATGGGCATGGCTGGCGCGTGGACGGCTTGGCCCGGCGACGCAACGCACGGATAACACCGGCGCGCTGTCGGCCAGGGTGAAGTCGGTCTTGCCGTTGCCCACGCTCATGAACAACGGCAGGTCGCGGTTGGTGCACAGCGCGGTCACGCCGAGTTGGCGCAGGTCGTGGCGATACGGCGCCTGGCGGCTGTCGACCAGGCTGACAAAGGTTTCGCTGCCCACATAGGTGGAGCGCGGGCCGTTGCGGCGCTGGTCGCTGGACAACACCCGTGGCTCGCGGCGCACGGTGTAGTACGCCTGGTCGCGGCCATAACGGGATGGATCGCGGACCGCATAGAACGGTAAAAAGGGCTGCTCTGGCCCGGTGCCGTGGCCGGTGATGCCGCTCAACGAATGAATCTCGAAATCCATCGGCCGCGTGCGGTCGGCGATCACGTGGTGCTCGTTGACCCGGTCGGACAAGTGGATGCGGTCCACGCGTTTCGGGAACAGGTTGATCGCCGGGGTGCAGAACGGCAGGAACTGCGCCGCGCCGACGCTGCCTTCCAGGCTTGGCTCGTGACGGTTGAACAGCACGATCAGTTCCAGCTCCTGGCCGTCGCAACGCTTGACCGCGCGGCTCAGCTCGGCGAATTCGACGAACAGGAAGCGGTGGGGCAGGGCGAAGTATTCCTGCAACAGGCGATAGCCCTGGAATGCGCGCGCGACGACCGGCATGGCCGCATCGGCGTCGTCGAAACCCCGCGAGCGCAGCGCGTCCTGGGGCAGGCGCTCGACCCAATCGCCACCGGGCTTGCGTGCAAACACTGCGCAGGCATTGCCCAGCAGTTGTTCATAAAGGCGGAACGGTTGCTCGTCGGCCCCGCTGAGGTACAGCGGCAGGTTGTCCAGGTCGAGGCTGTTGAACGGCAATTCGGCGCCGGTGCGCAGGGTCAGGCGCAAGCCGGCCTTGGCTTTCGGCTCGCTGGCGGCCAGGCGCCCGAGTACGGCGGCGGGGTTGCCGAAGTACTCGGCGCTGCTGACCTGCAACGGCCACAACGTCACCGGATGCGCGGTGCGGTACTCGCAGCAGGTCTGGGTTTCGCGGCCCAGGGCGGCGCGCAACACGGTGTCGCGCGGCAGCGGGAAGCCGCTGGCCAGGGAGCCTTCATCGGGGTCGGTGTGCAATTGCACCACGGTCATCGATGGTGTCGGCGCCAGGTAGTGCGGGTAGGCGATTTCCAGCAGGTTGTGGGTGAAGGTCGGGTACTCGGCGTCGAGTTTGAGCTGTACGCGGGCAGTGAGGTAGGCAAAGCCCTCAAGCAGGCGTTCGACGTACGGGTCGGCGCAGTCCATACCGGACAAGGTCAGCCGACTGGCGATCTTCGGGTATTCCTTGGCGAACTCCGCCGCGCTTTCACGCACGTGGTGCAGTTCCTGGTTGTACAGCTCCAGCAGGCGCGGGTTCATGGGCGTCTCCGCTGGTCGGCATTCACTACGCGCACATGGCCGGATTCCAGGTCGAGGTCGGTTTGCAGCAACAGGCGCAAGGGCACCGGCTGCGCCCACAGGTCGCCTTCGATCTCGAAACTCAGGGCGTTGTGATTCATCTCGCCATGGCCGACGCGGGCCTTCACCCGCAGTGTATGGCGCAGGATGCGCGGTTCAAAGGTGGCAATCGCCTGGTAGATCAGGGCTTCCAGGGCCTTGATGTCGACGCTGGAAACGCTGTTGCCCGCCAGCGCCGGCAGGCCGTAATTGACCACCGAGGTGCCTGCCTGTGTGTGCAGCGTGGCATCGGCATCGAGCAACGACGTGGTATTGAGCAGCCACGCCAGGTCGCGCAGCACCGAGGCTTTCAGTTGGGTCAGGGACAGCACGCGTTTATCGGCGCTTTCCTTGGGATTGGTTGGGTCGTCGTCGGTCAACCGGTCCAGCAGGGACGGTTGCAGACGGTCGCGGGAAGCGATTTCAGTTACCACCAAAGCAGCTCCACGGACAATATCGAAAATGAAAGACCCGCCGTAGCAGCTGCCGAGCGAAGCGAGGCTGCGTCCGACTGCGAAGCAGTCGTAGAGCAGGCACTGAGTTTCATCAGGTAAACCTCAGTGCCTGGTGTGCGAGGACTTCGTCCTCGAACGCAGCCTCGCTTCGCTCGGCAGCTGCTACGGCGGAGCGAGGTAGGCGTATCAGCGCTTGGTGTTGGAACGGATGTTCCAGCCAAACTTGATCGCGCCGCCGTCTTTGGTGCCGTCGGCTTTCTGCGGCTGGTAGTCGACCATCACTTGGGCGAAGTTCAAGGTGACGTTTTCAGTCAGGCGGTCATCGCCGCCCGAGCCGCCGGTGCTCAGGGACGTTACCAGCACTTCTTCCAGGTTGATCACCATGTACTCGACCTGGCTTTCGCCACCGGCCTTGCGCACGGTCAGCTTGACCTTGTCGATGTGCTTGCCGCTGGCGCAGTGCATCATCAGGTTCGGCGAGGCCTTGTCGACGTACTTGGTCAGCGACAGGTCCTGGATGTTCACCTTGCCCGCACCGCCGCCACCGCCAACGTGCATGTTGCCGGACTGGGCCATGCCCCAGCTCCAGTTCAGCACGTCGATTTCGTCCTTGTGGGCCTTGTCCATGGACTCGCCCTTGATGTCGCCGATCTTGATGAAAATATCAACAGCCATGTTTTCTCCCTGTGTGGCCTCAGCCACTGTATTTGTTAACGCCGCCGACCCCTGTAGGAGCGAGCTTGCTCGCGAAGGTCGTCAACGGTGACGCGGGCATCCTGGATGAACGCAGCGCCTTCAAGTTTTTCGCGAGCAAGCTCGCTCCTACAGGGAGCGAGCCAGTCCCGATTTTTTACGCGCTTTTCGCCGAAGGCAGCTTCGATACCAGGCGCAACGACACGGTCAGCCCTTCGAGCTGGTAGTGCGGGCGCAGGTAGAACTTGGAGTTGTAGTACCCCGGGTTGCCCTCGACGTCTTCCACGATCACCTCGGCGGCGGCCAACGGGTGCTGGGCCTTGGTGGTCTCGGTGGAGTGCGCCGGGTCACCGTCGACGTAGTTGAGGATCCAGTCCTGCAACCAGCGCTGCATCTCGTCCTTCTCTTTGAAGGAACCGATCTTGTCGCGCACGATGCACTTCAAGTAGTGCGCGAAACGGCAAGTGGCGAACAGGTACGGCAGGCGCGCGGCCAGGTTGGCGTTGGCGGTGGCGTCCGGGTCGTCGTATTCGGCCGGCTTCTGCAACGACTGGGCGCCGATGAACGCGGCGAAGTCAGTGTTTTTCTTGTGCAGCAGCGGCATGAAACCGTTCTTCGCCAGTTCCGCTTCACGGCGGTCGCTGATGGCGATTTCGGTCGGGCACTTCATGTCCACGCCACCGTCATCGGTAGGGAACGTGTGGGCCGGCAGGTTTTCCACTTCACCGCCGGACTCCACGCCACGGATGCGCGAGCACCAGCCGTAGTGCTTGAACGAACGGTTGATGTTCACCGCCATCGCGTAGGCGGCGTTGGCCCAGGTGTACTTGGAGCTGTCGGCGCCGTCGGTGTTTTCTTCGAAGGCGAAGGCTTCCACCGGGTCGGTCTTGGCGCCATACGGCAGGCGCGCCAGGAAGCGCGGCATGGTCAGGCCGATGTAGCGCGAGTCTTCCGATTCACGCAGCGAGCGCCAGCCGGCGTATTCCGGGGTGGTGAAGATCTTGGTCAGGTCGCGCGGGTTCGACAGTTCCTGCCACGAGCCCATGCCCATCACGGTCGGCGATGCCGCAGCAATGAACGGGGCGTGCATGGCGGCGCAGACTTTCGACAGCTCGCCCAGCAGTTCCACGTCCGGTGGCGACTGGTCGAAGTAGTAGTCGCCTACCAGGCAGCCGTACGGTTCGCCGCCGAACTGGCCGTACTCTTCTTCGTACATCTTCTTGAAGAGCGGGCTCTGGTCCCACGCGGTGCCCTTGAATTTCTTCAGGGTCTTGTGCAGGTCCGGCTTGGAGATGTTGAGCACGCGAATCTTCAGCTGCTCATCGCTCTCGGTGTTATTGACCAGGTAGTGCAGGCCACGCCAGGCGCTTTCCAGCTGCTGGAAATCCTGGTGGTGGATGATCTGGTTGACCTGGGCGGTGAGCTTGGCGTCGATGGCGGCGATGATCGATTCGATCGATTTGATCGCGTCGTTGGACACCAGGTCGGTTTGCGCCAGGGCCTGTTCGGCCAGGGTGCGCACGGCGGTTTCCACGGCTTCGCGGGCACGCTCGGTCTTGGGCTTGAATTCCTGCATCAGCAAGGATGCGAACTCGCTGGTTTCCTCGGTTGCACCCAGGCTCTGGGCGCCTTCGCGGGCGGTATTGTCAGTCATGATTACTGGTCCCCTGCAGGCTTAGGCGCACTGGCAAGTGCCTGGAGCAGTGCCGGGTCCTTGATCGCCTTCATGATGATTTCTTCAGCGCCAGTCTTGCCGTCCATGTAGGTCAGCAGGTTGGCCAGCTGGGTGCGGGCTTCGAGCAGTTGCTTGAGCGAGTCGACCTTGCGGGCCACGGCGGCCGGGCTGAAGTCGTCCATGCTTTCGAAGGTGATGTCCAGGCTCAGGTTGCCTTCGCCGGTCAGCTCGTTGGGTACGTGGAACGCCACGCGCGGCTGCATGGCCTTGAGGCGCGAGTCGAAGTTGTCGACGTCCACTTCAAGGAACTTGCGGTCGGCCACAGGCAGAAGAGGCTCGGCAGGCTTGCCGGCGAGGTCGGCCATCACACCCATCACGAAGGGCAGCTGGACCTTTTTCTCGGCGCCGTAGAGCTCGACGTCGTACTCGATCTGCACTCGAGGCGCGCGGTTGCGCGCGATGAATTTCTGAGAACTTTGCTTCGCCACGTTGCTGCTCCTGGTCGCTTGAGCGACGGTGTTGTTACTGCGCAGTCGAGCGGCTTACTCGCCGTCCGGGCCGCGCAGGTTTTCAAATTGGGACATCCCATCGGGAATCAGATTGCGCACGATGGCCGCGAAGTCGGCGTGCACAAGGTGCTTGGCCCGGTTCAGCAACACAGGCAACGGGCTCGAAGGCTCGTGCCGGGTGTAATACGCAAGGATCTTGTCGAGGCTGCGCAGCACGTCATCACGGTTGCTGATGTCGCCGCTGGGGCGAGGTGCGGCGGGGGCAGCGGCGAAGTCCACCGAGGGGGCATTGTCGTCACTGACGGCCTCGGGCTCGCTGCTGGCAGCGCCGTTCGGAACAAACTGGTTAAGCACCTGCAGCGCCTGCTTGAGCGGTTGCTTCAACAGGCTGAGGTCCACGCCTTGGGCGGAACCCACCTGGTCGCTGACCTGCTGCTCGATGGCTTCGCAGGCGGCGCGTGCGGTGCTCAAGGCGTCACGGGTGGCTTGCAGGTGTTCGGGGTCGCTGTCGAGAAACGCGGCGTTGAGCTGCTGGGCGCCGAGCTGTTCGTCGGGGAAACTCATCAGGCCGCTGGCATTCAACGCGGCGCGCAGGCTCACCGGACCGAAGGTGCGCGAGCGCGTGAGAATGCTCTCGCGCAGCAGACGAATGGTTGCGTCGCTGGTCAGGCCGGAGAGGGCGTTGATGCGTACGGTGGGGTCGTTATCGTCGTCGGCATCCAGGCGCGGGTGCAGGTCGGCCCAGTATTCGCGCAGCAGCGCATTGATCAACGTAAGGACTTCAGCCAGCCCGGCCGCACCCTGGAGGGCGAGGGAGCTTTGCAACAGGAAATGGGTGATGCGCAGGTCTTTGCTGCGCTGCAGCAAGTCGAGGCTCTGCTGCTGGATGCTGCGCCATTCCGGCGGCTCGGCGGGCAGGATCGAATCGCCCATGCTGCGCTCGGGTTGGCCCTTGGCATCACGCTCCAGCTGGAGAAAATCCGCGTCATATTCCATGTCTTCGCCACAGGGCGAAGTCGCGGAAACGGCGGTGAGCAGCAACGGCACATCCACTGAAATTGATCTCCCTATCAGCCCGTTACATGGCGGGCAATGCATGCATTAGTTGCGCAAGGAACTTTGCATGTTTTCTTGGTCATATAAGAAGATGCCACTAATGTGCCATCACCGGTATTCAAGAAGTTGTGCATTTTTGGTGTAGTACTTATGCCTTGTCAAGGTAAGCTATTCGCCCTCTGTGACAGATGTGCGGTGCTTAACAACCTGCGCGACTGGTGGGTCGAACGACGCACCGGCATAGGATTTTTGTCATGGAGCCCAGTTAAGATCAGCGATCATGCTGGCATCAGCAGGTTTTGAACGGTCGATTGCACGACCTGATGGGGATCTCCCGGGCGTCGCTGTCCCTGGGGTCGACTGCGCGCGAAGTATCAGCAAGGAGGCAAGATGTCGCTGTGTTTGACTATCACTAGTTATCACAAGATTACCCCCGGGCAATGCTCGGAAAAGTCCATGAACCAGGGCTCGATGGCTATCGGCCGCAGCTCGGATAATGACTGGGTATTGCCTGATCCCGAGCGCCTGGTGTCTTCGCAGCACTGCGTTATTCAATACAAAGATGGTCGTTATTATTTAACCGATAACAGTACAAACGGTGTGGAGTTGGTTAACGCCGGCATCCGTTTGCGCAGGGGTAACAGCGAGCTGTTGCAGGATGGCGAGTTGATCCGCATCGGCGATTACGAGATCCAGGCGCGGATCGACTTCAACGTGCAGGCCATCGACAGCCAGCCATTCGCCGGTGATTCGCCGAACAGCTTTGAGGCCCTGATGGGCGCCGTGGCGAACAAGCCCGCGCCGACGCCGGTGATTGCCCCGCAATTCCAGGGCGCTTCGTCGATGGACACGCTGCCGGACCTGTTCGACTTCCTCAGCCCCACCGCCGTGCCGCCGCCCACCGTGGCCGACCATGTTCCCAGCGAACAACACGACTTCCGCCCGCCGACCCCGGTGGCGGTACCCGTGGTCGAGACGCCTGTGGTCTCGGGCTCGGTGATTCCCGAAGACTGGGACCTGTTTGGCGACACGCCGGCGCCGTCGGCCAGTGCGCCGCCACCTCCGCCACCGCCACCCACACCGATCATCCAGCCGCCACCCGTGGTCGAGCCAGTGCTCCCCGTGGCCGCCACCCAGCCGCCCGATCTCTTGCAAGCCTTCCTGCGCGGTGCCGGCCTGGACCAGTTGCGCCTGGACAAGGCCCAGGCGGAGGCGCAGATGGAAAACATCGGCCGCAGCTACCGCCTGATGGTCGAAGGCCTGATCGACGTATTGCGTGCCCGCGCCAGCCTCAAGGGCGAGTTCCGCATGCAGCAGACCATGATCCAGCCTGCCGAAAACAATCCGTTGAAATTCGCACCGAATGCCGACGAAGCTTTACTGCTTTTGCTTCGCCACGGCAACCAGGCGTTTATGGCGCCGGACATTGCCGTGCGCGACAGTTTTGATGACCTGCGCGCCCACCAACTGGCGGTGATGGCCGGGGTGGAAGCAGCGATCAAGCACTTGCTCACGCGCTTTGAACCGGCGCAACTGGAAGAGCGCATGGGCAAGCCCGGCGGGCTGTCGAACCTGTTCGCCGGCTCGCGCCAGGCCCAGTACTGGCAGCAGTTCACCGAGCTCTACAGCAATATTTCCCGCGAGGCCCAGGAAGATTTCCAGGACCTGTTCGGCCGTGAATTCAGCCGGGCCTACGAAGAACACAGCGCGCGACAGCGTCGGTAAAACCGCGCCGCAACCTACGGATTAACGGATAGCTAAGTACGTCATTGAGGACGCAGGATGATTCCCAGGTTTTTACTCGCAGTCGCCACCGCGCTGCTGCTGACCGCGTGTAGCAAGGATGCGGTCAAACCCGAAACGGCTGCTGAGGCTGAAGTGAACACCGCCGCCGTCGAGCTGCACTTCCACGCGATTGCCGGGCTTAACCCCGGCGCCAACGGCCAGGCCGCGCCGGTGCGGGTGCGCATTTTCGAACTGAAGAACGCCGCCACCTTCGCCCGCTCCGATTACTTCGCCCTGGCCGACCGTGCGCAATCGACCCTCGGCCTGGACCTGCTGGACCAGGACGAAGTCATGGTGCAACCCGGCCAGCAACTGAGCATCCAGCGCGACCTCGACCCCTCCACGCGCCAGATCGGCTTGCTGGTGGGTTATCGCGAGTTGGACCGCGCGCAATGGCGCACGGTGATCAACGTGCCGGCGCGCCAATACACCGAATACCAGATCAGCCTCGATGTGCGTGCCGTGCGCGCCGACGTCGTGGTCACCCCATCCAGCCCTGCCCAATAAGAAGCAATCGGAGCTCCCCATGTCCTGGAACAATCGCGTGGTCTGGTCGGAAGGCATGTTCATCGGAACGCAGCACTTCCAGCAGCATGACCGTTACCTGGAAAACCTGATCGACGCCCGCAGCCGCCCGTTGTCCGCCGGCGCCTGGGGGTTTTCCGAATTGCTGATCGACCAGGGCCTGCTGGCCCAGGGCAAGCTGGCCATCGTCTCGGCGCGCGGCCTGTTGCCCGACGGCACGCCGTTCAACATTCCCCAGGATGACCTGGCGCCCAGCCCGCTGAATATCGACGACAATCTGCGCGATGGCCTGGTCTACCTGGCCTTGCCACTCAAGCGTGCGGGTGCCCGCGACACCGTGGATGAAGGCGAAGCCCTGGAAGCCGCGCGCTACGTGAGCCAGGTGCGCGAAGTGCGCGATGACAATGCGCCGTTCGAAAACCGCGCGCCGGTGGCCGTGGGTTCCCGGGCCCTGCGCTTGCTGACCGCCCAGGACGGCATCAGTGACTACGCCGCCGTGGGCCTGGTGCGCATCAAGGAAAAACGCGCCGACCGTGCGCTGGTCCTCGACGACAGCTACATCCCGCCCGTGCTGGACGTGGCCGCGAGCAAGCCATTGAGCGCGTTTCGCAGCGAACTGCTGGGCCTGTTGCACCAGCGCGGCGAAGCCCTGGCGGGCCGCGTGGTTGCCTCGGGGGCAGGCGGTGCGTCGGAGATCGCCGACTTCATGCTGCTGCAACTGGTCAACCGCGCCCAGCCGCTGATTCAGCATTTCAGCCAGTTGAGCCCGCTGCACCCGGAGCGCTTTTTCAGCGCACTGGTCAGCCTGGCCGGTGAGTTCTCGACCTTTTCCACTTCAGGCCGTCGTCCCCAGGAATACCCGCAATACCAGCACGACGACCTGGCCCTGAGCTTCGCCCCAGTCATGGCGGCCCTGCGCGAAGCCCTGTCGATGCTGATCGACAGCAAGGCCACGCCGATCCCGATTGTCGAGAAAGCCTACGGCGTCCACGTGGCCATGCTGGCCGACAAAACCTTGCTCGACAGCGCCAGCTTCATCCTCGTGGTCCGTGCCGATGTGCCCGGCGAAACCCTGCGTGCGCGCTTCGGCCAGCAGAGCAAGGTCGGCTCGGTGGAGCACATCCGCGACCTGGTCAACCTGCAACTGCCGGGCATCACCTTGCTGCCGTTGCCGGTGGCGCCGCGCCAACTGCCGTACCACGCAGGCTCGACCTACTACGAGCTGGACCGTGGCAGCGAGCATTGGCAGCAACTGGGCAATTCCGGTGGTTTTGCCTTCCATATCGCCGGGCAGTTCCCGGGCTTGAACCTGGCCTTCTGGGCGATCCGAGGATAATCCGCGATGCATCCCAATGATGACGACCGCACCCAGTTCATGCCGCGCCCGGGTGGCCGCGCGCCGGAACCCGCGCGTGCCGAGCCGGCCCCGCTGTCGATGCCGGCCGCGCCGATCCTCACCGGCAAAAGCCAGGGCCTGAACCCGCTGGAAAGCGCCGCCGGCCCGCTGTTGGCGCTGTTGACGCGCCTGCGCAACACCATCGCGCACCCGGCGCCGGCCAGCCTGCGCGCGCAGTTGCTGGCCTACCTGCGCCAGTTCGAAGAGCGCGCCGAAGCCGCTGGCGTGGCACGCAACGAAGTGCTGCTGGCGCGTTACGCACTGTGCACCGCCCTCGATGAGGCGGTGTTGAGCACGCCGTGGGGCAGCACCAGCGATTGGGGCAAGCAGAGCCTGTTGATCACGGTGCACAACGAAGCCTGGGGGGGCGAAAAAGTCTTCCAGTTGCTCGACCACTGCCTGCAAAGTCCACGGGAGCGCCTGTACCTGCTGGAGCTGTTGTACCTGTGCATGTGCCTGGGGTTCGAAGGCCGTTACCGCGTGATGAACGACGGTCGCAGCCAATTGGAAGCCTTGCGTGAGCGCACGGCGGCGGCGATTCGCAGTGCTCGCGGTGACCACGAGCGCGAGCTGTCGCCCCATTGGCGCGGCGTCACCGTCGCGCGTGATCGGCTGGCGCAGTTCATGCCGCCGTGGATCGCCGTGGCGATTGGCCTGGCGTTGTTGCTGGCCTTGCTGTTCACCTTGCGCCTGCTGCTCGCGGCGCAGGCTGAACCGGTGTTCAAGAACATCCATGCCCTGGGCGAGATCCCGGTGCAGGCCATCGACCGTCCCGTGGCGCAACCAAAAGTGATCGAGCGTCCGCGTCTGGCCGGCTTCCTGGCGGAAGACATCAAGGCCGGTCGCGTCGCGGTGGAAGACAAGGTCGACCGCTCCGTGGTCACCATTCGTGGCGATGAGCTGTTTGCGTCCGCCAGTTCCAGCATCGTCGATGACTACCAGCCGCTGATGCTGCGCATCGCCGACGCCATCCGCAAGGTCAAGGGCCAGGTGCGCGTCACCGGGCACAGCGACAACCGCCCGATTGCCACGCTGCGTTTCCCATCCAACTGGGCCTTGTCCGAAGCGCGGGCCAAGTCGGTATTGGAGATCCTCGCGGCCAAGACCGGCCAAGCTGATCGCTTCAGTGCCGAGGGCCGCAGCGACACCGAGCCGTTGGCGACCAACGCAACTGCCGAAGGCCGTGCCCGCAATCGTCGGGTTGAAATCACCGTATTGGCGGAGGGCGTCGAGTGAAGGCGTTTTTCAGTTTCATGATTCGCTGGGTGATCCCCGTGCTGGGCCTGATCGCCCTGAGCCTGATCATCTGGTTTGTGGGGCCGTTGCTCGACGTGCTGGTGCCGGAAGGGCGCCGTTGGGCGCTGATCATCCTGGTGTTTGCGGTGTGGATCGCCTACCGCGTGTTCCGCATCATCCAGGCGCGGCGCCAAGCGGCCGAAGTGATGCGCAGCCTGGCGGCCGAAACCCCGGCCGACCCCAACAGCGTGGCGACCGCCGAAGAGCTCACCACCCTGCGCCAGCGCATGGACGAAGCCCTGGCGCTGCTGAAAAAGGCCAAGCTCGGTGGCGACGAACGCCGCAACCTCTACGAGCTGCCGTGGTACGTGATCATCGGCCCGCCGGGTTCGGGCAAGACCACGGCGCTGGTCAACTCCGGGCTGCACTTTCCGCTGGCGGCCCAGTTGGGCGCCGGGGCGGTGCGCGGTGTTGGCGGTACGCGTCACTGTGACTGGTGGTTTACCGACCAGGCGGTATTGCTCGACACCGCCGGCCGCTACACCACCCAGGACAGCAACTCGACAGTGGACAAAGCTGCCTGGCTGGGCTTTCTCGACCTGCTGAAAAAGCAGCGCTCGCGCCGGCCCATCGATGGCGCCTTTATCGCCATCAGCCTGTCGGACCTGCTGCTGGGCACCGATGCCGAACGCGCGGCCCACGCGGCGGCGATCCGCCTGCGTATCCAGGAGCTGTACACCCAATTGGGCGTGCGTTTCCCGATCTACCTGATGCTGACCAAGCTCGACCTGGTGCCGGGCTTCATGGAGTTCTTCGACAACCTGAGCAAGGAAGAACGCGCCCAGGTCTGGGGCATGACCTTTGCCTTGGACGACGGCAAGAACAGCGACAGCCCCCTGGCGCACCTGCAAAGCGAATTCGCCGGCCTCGAGCAGCGCCTCAACGAACGCCTGGTGGAGCGCCTGCAACAGGAGCGCGACCCGGCGCGGCGCGACCTGATCTACGGTTTTCCGCAGCAGTTCGGCGCATTGAAGGACTGCCTGCAAAGCTTCCTCGAAGGCGTGTTCAAGCCCAATGCCTTTGAAGAGCGCGTGTTGCTGCGCGGCGTGTACTTCACCAGCGGCACCCAGGAAGGCAGCCCGATCGATCGCCTGATCGGCGCCATGGCCCAGAGCATGAACCTGGACCGCCAGCACCTGGCGCGCCAGAGCGGCACCGGGCGCAGTTACTTCATCGAAAAACTCTTCACCGCCGTGGCCTTTGCCGAACGAGGACTGGTGGGCGTTAACCCGAAAGTCGAGCGTCGGCGCACGTGGATCGCACGCGGTGTACTCGCGGCCACCGTGGCCTTGGTGATCGTGGTCAGCAGCCTGTGGTGGGTGAGTTATCGCGCCAACCAGGCGTATATCGCCCAGGTCGACCAAAGGGTCGCGCCACTGGGCCAGACCGTCCAGAACCTCAGCCCGGCGCAGCGTGAAGTGCTCGCGGTGCTGCCGCTGCTCAATGCGGTGAAGAACCTCGCGGGGGATTCGCCGAGCTGGTCCGAAGGCCTGGGGCTGTATCAGGGTGATATGCTCGAAGCCGAGTCCGCCAGCGTCTATCGCAAGCTGTTGATCGCCGTGTTCGCGCCGCGCCTGGTGACGCGCATCGAGGAGCAACTGCACGGCGGCGGCAACTCCGACTTCCTCTACGAAGGCCTCAAGGCCTACCTGATGCTCGCCGACAGCGAGCATTACGATCCGGACTTCATCAAGGCCTGGATCGCCCTCGACTGGGACCGCAACCTGCCGCGCGATCTGCCGGCCGATCAGCGCCAGGCGTTGACCGGGCACTTGCAGGCGCTGTTCGAGCGTCATCCGCCGAATGCGCGCCTTGACCCGCGCTTGATCGACGATCTGCGTCGCCAGTTGCAACAGCTGCCGGTGGCCCAGCGTGTCTACGACCGGGTCAAACGCCAGAAACTGCCTGAAGGTATCCCGGACTTCCGTATCAACGAAGCCGCTGGCCGCGATGCCGCGCTGGTGTTCAGCCGTAAAAGCGGCAAGCCGTTGGGCGAGCCGTTGAGTGGCTTTTTCACCGCCAAGGGCTATCGCCAGGCGTTTTTGCTCAGCAGCCTGAACCAGACCGGCACCCTGGCTGAAGAGCAATGGGTGCTGGGCCATGAGCAGGCCGATCAGCAGAACGTGGTCAGCCTGGCCGCCGATGTGCGTCGCCTGTATTTCCAGGACTATCAGCGCCAATGGGATGCGTTGCTCGCCGATATCGACTTTGTGCCCATCACCAGCGTGGCCCAGGCAGCCGATGTGCTGCGGGTGATTTCCGGCCCGAGTTCGCCGCTGAAAAAACTGCTGGTGGCAGTGGCCAAGGAAACCGATCTGCAAGCCGAAGAGCGCCAATTGGCCGCTAAAGGCGTGCCGGTGGAAGGTGGCGTCGACAAGCTCAAGGAGCGCCTCGGCAGCCTGCTCGGCCAGGAGCAACCGACGGCCAATGCGCCGGCTGCAGCGGATGATCCGGTGACCGCGCACTTTGCCGAACTCAACAGTATCGTCAGCAAGAACGAAGGCGAACCGGCGGCCATCGACGGCCTGTTGTCGGACATGAACGCGCTGTATGTGCAGGTCAGCGCCATGGTCGGGGCCAGCGGCGATGCCTTGCTTGGCGAGGCGAAGAACCAGGCGGCGGCTGCGGCCACACGGGTCAGCCTGAACGCCGAGCGCCAACCGCCGCTGGTGCAGGGCATGGTCAAGTCGGTGGTCAACTCCACCACCAACAGCATGATGGGCGGGGTGCGTAACCAACTGAACGCGGCGTGGGTCAGCGAAGTGGTCAACGTGTACCGCCAGTCCCTGGCCGGTCGTTACCCGATGTCGCCGGGCAGTGCGCGGGATGCGACCCTGGATGACTTCGGCCAGTTCTTCGGCGTGGGCGGGGTGATGGACAACTACTTCCGCAAATACCTGCAGCCGTACGTGGACACCTCGGCACAGACCTGGCGCTGGCAGCCGGGCGCGGCACAGAAGCTGGGGATTGCGCCGGGCGTGCTGCAAACCTTCCAGCGCGCGGCGACGATCCGCGATGCGTTTTTCCGCTCCGGTGGCACCCAACCGATCGTGCGTTTTGAACTCAAGCCGGTGTCGATGGACCCGACGATCACCCAGTTCCTGCTCGACCTCGACGGCCAGCAATTGAGCTACGACCACGGCCCCAGCCGCCCGGTGGCGATGCAATGGCCGAACCCCGGCAGCATTGGCGTGGTGCGTATCTCGATCATGCCGCCGTCGGCCAGTGGTCGCTCGGGCGTGACCCTGGACGGGCCGTGGGCCTGGTTCCGCCTGCTGGAGCAATCGGACCTCACCGCCGGCAACTCGCCGGACCGCTTCAACCTGCGCCTGCGGGTCGACGGTGCGAGCATCGCCTACGAGTTGCGTGCCAACAGCGCCTTCAACCCGTTCAAGAGCCGTGTGCTCAGTGGCTTCAGCCTGCCGGAGCGGCTATGACGACGCTGGGTTTCTACGGCAAGCTGGCCAGTCGCGGAGACTTCGTCAGCCGTGCCTTGCCCCAGAGCTTTATCGGCCCTTGGGACAGCTGGCTGGCGGCGGGGTTGCTCGCCAGCCAGAACAGCCTCGGCGCCGACTGGCTCAATGCGTACTTGGTCAGCCCTCTATGGCGCTTTGTGCTGGCGCCCGGCGTGTGCGGGCCGGACGCGGCGGCGGGCGTGGTGATGCCGAGCATTGACCGGGTCGGGCGCTATTTCCCGTTGGCGGTGGTCACCTTGCTCGATCACGACATCAACCCGGCGTCCCTGGTGGGCGGGCCGGACAGCTGGTTTGAGCAGGCCGAAGAGCTGTTGCTCAGCACCCTGGATGCCGGCGCCACGTTTGAACGCTTCAACGCTGGCCTCGATGACCTGGGCTTACCGGCGACCGAGCCGCGTGCGGTGGACAGCCGTTTCGCCGGCCTGCAGCGCGTGGCGGCCAGCGTGCCGCACCAGCGCATGACCGCGCTCGCCGAACAGGCCTGCGACGGTGCGAGCCTGTGGTGGGGGCGTGGTTCGCAGACGATTTCCCCTGGTTTATTGCGGTGTCAGGGCCTGCCTGCCGCCGGCGATTTTGCGCAGTTTCTGCTCGGACAAGAAGGTGTGGTGTAGATGGGGTCGACGTACAAATCCGCGAGCAAAAGCCATGTGGGCATGGTTCGCCAGGTCAACGAAGACGCGTGCCTGGACCTGCCGGAAAACCGCCTGTGGGTGGTGGCCGACGGCATGGGCGGGCACGCGGCGGGGGATTATGTCAGCAGCCTGATCGTCGACAGCCTGCGCAGCGTGCCGATGGGCCGTTCCCTCGACGAGTACTCGGCAGCCCTGCGCAATGACCTGACCCGCATCAACGCCGCCGTGCGTGAAGAAACCGCCAACCGTGGTGTGACCATGATGGGCAGCACGGTGGTGGTGCTCGCCGCGCGCGGTTTGCGCGGTGTGTGCCTGTGGGCCGGCGACAGCCGCCTGTACCGCCTGCGCGACGGCGTGCTCGAAGGCATCTCCCGCGACCACAGCTACGTCCAGGACCTGCAGGACAGCGGCCTGCTCAGCGAAGCCGATGCCCGCGTGCACCCGCGCGCCAACATCGTCACCCGCGCCATTGGCGTGGAAGCCCAGCTGGAACTGGCGGTGGTCGACCTGCTGATCGCCCCCGGCGACAGCTACCTGCTGTGCAGCGATGGCCTGAACAAGACCGTCGACGACCATGAGATCCGCGAAGTGCTCAGCCACGACGCGCCGGATGAAATCGTGCGCAGCCTGGTGCACCTGGGGCTCAACCGTGGCGCGCCGGACAACATCACCGCCATCGTCGTGAAGGTATCGGCATGAACATTGTGATTCCGGGCTATGACATCGACGGCGAGATCGGCGAAGGCGCCATGGCCAGCGTGTACCTGGCGACCCAGCGCTCCCTGGAGCGCAAGGTGGCGCTGAAGGTGATGGCGGCGGCGCTGGCGGCCGACCCGAGCTTCTGCGAACGTTTCCTGCGCGAGGGCAAGACCCTGGCGCGGCTGTCCCACCCGCACACGGTGACCATCCATGACATCGGCAATGTCGGTGAGCTGTACTACATGGCCATGGAATACCTGCCCAACGGCACGCTCAAGGAGCGCATCGCCGCCGGCCTGACGCCGGAGCAGGGCATTACGCTGATCCGCCAGATCGCCTCGGCGCTGGGCTATGCCCATGCCCAGGGGCTGGTGCACCGCGACGTCAAGCCGGCAAACATCCTGTTCCGCGCCGATGGCACGGCGGTGCTGTCGGACTTTGGCATTGCCAAGTCCCTGGACGACCGCACCCAATTCACCCAGGCCGGCTTTGCCGTGGGCACGCCGAGCTACATGAGCCCGGAGCAGGCGCGGGGCCAGGAGATCGATGGCCGTGCCGACCTCTACGCGCTGGGCGTGGTGCTGTATGAAATCCTCGTCGGCAAGCTGCCGTACAACGGCAACGACGCGCTGTCCACCGCGCTGGCGCACCTGACCGAACCCTTGCCGGAATTGCCGGTGCACCACGGCCGGTATCAGGGCGTGCTGCGCAAGCTGTTGGCCAAGGACCCGGCGGAGCGTTTCCCGGATGCGGCGGCGTTGCTGCAGGCGCTGGATAACCTGCCTGCGGAGTCGCCGGAGGCCACGCTGGTGCGGCCGTTGCCGATCCCGCTGAGTTTTGATCTGGCGGGCATGACCCCGGTCACCATCGACATCCCGACCGACAGACCCCAGCCGCAACCGGTGCGCCAGCCGGTGGTGACGCCGACCCAGCATAACGCCGTGTCCGAGCAGCGTCGTGGGCCGGTGCTGGCACTGGCCGCCGTGGCGGTGGCCGTCGCATTGGCCATTGGTGGCGGCAGTTACTGGTGGTTGAGCGGCAGTGATGAGCCGGCCAAGCCGCCGGCTGCCGTCGTGCCTCAGGACAAGCCTCCAGCGGCGGTCGCCGACGTGCCCCCGGCAACGCCCACTGCGTCCGCCGAAGTGGACGGCGGCCAACGGCCGTTGTTGATGGCCGGTAAGAAGACTTTGTTCCAGCGCGTGCTCAGCAAGCCCGGCGCCAAACTGGCGAATGACGCCGGCAGCGCGCCTGGCAAGGCCCTGCCGGCGTTCTCCGTGCTTTATGTGTACCAGCGCAAAGACGTCGACGGCAGCCCGTGGGTGCGCGTCGGTGCCGCCACCGATGGCCGCAGCGACGGCTGGTTGCCGGCCGCCCAGGTCAGCGACTGGAAGCAAAGCCTCGTGCTCAAGTTCACCGAACGCTCCGGCCGGGCGCCGGTGATGTTCCTGCGCCAATCCGGCGAAGTGGAAAAGTTGCTCGCCGATCCAGCCGCCGCCAAAGGCGTGCTGGCCAAGGCGCAGAAGAACAGCGACGACAACGGCCAGGTCCTGGCCCTGGAGCCGGCCGCCAGCGCGGTGCCGCAGAACCAGTTCTACCTGTTGCCGATCTTCGACGCCAAGGAGAGCTTCGACGAAAACGGCCAGCCGGTGCAGTTGCTTAACGTTGCCTCCATCGACCCGGGCAGCAACGCTGCGGCCAAACCATCGACCCCGGTGATCAACGCCAATGCCGACGCCTTCCGCACTGCCGTGGTGCTGGTGGTGGACACCACGGTTTCCATGCAGCCCTACATCGACCAGATCCGCGATGTGGTGCACGAGCTGCAAACCCGTATCGCCGAGCGTGGCGAGCTGGACAGTGTCAGCTTCGGCATGGTCGGTTTCCGGAGCAGCATCAAGAAAACCCCAGGCCTGGAATACGTGGCCAAGACCCTGATCAGCCTCGACCAGGGCCGTGACCCGCAACGCTTCCTCGACATGGCGCGCCAGGTCAAGGCGTCCACCGTGTCCAGCCACTCCTTCAACGAGGACGCGTTTGCCGGGGTGATGCAGGCCGTGGACGGCATGGACTGGTCCGGCTACGGCGGTCGTATCATCCTGCTGGTCACCGATGCCGGGGCGTTGCGCAAGAACGACCCGTTTGCCGCCACCCAGATGAACGAAGCCGAAGTGCGCCAGGCCGCACTGGGCAAGCAGATCAAGATCTACGCGCTGCACCTGCGCACCGACGCCGGCAAGAAAACCCACGCCGGCGCCGAGAGCCAATACCGCACCCTCACCGCCGACGCCAACCCGCAGATCGGCGACCTGTACACGCCGGTGCCGGGTGGCGATGTGCGCAAGCTGGGCGAGCGTGTCGACGAGATCGGCAGCGTGTTCGCCAACCTCGTGCACCAGGTGCGCAGCAATACGCCGCAAGCGGTGCCGCTGCTGAGTGCCGCGCCGAGCCTGGCGGACAAATCCGCCGCGGTCGGCTATGCCATGCACATGGACTTCCTCGGTCGCCGGAACGCCAGCCAGGCGCCGCAACTGGTCAGTGCCTGGACCGCCGACCGCGACCTGACCAATCCCGCGCTGCCGGCGTTCCAGGTGTGCGTGATGCTGACCAAATTGCAGCTCAACGACCTGCAACAGTCGCTGAAACTGATCGTCGATGCGGCGCGCAAGACCCAGACCTCGCCCAAGGATTTCTTCCAGGAAATCGCCAGCGCCTCGGCCTATATGAGCCGCGACCCCCAAGCCCTGCGCAAGGGCGGCAACCTGGCCGACGGCGGCATTCTCGGCGAATACCTGGAAGGCCTGCCGTATCGCAGCAAGTCGCTGAACATGACCCAGGACCTGTGGTTGTCGTTGAGCGTGGCCGAGCAGGAAGACTTTATCGACGAGCTGGATTCGAAAATCCGCCTCTACGAAACCTTCCACAATGACCTGGCCAACTGGGTCCGTTTCGGCGATGCCGAACCGGGTGATGCGTTGTACCGCGTGCCGTTGTCGACACTGCCGTAATGCTGAACTTGAGCGCGGTGCACAAAAGCCGGGGTGTCGGCAGCCAGCGTTACAGCCTGGTGATCCCGGCGCTGCACCTGCGTGCCGGCGAGCAATTGGCAATTGTCGGGCCGAGCGGGTGCGGCAAGAGCACCTTGCTGGATCTGTTGGCGCTGGTACTGGCGCCGGATCAGGTGGGCCGGTTCGAATTCAACCGGCAGGACATTGGTGGACTGTGGCGCGCCGATCAGCAATCCACCCTGGCCGGGCTGCGCAGCCAGCACTTGGGCTATGTGCTGCAAACCGGCGGGCTGCTGGGCTTTCTGGATGTGCGCAGCAATATCGCGCTGTCCCGGCAACTGCTGGGGTTGAAAGACGATGGCAGCGTGACGCGCCTGGCGGAACAGCTGGAGATCAGCGACCAGTTGGCCAAGAAGCCGGCTGCGTTGTCGGTGGGCCAGCGCCAGCGTGTGAGCTGCGCCCGCGCCCTGGCCCATGCACCGCAACTGGTGCTGGCCGATGAACCGACGGCGTCCCTTGACCCGCTGAATGCCGAGCGCGTAATGCAGGCCCTGCTGGCCCAGGCCCGCGAGCACCGCGCCGGCTGTGTGATCGCCACCCATGACGAACCCTTGGCCCGTGCCAGTGGCTTGCAGGTGCGGCGCATCAGTTGCCGTCGCGATACCGATGGCGGCGTCACCGCGACCCTTGGGGAGGCGTGCTGATGCGCATCCCTTTGGTGGCGTCCCTGGCCTTTCAGGATTACCGCAACGATGCCTGGCTGTCGGCCTGTTCGGTGTTGGCGCTGGTGGCGGTGATTGCGCCGTTGCTGGTGTTGTTCGGCCTGAAATTTGGACTGGTTAGCAGTTTGACCGAACGTTTGGAGACCGATCCGGCCACCCGTGAAATTATTCCGCTGGGCGGTGGTCGATTCAGCAGCGCATTTGTCGAACAGCTCGGCCAGCGCAGCGATGTGGCGTTCGCCTTACCGCGCACGCGGCAGATTGCGGCGACGGCGCAGGTGGGCACGCTGACCCTGGAAATGCTGCCGACCGCTGCGGGTGATCCGCTGCTGAACGGCCTGCCGATGCCCAGGGGCCTGGACCGGATCGTGCTGAGCCACACCGCTGCCGAGAAGCTTGCGGCGCGGCCTGGGGATTGGCTGGAGACCAGCTTTGCGCGGCAAGTGGCGGGGCGTGTAGAAGCCCAGCGCACGCGCTTGCAGGTACTGGCGGTGCTGCCGCTGGAAGCCTTCGCCCGGGATGGGTTGTTTGCCGATTTGAGATTGCTGGAAGCGGCGGAAGATTACCGCGATGGCCGTGCGGTACCGGCGTTGGGTTGGGCCGGTGACGAGGTGGGTGTGAGCGAGCAGCGGGTGTATCCGGCGTTTCGCTTGTATGCGCGCAGCCTGGCCGATGTGGAGCCGCTGCGGGTATTTTTCGCCGGGCAGAATCTGTTGGTATCGACCCAGGCACAGACGATCGCCCAGGTGCAGTCGCTGAGTCGCAACCTGTCGATCGTCTTCTGGATCATCGCCGGGCTGGCCTTGGCGGGCGCGTTTGCGGCGATCTTCGCCGGGGCGTTGGCCGCTGTGGCACGCAAGCGCCGGGAATTGTCGGTGTTGCGTCTGTTGGGGTTTTCCACCGGCGCGCTGTTGCTGTTTGTGGTGCTGCAGGCGCTGTACAGCGCAGGGTTTGCCGCTTTACTCAGCGTTGGGCTGTATGGCCTGGCCGAGGCCGCGTTGAACAAGTTATTCGTGCAGGTGCCGGGCGAACACGCCAGCCACCTGCTGGCGCGTCACTATGGCCTGGCCCTGGTTGCAGTCCTTGGCGTCAGCGCCGTGGCGGCAGCCTGTGGTGGTTGGCGAGTGGCGCGTATCCAGGCTTCTGAAGGAATCAGAGATGTATAAGTTACTGGGCGCCGTTGTGGCGCTGAGCCTGGCCTCGCTGGCCATGGCCGATGAAGCGAGCGACAAGCTCGACAACCCCAAGCCGTTGCCCGACGACGTCAGCCTCCCGCTGCCGTGCGAAGGCACTATGGTGTTCCGCTACGCCTACGTGCTGGCCCAAGGGACCTTGGATGACCGCGAGATCAGTCTCGGCTACCCCTTCGCCGAAGGCGAGGCGGGTTACCAGCAGTCATTTATCTCCGGCTACCGCCGCGACTTTATCAACGGCCAGTTCACCCTCAAGGACTTGCCGAAAGACTGGAGCAAAGTCATTGCTCCGTTGATGCCGAAGACCGACGCCAAGACCCCGCTCAAGCCCATGCTGTACTTCATCGGCAAGTACGAAGTGACCGCCCGCCAGTACGCCCAGGTGATGGCCCAGGCGCAATCCCTGGCCAGTGGCGAACCGGCACCGGCGTGCGATGCGCCCACCGGCATGGCCGGGCGTTTGCCCAAGGTGAAGCTGTCGCGCTTTGAGGCTGAGCGCTTCTCGGCGGTGTACAGCGCCTGGCTGATGAAATACCACCGCGATTTGCTGCCGGTGAGCGGTCGTGGGTCGTCGGCGGAAGACGGCGGCCTGGGTTTCGTGCGCCTGCCCACTGAAGTGGAGTGGGAGTTCGCCGCACGCGGTGGCCAGGCGGTGAGTCGCCAGGACTTGGAAGGGCGCCTGTTTCCACGCCGCACCGAAGGCAGTGAAAGCGATGGCCCGCTGGGTGATTACGCGGTGTTCAACCAGGTCGCCGGCGGTACTGGCCAGGCCGCACGCTTGATGCCTATCGGTACCAAGCTGCCCAACCCCATCGGCATGTTCGACGTGATCGGCAACGCCGCGGAAATGGTCCAGGAGTCCTTCCAGCTGGTGCACGCCGGTCGTCGCCAGGGCACCTACGGCGGCTTTGTGGTCAAGGGCGGCAACTACCTCGAAGGCGAGGGCACGCTGTTTACCGGCATGCGCCGCGAATACCCGCTGTTCGCCGCCGACGGCACCGAGCAAAGCAACGAGACCACGGGATTCCGCGTGGCAATCGGGGCGTTGTCGGCGCCGCGCTCGCGTTACAAGGAGTTGTTTGCGCAGTGGCAGAAAGAAGGCCGCCTGGCCTCGCTGACCGACGCCATCGACGACGCCCAGGACCCGACCAAGCGCCTGGACAGCATCATCGCCGCCAGCGTCGACCCCAAGCTGCAGGCCGAGTTGGGGCTGGTCAATGAAGAACTCAAGCGCAATGTCTCGCTGATCGCCCAGCAACGCGAAGAAGCGGCGGGCAACCTGATTCAGTCGGCCGCGCTGGTGGCCGAGACCATCAGCAACTACAACATCCGCCTGGCCAACCTGCAGAAGAGTCGCCAGCAGGCCCTGGACAACAAGGAAGAGGCCAGCGCGGCACTGTTTGCCACGGCTATCGAGAACGGACGCAGCGCCCTCGATGGCGCGGTGGCGATCTATATCGACAACCTGGCCACCGGCACGCGTTACACCGATGCGGTGATCCAGGCGCAGTTTCAACGGATCAAGGAAGAGTTGGATCGCAAGCCCGTGCTCGGCAAGAGCCTGGTGACGCGCGCAACACTGTTCGTTCGCCATGTCGGCAACTACCGCAAGCAACAGCGGGCCGACCCGGCGACGATCTTGAAGGAATTGCTCGCAGCGAGCGGTCAGCGCTGATCGCTGGCTGTATGGCGAGCTTGGAAGGGACTCAGGCGGCAGTGGCCGCACTGGGCAAGTCAAACTTAGAAGAGAACACAACCTATGCTTTTTTCCCGTAAGGCGGTTTCCAAGCGTCACTTGCTGCTGATCGCGGCCGGTTTCAGCACTGTGCTGACCGGCTGCGCCACGTCGCCGGCCTCCAAGGTCGCGTCGAGCACCAAGGTCGAGTACTACCCCAACTGCTACGAGCCGGTGCAGCACTTGCGCGCCACCGATTCGAACATGACCAAGTCGGTGGTGACCGGTGCGGCCATCGGCGCGGCCGGCGGTGCCCTGCTCGGCGCCCTGACCGGCGACAAGGAAAAACGTGGCCGTAACGCCGCCATCGGCGCAGCGGGCGGGGCCCTGGCCGGCGGCGCAGCGGGGTACTACACCGAGCGTCAGAAGCAGATCGCCGACGACAACCAGCGCATTGCCTCGTATGCGGCTGACGTGAACAAAAGCGCCTCCGACATCGACCGCAGTACCGCGTACGCCAGGGCGTCCCAGCAGTGCTACCAGAGCGCATTCACCAAGTTGGTGGCTGATCGCAAAGCCAAGACCGTCAACGACACCGAAGGCCGCAAGCGCCTGGCGGAAATCGTCTCGGGCCTGAAGGAATCCAATGACCTGATCGTGGCGGTCAACGGCAAAGCCGCCGAAGACCTGAACAACTACACCCAGGCCTACGAGAAAGACCTGCAGCAGGTCGGCGTACAGCGTGCCGACGTGGTCACCGTGGCCAAGGCCGATGTAACGCCCGTTGTGACGCCGGGCAAGAAGAAAGGTACCGGCACCAAGCCACCGAAAAAGCCACCGCTTCCAACCGTACCAACAGAAGCCGTGAGCACCGAGAAAACCTTCCAGACCGCCCAGACCAAGCAGGATGAAAGCAAGAAGGTCGCCAGCGCCGGTAAAGCGCAGATCGAAGGCACTTGCCGCGATCCTAACCTGGTCGACTGGGCACCGGTGCCTTGCCCTAACGTTTAAGTAACATGCTGCTATAAGCGTCAAACGCCAGCCGATCTTCCGCTAATGCGCAAGATCGGTAGCGTTCTTTTTGCAATTGGTTAAACTGCTGCGGCCACTCAATAATTACACCGAGGCCGTGTGCATGAAATTTCGTCTTCTCCTGTGGGTGCTGGGCCTGATGATGGGCAAAGCCAGCCGCACCAATCCTGCCTTCCAGCAACAGCTGGGTGACAAAGACCTCGCGTTCCAGTTGCAGACCCTCGACGGGAAGGTTGCCCGTCACTTCATCGTCAAAGACCAACGCATCACCAGCCGCTCGGGCGTTCACCCGGAGCCGGCGTTCGCCATCGCGTTCAAGGATGCCGCCTACGGCTTCGCCACGATGCAGGCGAAGAACAAGCAACTGGCGTTCATGACGGGGATTCAGGACAAGTCGATCCAGATCAAGGGCAACCCGGCGCTGGTGATCTGGTTCCAGGGGTTGACCAAGTATTTGGGGCGTAAGTGCAGCTCCAAGCGATGAGCCACAAGCTGCAAGCTTGAAGCTGACTACTTGAAGCTTGCAACTGCTGTTAAGCCTGGCTGAACTGCGAGGCCAATTCGCGCAGCAGCACCTCGGCATCCAGCACCTTGGCCACGACTTCATCCGCTTTGTCACGGCTCAAGCCCAAACGCTCAAGCAGTTCGTCCGGGATGGTCTCGTCCGGCCCGGACCCAATCCCCCGGCTGCGCAGCAGGCGCACGGCCAGGCACACCAGGTTCGGGTATTCGGCGTATTGCCCATCGTAGGTCGGGTCGTGCTGGAAGCGCAGGGCAGTGGACAGCTCGTCCGGCATGTCCCAGTAGCGCATCAGCCAGGCGCCGATCTGCTCGCGGCTGATGCCCAGCAGGTGTTGCTCCACATAGCTGTGGCACAGGTGCGGGTTGACCTCCAGGTGGCGGCAGATCAGCGAGAAGTGCGGCGGGAACACATGGGCCAGCAACAGGTAGCCGAAGTTGTGCAGCAGGCCGGCGAGGTAGGTCAGGCCGGCTTCCGGGCGCTGAGCACGGGGCATGGCGCGGGTCAGGCCTTCGATCACGGCGGCGGTGTAGATGGACTGGTGCCAGTACGGTGTGGCCTGGTGCGGGTGGTCCTTGGGCAGGCTCAAGGTCTTGCCCAGGGCCAGGCCCAAGGCGAGGTTGATCACCAGGTCAAAACCCAGCACGCGCACGATGGCGTCTTCCACCGAGCGGATCTTGCCCGGCGATGCGTAGTACGGCGATGCGGCCCAGCTCACCACTTGGGCGGCCAGTGCCGGGTCGGTTTCGACCACGCCGGTGATGTCGTCGATGGTGGCATTGGGGTCGACGCGCAGCTTGATGATCTTCTGGGCGGTGTCGGCCAGCGGTGGAATCTCGATGGTCGCTTCCAGGCGTTGCTGGATGCGACGGGCGGTAAACGCCTGCATCGCCTGGGTGATTTCCTCACGGTCATCATTGGGGCGGTCGAGGTTCGGGCGGATGTTGCTCAGCGGTTCACCGAACTGGGCCGCGCTGGCCTTGGTGAGCATGGTCTTGAACGCGTCGCTGGCGATTTCCAGCAGCAGCCCGGCTTCGCCCGAATGCACTAGCAGGCTCGGCTCGTCGAGCAGGCTGCCTTCGTACAGGCACGGCGAACTGGTGAGTGCCGGCAGGCCCGGCAGCAGGCTCAGGTCGTGCTTGCCCAGCATGCGCGCGACGCGGTCCGGCGACACGGCCGTAAGGCGGCGACCCGTGAGTTCGGTAAGGCGGTTGAGGTCCAGCAGCTGGTTCTGCGGGAACAGCACCATCAGGGCGCCCACCGCGTCTTCCAGCAAGACGGCCTGGACTTTTTGCGCAGGATTCAGGCCCGGATGTTCGGTGACTTCCGTGTAGCTGATGGCGAGTTTTGCGAGCAAAGCCCGAATGACCGGTGGGGCGGTCAGTGGGGCTGTGGCGTGGGCAACTTCTGACATGGCCTGATCCAATTTCTTACAGTCACCGAAGTATAACCAGCTTGATACACCTGTAGGTCGGATAAGTGCGTCAGGCGTCACACTTGGCCGTATTGCTGCCCATGGCGCAGCCAGCGATCCAGCAGCGGGCTGACGTGATCCGGCCAGCGCTCCAGCAACGCCTGCGCTGCATCGCGTACGGCAGGCAACAGGTCGGCGTCGCGCATCAGGTCGGCGACCTTGAACTGCAGCAGGCCGGTCTGGCGGGTGCCGAGCATTTCGCCGGGGCCGCGCAGTTCGAGGTCTTTCTCGGCGATGACAAAACCGTCGTTGGTCTCGCGCATGATGCCCAGGCGCTGGCGGCCGATCTGCGACAACGGAGGGTGGTAGAGCAGCACGCAGTGGCTGGCGGCGCTGCCCCGGCCGACGCGGCCGCGCAGTTGGTGCAATTGCGCCAGGCCCAGGCGCTCGGGGTTCTCGATGATCATCAGGCTGGCGTTGGGCACGTCCACGCCCACTTCAATCACGGTAGTAGCGACCAGCAGTTGCAGGTTGCCGGCCTTGAATTCGGCCATCACCGCCGCCTTTTCCGCGGGCTTCATGCGCCCGTGGATCAGCCCGACCTTGAGTTCGCCCAAGGCGCTGGTGAGGTCTTCATAGGTGGTCTCGGCGGCCTGGCAGGTCAGCTCCTCGGACTCTTCGATCAGTGTGCACACCCAGTACGCCTGGCGGCCTTCGGCACAGGCGCCGCGCACACGTTCGATCACTTCGACGCGCCGGGTGTCGGTGACCAGCACGGTGTTGACCGGTGTGCGGCCGGGGGGCAGTTCGTCGAGGATCGAAGTGTCGAGGTCGGCGTAGGCGCTCATGGCCAGGGTGCGCGGGATCGGGGTGGCGGTCATGATCAACTGGTGCGGGTTCATGCGCCCGCCCACGCCTTTCTGGCGCAGGGCCAGGCGCTGTTGCACGCCGAAGCGGTGCTGTTCGTCGATGATCACCAGGGCCAGGTTCTTGAACTGCACTTCGTCCTGGAACAGCGCATGGGTACCCACCACCATCGGTGCGCCGCCGGCGATCTGTTCCAGCGCGGCCGCGCGCGTCTTGCCCTTGAGCTTGCCGGCCAGCCACGCGACTTCCAGGCCCAGGGGCTCGAGCCAGCGCTTGAACGTGATGAAGTGCTGCTCGGCGAGGATCTCGGTGGGCGCCATCAGCGCCACCTGGTAACCGGCTTCCAGGGCTTGCAGGGCGGCGAGGGCGGCGACCACGGTCTTGCCCGCGCCCACGTCGCCCTGGATCAGGCGCAGCATCGGCTCGTGCTGGCTGAGGTCGTAGGCGATTTCATTGCCCACGCGCTGCTGGGCGCCGGTCGGCGCAAAGCCGAGGTTGGCCAGGTATTGCGCAGGCAAGCGCGTGGCCTTGGGCATGGCCGGCGCACGCAGGGAGCGCATGCTTTCGCGCAGGCGTTGCTGGGACAGTTGGTGAGTCAGCAGTTCTTCGAACGCCAGGCGGTGCTGGGCCCAGTGATGACCGAGGGCCAGTTCGTCGACATCGGCGTCCGCAGGGGGGTGATGCAGGTAGCGGATCGCATCGGCCAGTGGCGCCAGTTGGTAGTCGCGGGCCAGTTCCAGGGGCAGCCAGTCGGGCAGGCTCTGCGGGCCAAGCATGCTCAGGGTCTGCATGCACAATTGGCGCAGGCGCTGTTGGGTCAGGCCTTCGGTGAGCGGGTAGATCGGCGTGAGGGTGGTGTCCACCGGCGGCGGTTCGTCACCGGTAATGGCGCGGTATTCCGGGTGGTAGATCTCCAGGCCGGAGGCGCCGGGGCGCGCTTCGCCGTAGCAGCGCACGCGGGTGCCGCGCTTGAGGCCTTCTTTCTGTGCGTTACTGAAATGGTAGAAGCGCAGGCTCAGGCCGCCGGTGCCATCCTGCAGGCGCACCACCAGACTGCGGCGCTTGCCCATCACCACGTCGGCACCGCTGACGGTGCCTTCGACCACCGCATCCTGCCCAGGACGCAGTTGGCCGATGGGCACCACGCGAGTGCGATCCTGATAGCGCAGGGGCAGGTGGAACAGCACGTCCTGGAGGTTTTCCAGGCCGACCTTGGCCAGCTTCTCGGCCATGGCCTCGCCGACACCCTTGAGTGCCGTCACCGACACCTGCGACAGCTCAGTCATACGTTTACTTAGCTCGCAGCAGGCGGCTTGGCCACCGAACACAGGCGGATCGAGTCGGCGAGGATCTCAATGGCTTTGGGCCGTGGGAAGCTGGCGCGCCAGGCAATCGCCACGGTACGGAACGGCACCGGTGGCGTGAGTGGGCGCACTTCGATCACGCCGGGGGCGTAGTGATGGCTGTCCACTGCCGACAGCGGCAGGATCGAGATGCCCAGGCCGGACGCGACCATATGCCGGATGGTTTCCAGGGAGCTGGATTCCACAGTGGTGTGCTTGGCGCCGTCGTTGCCTTTGGTCAGGGTCGGGCAGGCTTCCAGCACCTGGTCGCGGAAGCAGTGGCCTTCGCCGAGCAGCAGCAGGCTCTTGTCGTTGAGCAGGCCGGCGTCGATGGTGTCTTTTTGCGTCCACGGATGGGAGGCGGGCATCAGCACGTAGAACGGCTCGTCGTAGAGCGGCAGGGTCAACACATCCGCTTCGTTGAACGGCAGCGCGATGATGATCGCGTCCAGCTCGCCGTTGCGCAGTTTGTCGCGCAGCACGTGGGTAAAGTTTTCTTCGATATACAGCGGCATCTGCGGCGCGACGCGGTGCAGTTGCGGGATCAGGTGCGGGAACAGGTACGGGCCGACGGTATAGATGGCGCCGACTTTCAGCGGTGCGGTCAGCTGGTTCTTGCCGGCCTGGGCCAGTTCGCGAATGCTTTGCGCCTGTTCCAGCACCTTCTGGGCCTGGGCCACGATGCCTTCGCCCACCGGGGTGAGGCGCACGGCGCTTTTGCTGCGCTCGAAAATCAGCACACCGAGTTCGTCTTCAAGCTTCTTCACGCCCACCGACAGCGTCGGCTGGCTGACGTGGCAACGCTCGGCCGCGTGGCCAAAGTGTTGCTCTTGGGCGAGGGTAACGATGTAGCGTAATTCTGTAAGAGTCATAGCGGGCGTCCATGAGGTTGCGGGCCAAGCATACCGGCTGCAATCGATAGACGCACGTTATCAGAACTTTGCTGGGGATTGAGCGGGGAATGCGCGGGATTTTGCTGAGAGTGGCGAGGGGTGTCCCTCGCCATCATCATTTTCAGCGACGACGCTTCTCGATGTTGTACACGAACGGTGCAACGATCTCGATGCTGCCGCCCTTGAGCATATCGGCTGGCGGCTTGGGCAGCGGCTGGGCACGACGGATCATGTCCAGGGTGGCGCGGTCCAGGTCGGCGTTGCCGGAACGCCCCACCAACTCGTAGGACAGCACGTTACCGTCGCCATCCACCACGAACTTCAGGCGGTTCAGGCCTTCCTTGCCGCGGGCCTGGGCACCTGGCGGGTACTTCTTGTACTTCTGCAAGTGTGCCAGCAGGGTGCCTTCCCAGGACGCTTTGGCGGCGATCTGTTGCGGCGACGGGCCAGGTACGGGCTGGGCCGATTTTTCAGCCGGTGCCTTGGTGGGCGGAGCGTCGCTCGGCGGGTCCTCGGAGGGTTTCTCCTTGGGCGGCTCGATCTTTTTCTCCACCGGCTTGGGCAGCTGCGGTTTAGGCTTGGGCTTGACCGGCTTGGGCACCTGGATCGTTGGCTTGGGCGCCTCGGCCAGTTTCGGCAGGGGCAGCTCTTCCACCGGTGCAGGCGGTTGCGGCGGCGTTACCACTTTCGGCGGCGCCGGAGGCGGCGGTGCAGGCATCGGGGCCAGGTCGATGACCATGGCTGCCGGCGGCAACTGCACCGTGCGCGGCGCTGACCAGTGGAGCGCGATGGCAATCGCGACGGCATGCACGCCCAGCACGACGGCGAGGCTGGTGCCATAACGCGTCAGTTTGTGGCGCGTCGTGATCATTTCTTGGCTGCCGTCTCAAGTCCGACCAGGCCTACCTTGAGGTAGCCGGCTGCCCGCAGGGCATCCATCACGCTCATCAGGTCGCCGTAGTCCACGCCCTTGTCGGCCTGGAAGAAGATCGTCGTGTCCTTCTTGCCTTGGGTCTTGGCATCGAGCACCGGCCCCAGGGTTTCGGTCTTGACCTCTTCTTCGCCCAGGAACAGGCGTTGGTCCGCCTTGACGCTGAGGAAGATCGGTTTCTCCGGCCGCGGCGCAGGCTTGGCGCTGGAGGCGGGCAGGTCAACCTTGATGTCCACGGTGGCCAATGGAGCGGCCACCATGAAGATGATCAGCAGCACGAGCATCACGTCGATAAACGGCGTGACGTTGATTTCGTGGTTCTCGACGAGTTCGTCGTCGCCTTGATTCAAATGCAGGCCCATGGCCGATTACCCCACTTTCACCATGTGCGGTTGCGAGCTGCGCTCGGTAGGCAGGTGATCGAGGTCGCGGCTGACCAGCAGCAGGACTTCTGCCGACGCGTCCGATACCTGGGCCTTGTAGCCGGCAATCGAACGGGCGAAGACGTTGTAGATCACTACCGCAGGAATCGCGGCGACCAGGCCCAGGGCGGTTGCCAGCAGGGCTTCGGCGATGCCGGGGGCGACGACGGCGAGGTTGGTGGTCTGGGTTTTGGCGATGCCGATGAAGCTGTTCATGATGCCCCAGACGGTACCGAACAGGCCGACGAACGGCGCGGTGGAGCCGATGGTCGCGAGCACGCCGGTGCCGCTGCTCATGTTACGGCCGCAGGCTGCAACCAGGCGTTCCAGGCGGAACGCCACGCGCTCCTTGATGCCTTCTTTTTCACGGGTGTTGGCCGACAGGCGCATTTCTTCCAGTGCGTCGTGCACCAGGGTGTTGGCCAGGGTGCCTTTCTTGGTCGCGCTTTCGCTGGCTTCCTTGAG
The DNA here is from genome assembly GCF_900005955.1 of Pseudomonas sp. 8 R 14. Taxonomy (NCBI): domain Bacteria; kingdom Pseudomonadati; phylum Pseudomonadota; class Gammaproteobacteria; order Pseudomonadales; family Pseudomonadaceae; genus Pseudomonas; species Pseudomonas sp. 8 R 14. The sequence goes on along the minus strand of NZ_CVTH01000077.1, from coordinate 141,505 downwards.
GGTGGTGGCCTTCTTCAGGTGGACGATTTCAGTGCGCAGACGGCGCTTGGCACCCAGCAGCTCGAAGCCTTTGGCGATCCAGATGGTCCAGGTAATGATCGACGCGATGGCCAGGCCGATCATCACGGCTTTCACCACCACGTCAGCATTCTGGTACATGCCCCATGGCGACAGGTCGTGGGCCATGCCCAGGGTGTTGTCTTCTTCCAGCACGACACCGGTTTCGTCGGCGGCGGCTGGGACTGCAGCCTGGGCCGGGTCGGTGGCCGCAGCGGGTGCGGTTGGAGCCGCAGCATTGTGCTCGGCGGCGGCCGGGGTAGCCGGGGCGGTGGCATCAGCGAATGCGGCGGTCGGCGCCAGCAGTACGCTGAACAGCATCGCAGCAATCGCACGCCAGGCGCGGGATGGGCTGTGAAGCTTGGTTGGCGAAGCGGGGGTTGTATTACGTGTCATGCTGGCCGGACCTGAGAGAAGAAAATGACTGATCGTCCTTCCAGACCCAAAGGGGTCGAGGACAAATGGGCGGTTATTATTGCAAGTAATTCTTGTTAACAGAAGTAATACAGTAACTTTATTTGCCCTTTTTCTGGCCGCCGGTCTGCTGCGAGGGCTAATCTAGACCTTTAAGAACGGAGTTTTATGATGTCTGTGCCTTCGGTTGTGATTGCCGGATGTGGCGATGTGGGTAGTCGGCTGGCTAGCCAATTGCTGGCCTCGGAATGGGAGGTTCATGGCCTGCGGCGCGATATTTCACGCCTGCCCGACGGGGTGATCGGCATTGCCGGCGACCTGTTCAACAAGGATTGCCCTGACACCTGGCCGATCGGCGGGGTGGATTACCTGGTGTACTGCGCCGCCGCCACCGACCACGATGAGGCCGGTTATCGCGCCGCTTACGTGCAAGGGTTGCAGCATGTGCTGGAGTGGCTGAAGGATTATGGCCAGGAGCCCAGGCACCTGCTGTTTGTGTCCAGCAGCAGCGTATACGGGCAGCAGAATGGCGAGTGGGTCGACGAAACCTCCGAAACCCAGGCCAAGGGTTATTCCGGGCAAGTCATGCTGGAGGCCGAGCAGGTGGCACTTAACAGTGGCATTCCTGCGAGCGTCGTGCGGTTGACCGGCATTTACGGTCCTGGTCGCGAATGGCTGCTGACCCAGGTGCGCCAGGGGTACCGTGTAGCGCTTGATCCGCCTTTATACGGCAACCGTATACACGCCGATGATGCGGCGGGCTTGCTGGCATTTTTGCTACGCCACGTGGAGCAGGGCGGTTCGCTGGATAAGGTCTATATCGGCGTCGACGATGCACCGGCGCCCTTGGCCGAGGTGGTGGCCTGGCTGCGTGACTACCTGGGCGTCACTGAGTGGTCCGAGGACGCGAGTGTGCGGCGTGCGGGCAGCAAGCAATGCAGCAATGCCCGGATAAAGGCGCTGGGGTGGACGCCCACGTATGCGAGCTACCGCGAAGGGTACGCAGCCATTCTTAAAGGCTGAAATGCGGTTAAAGATGTGGGAGGGGGTAAGCCCCTCTCCCACATTTGGAGCTGGGTGATGACTGCTATTGTTTTTCAAGCAGCCATTGGCGCGGCCCGGGAGTGAACTGAGGCACTTCATCCGCTTGAGCGGTGTTGACCGCCTGGAAGATCTCCAACTGCTTGCCCTTGCGCACGAAGATCCACGGGTTACCCACGCCGTTGAGCTGCAGCCACATGCTGTCGTAGCCGCCGCTCATGGAGGCACAGTCACCGGCCAGGCACAGAGAGTACCGATCAACATTGGGCAAACCGGCGACCTTGCCGTCAGGCTGGAACTGGACAGTGGCACCGTTGCCGAAGCCGTCGGTGATCTTCCAGTCGCCGCCCATATAGGCTGCGTACAGGGCGCGTTCGAAGTTGGCACCCAGCGGCGCACCTTCCGGTGCAGGTTCCTTGGCGCGGGCAAAGAGCTGCTCGGGCTCGTTGTCGTTGGCCACTTGCAGCAGTTGCCTGCCTTTGCGCTTGAGTTCAGTGGCGGAGCTGCCGTAGAAGTCGACGCTCCAGGCGCCGGACTGTTCGCCGAGCAACTTGCCTTCCGCGACTTCAAAACCGTTGTAGTAACGTGCCTGCGAAGCCTTGGGGTTGACCTCCCATTCGAGGTTCGGGCCATAGCTTTGCAGCGCTTCACGCAAAGGGCCGCCCTTGGCTGCCGCATCGATGGCGACCTGGTTGATCCAGGTGCCGCTCACATCCTGGTTGGCAGGGTTGCTGGCGCAGCCGCCGAGCAACAGGGCGAGCAACGAAGAGGCTACAAGCGCTTTGCGCATCATGAAATCCTTTTAAAACGAAGTCGGCGCAGCCTATGGAGGCTGCGCCGGGTGTTTTACTCGATGACCAGAATTGCGTCCATCTCAACCTGTGCGCCCTTTGGCAGGGCGGCAACACCAATGGCGGCGCGGGCTGGGTAAGGTTGTTCGAAGTACTTGCCCATGATCTCGTTGACCTTGGCGAAGTGGCTCAGGTCGGTGAGGAAGATGTTCAGCTTGACGATGTCCTTGAACGAGCCGCCGGCAGCTTCGGCCACGGACTTTAGGTTTTCGAAGACCTGTACGGTCTGGGCTTCGAAGCCTTCCACCAGTTCCATGGTCTTTGGGTCCAGCGGGATCTGGCCGGACATGTAGACGGTGTTGCCCGCCTTGATGGCCTGGGAGTAAGTACCGATGGCGGCTGGGGCCTTGTCGCTGGTGATAACGGTCTTGGTCATGAATGACTCCTTGTAATGGATGGGCTACGCACGCATGCGGGTGATGCGGATCACACCGGTCAAGGCGCGCAGTTTCTTGATCACGCGGGCCAGGTGCACGCGGTCATGCACGCTGACCACCAGCTGGACCACGCTGATGCGACCATCGCGCTCGTCCATGCTGATTTTCTCGATATTGCCGTCGGCCGCGTTGACGCTGCTGGCCAGCAGGGCGATCAGGCCGCGCTGGTGTTCCAGCTCCACGCGCAGCTCGACGTTGAATTCGCCGGTGACATCCTTGGCCCACGAGAGCTGGATGCATTTTTCCGGGTTGTGACGGATCTCGGTGATGTTGCGGCAGTTGTCGAGGTGAACGACCATGCCCTTGCCAGCCGACAGGTGGCCGACAATCGGGTCGCCAGGGATCGGCGTGCAGCATTTGGCGTAGCTGAGCACCAGGCCCTCGGTGCCGCGAATCGCCAGCGGGCCTTCGGGGCTTGGCAACTGTTCGCCTTCGCCCAGCAGGCGGCGTGCGACCACGTAGGCCATGCGGTTGCCCAGGCCGATATCTTCCAGCAGGTCTTCGATGGTTTCCTGGCGGTACTCGTGGAGCATCGCTTGCACGCGCTCCTGCGCAATCTTGTCCAAGGCGCTGTCGAAGCCGTTGAGCACTTTGTTCAGCAGGCGTTCGCCCAGGCTGATGGACTCGGAGCGGCGCTGCAGTTTCAGCGCGTGGCGGATGTGTGTGCGGGCCTTGCCGGTGACCACGAAGTTGAGCCACGCCGGATTCGGGCGGGCTCCGGGTGCACTGACGATCTCGACCGTGGAGCCGCTTTGCAGCGGTTCGGACAGCGGCGCGAGACGGCGGTTGATCCGGCAGGCAATGCAGCTGTTGCCGACGTCGGTGTGCACCGCGTAGGCAAAGTCGACCGCAGTGGAGCCTTTGGGCAGCTCCATGATGCGGCCTTTGGGCGTGAATACGTAGACCTCGTCCGGGAACAGGTCGATCTTCACGCTTTCGATAAATTCCAGGGAGTTGCCGGCACGTTGCTGCATTTCCAGCACGCCCTTGACCCACTGGCGGGCGCGGGCATGGGTGCCTTTGGGCTGCTCGTCGCCGCTGGATTTGTACAGCCAATGGGCGGCGATGCCGTTGTTGGCCATCTCTTCCATTTCGCGGGTACGGATCTGGATCTCGATCGGCACCCCGTGCATACCGAACAGTGTGGTATGCAGCGATTGATAGCCGTTGGCCTTGGGAATGGCGATGTAGTCCTTGAAGCGCCCCGGCAGGGGTTTGTACAAATTATGTACAGCACCGAGGACGCGGTAGCAGGTATCGACCTTGTCCACGATGATGCGGAACGCGTACACGTCCATGATCTCGTTGAAGGCCCGGCGCTTGCCGCGCATCTTCTTGTAGATGCCATAGATGTGCTTCTGCCGGCCGCTGACCTCGCCCTCGATCTCGTCGATCGCCAGGCAATGGCTCAGGGATTCTTCGATCTTGTTGACGATTTCCTTGCGGTTGCCCCGGGCGCGCTTGACGGCCTGGTAGATGCGCGCCGAACGCATCGGGTGCATGGCCTTGAAGCCGAGGTCTTCGAACTCGATACGAATGGCGTGCATACCCAGCCGGTTGGCAATGGGCGCGTAGATTTCCAGGGTTTCCTTGGCGATGCGCCGGCGTTTTTCGCCGGACAGCACTTCCAGCGTGCGCATGTTGTGCAGCCGGTCGGCCAGCTTGACCAGGATCACCCGGATGTCCCGGGCCATGGCCATGGCCATTTTCTGGAAGTTTTCCGCCTGGGCTTCGGCCTTGGTCTCGAAGTTCATCTGGGTCAGTTTGCTGACCCCGTCGACCAGTTCGGCCACGGTTTCGCCAAATTGCGCACTGAGCGCTTCCTTGGCAATGCCGGTGTCTTCGATCACGTCATGCAGCATTGCGGCCATCAGGCTCTGATGGTCCATGTGCATGTCGGCCAGGATATTCGCCACCGCAAGAGGATGGGTGACGTACGCCTCACCGCTTCGGCGGCGTTGCCCGTCGTGGGCCTGTTCGGCGTAGAAATACGCTCGGCGGACCAGGTTGACCTGGTCGGGGCCGAGGTAGGCCGATAAGCGATCGGCGAGGGCGTCTATGCTCGGCAAAGTGTGAACTCCTGCCGAAGGCTGTGACCCCGCGCCGTGCTACGTCGACCAGGCATAGGCTTAGACGGCCTCGTTGGACTCGTCCTCGAACGCTGCAAACAACGGTTCGTCTTCAACGATTTCAGCGTTGGCGATGAACTCGTAGCTCATCAGGCCTTCAGCGATTTCACGCAGGGCTACAACGGTAGGCTTGTCGTTTTCCCACTGGACCAGGGGCTCTTTGCCGCCAGTGGCCAGTTGACGGGCACGCTTGGTAGAGAGCATGACCAGCTCAAAGCGGTTTGCCACGTGGTCTAGGCAGTCTTCAACGGTTACGCGGGCCATGATATTCCTCGGAGCGAATGCAAGATGCGCGCTGCCCGGTTGGGCGAGCGGACTGAGCAGTTTAAAAAATCACCAGCGTTTAGGGAAGCGCTGATTTTTCGCAGGCTCTCGCAAAACCGCTGCAAGCGCCAATGTAAAGCCCTTGCAGCGGTTTTGGGAAGGGCCAATCAGCCGAGCAGTTCGGCGAGTAATTTGCCGAAACGCTGCTGTTGACGCTTTTGCTGGAGCTGATTGGCGCGGAAAATCGCCTTCAGGTCATCCAGCGCGTGGGAAAAATCGTCGTTAATGATCAGGTAGTCGTAGTCGACATAGTGGCTCATTTCGCTGACAGCTTCCCGCATGCGGCCTTCGATGATCTCGTCGCTGTCCTGGCCACGGTTGGTCAGGCGCTGGTGCAAGGCTTCGAGCGACGGCGGCAGGATAAAGATCGAGCGTGCCTTGGGCATCAGCTGGCGCACTTGCTCGGCGCCCTGCCAGTCGATTTCCAGGATCAGGTCGTGGCCTTCGTCCAGGGTCTGCTGCAGGTGGCTCTGCGAGGTGCCGTAGAGGTTGCCGAACACCTCGGCGCGCTCGAGGAAGTCGCCATGCTCGATCATCTTGACGAACTCGGTGCGCTCGACGAAGTGATAGTGCACGCCGTTCACCTCGCCCGGACGCATGGCGCGGGTGGTGTGGGAGATCGAGATGCGAATCTGCTCGTCAGCGTCGGTCAGGGCCTTGACCAGGCTGCTCTTGCCCGCGCCCGAAGGGGCGGAAATGATGTACAGGGTGCCGGTGCTATGGGTCATGGAGGTTGCCTTACTCAATATTCTGTACTTGTTCGCGCATCTGCTCGATCAACACCTTGAGGTTGACCGCCGCCGTGGTGCTGCGCGGATCGAAAGCCTTGGAGCCCAGTGTATTGGCTTCGCGGTTGAGTTCCTGCATCAGGAAGTCCAGGCGCCGACCAGCGGCGCCACCGGACTTGAGCACGCGGCGCACTTCGAGGATGTGGGTGCTCAGGCGATCCAGTTCTTCGGCGACATCGCTCTTCTGCGCGAGCAGCACCATTTCCTGCTCCAGGCGCACGGGGTCGAGGTCGGCCTTCATGTCGGTGAAGCGGTCGAGGACCTTCTGGCGTTGGGTGGCGAGCATCTGCGGTACCAGCTCGCGCAAGGTGACCACGTCTGCTTCGATCGACGTCAGGCGCTCGTTGATCAGTCGGGCCAGTTCGGCGCCTTCACGCTCGCGGCCAGCCTTGAGTTCCTTCAATCCCTGGGTGAACAGGGCGAGGGCTTCGGCGTTGAGGGCTTGCGGATCGGAGGCGTCGGCCACCAGCACACCGGGCCAGGCCAGTACTTCCAGAGGGTTCAGTGCGGCGGGCTGCTTGATCAGGCCGGCGACGGTTTCGGCCGCGGCGACCAGTTGCGCAGCGCGCTCGCGGTCTACCTGCAGCGGCTTGCCGGTGGTTTCTTCGGTAAAGCGCAGGGTGCATTCCAGCTTGCCGCGGGAGATGCCCTGGCGCAGTGCCTCACGCACGGCGCCTTCGAGGTCGCGGAAGGATTCCGGCAGGCGCAGGTGCGGCTCCAGGTAGCGGCTGTTGACCGAGCGCAGTTCCCAGCTCAGGGTGCCTTGGGCGCCGGCTTTTTCGACGCGGGCGAAGGCGGTCATGCTGTGCACCATGGAGGTACCTCGCGATGCAGTCCCGCGAAAGCGGGCTGATGGGTAAATTGAAGCCGACAGGCTGCGAAGGCGCGGGATTGTAGCGCAGTGGGGCGGGCGCGCCCAAACCCTGGGCATTCGTAACCAGATTTTTAGCAGTGCCCCGAATCGGCTCGCGGCTCTATAATGCTCGGCAGTTTTTCGTCCTCAGTACAGGTATCCCCTATGAAACGTCCAAGTGGTCGCGTTGCCGATCAGCTCCGCTCGATCCGCATCACCCGCAACTACACCAAACACGCCGAGGGATCCGTACTGGTCGAGTTTGGCGATACCAAGGTTATCTGCACCGTCAGCGTTGAAAATGGCGTGCCGCGCTTCCTCAAGGGCCAGGGCCAGGGTTGGCTGACCGCCGAATATGGCATGCTGCCACGCGCCACCGGCGAGCGTAACCAGCGTGAAGCCAGCCGTGGCAAGCAAGGCGGCCGTACCCTGGAAATCCAGCGCCTGATCGGGCGCTCCCTGCGCGCGGCCCTGGATATGACCAAGCTGGGCGACGTGACTCTCTACGTCGACTGCGACGTGATCCAGGCCGATGGCGGTACGCGCACCGCCTCCATCACCGGCGCCATGGTGGCGCTGGTCGACGCGCTTAAAGTCATCAAGAAGCGCGGCGGCCTGAAAGGCGGCGACCCACTGAAGCAGATGATCGCCGCCGTATCGGTGGGCATGTACCAGGGCGAGCCGGTGCTGGACCTGGATTACCTGGAAGACTCGGCTGCCGAGACCGATCTGAACGTAGTGATGACCAGCACCGGTGGTTTCATCGAAGTGCAGGGCACCGCCGAAGGTGCGCCATTCCAGCCGGCCGAGCTGAACGCCATGCTGGCCCTGGCCCAGAAAGGCATGACTGAGATCTTCGAACTGCAGAACGCCGCACTGGCTGACTGAGTACGCCTCAAGGAGAAGCGCCATGAATGACAGCCAAATGCCGGTGCCTACGCCTTCCTACGAGGTGCGTCAGGGGGCAATGTTGTGCCATCTTGCTGCGTTCCTGGGGTTTGTATTCCCCTTCGGCAGCGTCGTGGGGCCGCTGATCCTGTGGCAGATGAAAAAAGAAGTGGATCCGTTCATTGACGACCAGGGCAAGGAGGCACTGAATTTCCAGATCACCGTAGCCATCGCCTGGATCATTTGCATCGTGCTGGCCTTCGCGGTCATTGGGTTTTTCCTGATGACGGCCTTGGTCATCGCAAGCGTGGTGCTGACGATCATCGGCGCAATCAAAGCCAACAAAGGGATCGCCTATCGCTATCCCTTGACCTGGCGCCTGGTCAAATAATCGACACCCACAAAAAAACCGACAGCGATGTCGGTTTTTTTGTGCCTGGATAAAGACCCTAGATGGTCAGTGTCCAGTCATAGTCCACGATCAGCGGCGCGTGCTGCGAGAAGCGCGGCTGGCGCGGCAGGCGTGCACTGCGAACGAACCGGCGCAGACCCGGGGTCAGCAACTGGTAGTCGAAGCGCCAGCCCAGGTTGAGCATCTCAGCCTGTTCATTGTCTGGCCACCAGCTGTACTGGTCACCTTCGCGGCTGACTTCGCGCAGCGCATCCACATAGCCCATGTTGCCGACAATCTCGTCCATCCAGGCCCGTTCCGGCGCCAGGAAGCCCGGGGATTGCTGGCTGTCACGCCAGTTCTTGATATCCAGCTTCTGTTGCGCCACGTACAGCGAGCCACAGTAAATGTACTCGCGACGTTTGCGTCGCTGTTTATCCAGGTAACGGGCGAAATCGTCCATTAGCTTGAACTTCTGGTTCAAGTCTTCATCGCCGTTCTGCCCCGAAGGAAGCAGCAAGGTCGCGATGCTGACCTTGTCGAAATCGGCTTGCAGGTAGCGCCCGTAGCGGTCGGCTGTCTCGAAGCCGAGGCCGCTGATGACCGCCTTGGGTTGCAACCGCGAGTACAAAGCCACGCCACCTTGGGTGGGCACTTCGGCATCGCAGGCATAAAGGAAGTAGCCATCCAGTTGGAAGGCTGGGTCGTCCAGTTCAAAGGCGGAGGCGCGGGTGTCCTGCAGGCAGATGACGTCGGCATTCTGAGCTTGCAGCCAACTGAGCAAACCACGCTCGACTGCAGCCTGAATACCATTAACGTTCACACTGATGATCCGCATAAATGGCCCCAAAAATCGCGTGCGTGTATGATACACGCCGTCTACCTAATTAGCTAAATCCGTGGTATCTGAGGTTTTTTTCATGCAGGCGTATCAACGCGATTTCATTCGTTTTGCCATCGATCGCGGGGTTTTGCGCTTCGGTGAGTTCACCCTCAAGTCCGGGCGCACCAGCCCGTATTTCTTCAATGCAGGCTTGTTCAACTCGGGCTCGGCCCTGGCTCAGTTGGGGCGCTTCTACGCGGCAGCCATCGTTGAAAGCGGTATTTCCTTCGACGTGCTGTTTGGCCCGGCCTACAAGGGTATCCCCCTGGCCGCTGCAACAGCCGTGGCCCTGGCGGAACATTATGGGCGCGATCTGCCATGGTGCTTCAACCGCAAGGAAGCCAAGGCCCATGGCGAAGGCGGCAGCCTGGTGGGCGCGCCGCTTACCGGCGATGTATTGATCATCGATGACGTGATCACGGCCGGCACGGCTATCCGTGAAGTGATGCAGATCATCGCTTCCCAGGACGGCGCCAAGGCCGCCGGTGTGCTGATCGCGCTGAACCGCCAGGAGCGTGGCAACGGTGAGTTGTCGGCGATCCAGGAAGTGGAGCGTGATTTCGGTATTCCAGTGGTCAGTATCGTGTCATTGAACCAGGTGCTGCAGTTCCTGGAAGACGACCCGCAGCTCAAGCAGCATTTGCCGGCAGTTAAGGCGTATCGCGAGCAGTTCGGCGTTCAGTAATCGCCGAACCATAAAAAAGCCCCGCTCAACCAGGTTGAGCGGGGCTTTTTGTTTTCAGCGTTTTAAGGGCGCTTGCGGTTACTGATCAGCGTGCCCACACCCGTATCGGTGAAGATTTCCAGCAGGATTGCATTCGGTACACGACCATCCAGGATCAGCGAGCTGCCGACGCCGCCTTGCACCGCTTCCAGCGCGCAACGGATCTTCGGCAGCATGCCGCCGTAGATGGTGCCGTCGGCGATCAGTTCGTCCACTTGTTGAGTGGTCAAACCGGTCAGCACCTTGCCTTCCTTGTCCATCAGGCCGGCAATGTTGGTCAGCAGCATCAGCTTTTCAGCCTTCAATGCTTCGGCCACCTTGCCCGCCACCAGGTCGGCGTTGATGTTGTAGGACTCACCGTTGGCACCCACGCCGATCGGCGCGATCACCGGGATGAAGTCGCCCTTGACCAGCAGGTTCAGCAGGTCGGTGTTGATGCCGATCACTTCGCCTACCTGACCGATATCGATGATTTCCGGCTGGGTCATTTCCGGCGTCTGACGGGTAACGGTCAGTTTTTTCGCGCGGATCAGCTCGGCGTCCTTGCCGGTCAGGCCAATGGCGCTGCCGCCATGACGGTTGATCAGGTTGACGATGTCTTTGTTCACCTGGCCGCCGAGGACCATCTCCACCACGTCCATGGTCTGCGCGTCAGTGACGCGCATGCCATCGATGAAGTGACTCTCGATCGACAAGCGCTTGAGCAGGTCGCCGATCTGCGGGCCGCCGCCGTGGACCACCACGGGGTTGATTCCCACGGCTTTCATCAACACGATGTCGCGGGCAAAGCCGGTTTTCAGCTCGTCGCTTTCCATGGCATTGCCGCCGTACTTGATCACCAGCGTCTTGCCGACGTAGCGTCGAATATAAGGCAACGCTTCGGACAGGACCTTGGCGGTGTTGGCAGCGGCTTCGCGTTCGAGGGTCATTCAGGGCTCCGGTAAAAATCAGAACGGTAATTGGAGATCAGGGGCAACACGTTTCAACTGGGCGTGGAACACGTCCTTGATGCGCTGCAACTCAGCCTCGGTATCCGCCTCGAAACGCAGCACCAGCACCGGTGTGGTGTTGGACGCGCGAACCAGGCCCCAGCCCTTGGCGTAATCGACTCGCACACCATCAATGGTGGTCAGGTGGGCGCCTTCACCCCATTGCGCATCGTGCAGTGCGTCAATGATGCTGAATTTGCTCTCCTCGGTCACATGGATATTGATCTCTGGCGTAGAAATATCATTCGGGAAGGTCTGAAACAGCGAATCGCAGGTGGATTTTTCCTTGCTGAGGATCTCCAGCAGACGGGCGGCGCTGTAAATGCCGTCGTCAAACCCGAACCAGCGCTCCTTGAAGAACACGTGGCCGCTCATTTCGCCGGCCAACAGCGCGCCGGTTTCCTTCATTTTCTTTTTGATCAACGAGTGACCGGTCTTCCACATTAGCGGACGGCCACCATATTCCTTGATCAGCGGGGTGAGGCGGCGGGTGCACTTCACGTCGAAAATGATCTCGGCACCCGGGTTGCGTGCCACCACATCGCGGGCGAACAGCATCAGCAGGCGGTCCGGGAATACGATCTCGCCGGTTTCGGTCACTACGCCTACACGGTCGCCGTCGCCGTCAAAGGCCAGGCCGACGTCAGCACCGGTTTCCTTGACCTTGGCGATCAGGTCCACCAGGTTTTCCGGTTTGCCTGGGTCCGGGTGGTGGTTGGGGAAGTTGCCGTCGACTTCGCAGAACAGCGGGATCACTTCGCAGTTCAAGGCTTCGAGCAGCTGCGGGGCGATCACGCCGGCCGCGCCGTTGCCGCAGTCCACCACCACTTTGAGGCGGCGTGCGAGTTTGACGTCGCCGGTGATTTCATCAGAGTAGCGCTGCAGGATGTCAACTTTGGTGATGCTGCCTTTGCCGCTGGTCAGGTCGTTGGTCTTCAGGCGGGTGTGCAGGGCCTGGATCTGTTCGTTGGCCAGGGTGTCGCCGGCGATGACGATCTTGAAGCCGTTGTAGTCCGACGGGTTATGGCTGCCGGTCAGCATTACCCCGGATTTGCCGGCCAGTACATTGGCGGCGTAGTACAGCGCGGGAGTGGGCACCAGGCCCACATCGCTGACATGGCAGCCGCTGTCGGCCAGGCCCTGGATCAGTTGTTCCACCAGTTCCGGACCGGACAGGCGACCGTCACGACCGACCGAGACGTTCGGCTCGTCCTGGGCCAGGCTCTGGGAACCAATGGCGCGGCCAATCCAGTAGGCGGTTTCGGCGGTCAGGGTCTTGGGGACTACGCCACGAATGTCATAGGCGCGAAAGATGCTGTCGGGGAATGTCGGGGCTACTCGGGCTGCGGTACTCATCGCGGGGGGAAACTCCATCTCAAGGGGGGCAAGGCTGGCCTTAATGTGGCTGACCGGCAGGCTCAAACTGAAGGGTATGACGGTGTTTTCGGCAGAGAGTTCGTGGTGCAAAAGTGCCATCGGAGCTTGGCCCCTGTCTTTATTCCTGCGTAATGCATTGATTTCAAATGGGAAATCTCGCTGATAAAGTCCGCGCATTCTTCATCCTGAAAAGCCTTGCGGGGGCATCGAGCCGGGCAAAAGCGCCCGGCCAGGTTCAGCGTAGTCAGTGACTGCCGGAATGCCCAAAACCGCCTGCGCCGCGTTGGGTTTCGTCGAAATCCTGCACCAGTTCGAAGCGCGCCTGCACCACCGGCACCAATACAAGCTGGGCAATGCGCTCGCCGACAACGATGTTGAACGCCGTCTGGCCACGATTCCAGCACGACACCATCAACTCGCCTTGGTAGTCCGAGTCGATCAGGCCTACCAGGTTACCCAGCACGATGCCGTGTTTGTGGCCCAGGCCGGAGCGCGGCAGGATCAGCGCCGCCAGGCCCGGGTCGCCGACATAGATCGACAGGCCGGTGGGAATCAGGACGGTCTGGCCCGGTTCAAGGACGGTGTCTTGCTTGAGCATGGCGCGCAGGTCCAGGCCGGCGGAACCTGGGGTGGCGTAGGCCGGCAGCGGGAATTCGGTGCCGATGCGGGGGTCGAGGATCTTGGCTTGCAAAGCGTGCATGGAAATTAAACCTGGTTCAGCCGTTGGGCGATAAAAGAGATCAGTTGGCGGGCAATCTTGCCTTTGCTGGTCTGGGCGAAAAGAGTGGCGTGCAGCTCGCGGTCGATCACGCTGCAGGCGTTTTCCTCGCTGTTGAAGCCGATGCTCGGGTTGGCGACATCATTGGCAACGATCAGGTCGAGGTTTTTGTCTTTCAGTTTGCGTGCGGCGTAGTCCAGCAGGTGCTCGGTCTCGGCGGCAAAGCCGACACTGAACGGGCGGTCCGGACGCGTGGCGATTGTGGCCAGGATGTCCGGGTTGCGCACCATTTGCAGGAGCAGCCCGTCACCGCTCGTAGGGTCTTTCTTGAGCTTTTGCGGGGCGACGACTTCAGGGCGGTAGTCTGCAACCGCTGCCGAAGCGATAAACAGGTCACAGGGAATGGCGGCCTCACAGGCGGCCAGCATGTCCCGGGCGCTGACTACGTCGATTCGCGTGACGCGATCGGGGGTCGGCAAGTGCACCGGACCGGTGATCAGGGTAACGCGTGCGCCTGCCTCGACCGCGGCTTCCGCCAAGGCAAAGCCCATTTTTCCTGAGCTATGGTTGGTGATGTAGCGTACCGGGTCGATGTTTTCCTGGGTCGGGCCGGCCGTAATCAGCACGTGCCGGCCGGTCAGGGCCAGGTGCTGGAAGCATTCGGCGGCGCACAATGCCAGGTCGGTGGCTTCGAGCATGCGGCCCATGCCGACATCGCCGCAGGCCTGGCTGCCGGAGGCCGGGCCGAACACCTTGAGGCCACGACTTTGCAGGAGCTGGGTGTTGGCCTGGGTCGCCGGGTCGCGCCACATGGCCTGATTCATGGCCGGGGCGATGGCGACGGTGGCGTCGGTGGCCAGTACCAGGGTGGTCAGCAGGTCATCGGCAATGCCTTGCGCCAGGCGCGCAATCAGGTCGGCGGTGGCTGGGGCGATCAGTACCAGGTCGGCCCACTTGGCAAGTTCGATATGACCCATGGCGGCTTCGGCTGCCGGGTCCAGCAGGTCCAGGTGAACCGGGTGTCCGGACAAGGCCTGCATGGTCAGCGGAGTAATGAACTCACTGCCGCCGCGGGTCATGACCACGCGCACTTCAGCGCCCTGGTCGAGAAGCCTGCGGACCAGCTCTGCGCTCTTGTAGGCGGCAATGCCGCCGCCGACGCCGAGAACGATGCGTTTCCGATACAGACGCTGCATTGGTTTGCCTTTCCAGTTCAGTGAAGCCAGTTCAGTGACGCCTGCGATGCCCCCTCCCCAGGTGAAATCGCACGCAAAAAAGAGGGCCTACGATAACACAGCGCCCGCCCCGCAACAGCGGCGCACATGCACAGGGAGGTGGAATGAGTATTCGTGATTGGCCGGCGGCAGAGCGGCCGCGAGAGAAGCTTTTGGAGTGGGGTGCTGCGAGTCTGTCCGATGCTGAATTGCTGGCGATCTTCCTGCGCACCGGGGTAACCGGCAGGAGCGCGGTGGACCTGGCGCGCCATCTGCTGGCGCAATTTGGCGGTTTGCGCCCGCTGCTGGAAGCCAGCCAGGCGGTGTTCAGCCAGCAATTGGGCTTGGGGCCGGCGAAGTTTGCGCAGTTGCAGGCGGTACTGGAAATGTCCCGGCGCCATATGGCCGAACGCCTGCGCAGCGATTCGGTGCTGGAAAGCCCGGTGGCCGTGCGCAATTACCTCAAGTCGCTGTTGCGCCATGAGCCCCATGAAGTTTTCGGCTGCCTGTTTCTCGATTCAAAGCATCGGGTGCTGGGGTTCGAAGTGTTGTCCGAGGGGACCATCGACGCTGCCGTGGTCTACCCGCGGCAAGTGGTCAAGCGCGCCCTGGCCTATAACGCGGCGGCGTTGATTCTGTGTCACAACCATCCTTCCGGGAGCGTGGAGCCCAGCGCGGCTGATCGAAAATTGACCAAGCTGCTGCAAAAGGCCCTGGAAGTGGTGGATGTGCGGGTACTGGATCACATCATCGTGGGGGACGGTGATCCGTTGTCGATGGCGGAATATGGGTGGATGTAGGACGGAACAGCTGCAAGCCTCAAACGGGCTTGCAGCTTGCAGCTTGCAGCTTGCAGCTTGCAGCTTGCAGCTTGCAGCTTGCAGCTTGCAGCTTGCAGCTTGCAGCTTGCAGCTTGCAGCTTAGGGCTTGACGCTGACCTTCGAGAAATCCTGGCGCCCGAATGGGCTCACCTGGTAGCCCTCGACGCTCTTGCGCGCCAGGGCGAACGCCGTCGGGTGCGCCAGCGGCAACCACAGCGCCTGTTGCTGGATCTGCGCCTGGGCCTGCTGGTACAGCTTGCTGCGTACACCTTGTTCGCTGGTGGTCTTGCCGGCGCTGATCAGCTTGTCCAGCGTCGGGTCACAGTAGCGGGCGAAGTTGGTGCCGGATTTAACCGCCGCGCAGGAAAACTGTGGGGTCAGGAAGTTATCCGGGTCGCCGTTGTCGCCGGCCCAGCCCATGAACAGCAGGTCGTGTTCACCCGCTTTGGCGCGGCGAATCAGCTCGCCCCATTCGATCACGCGGATCTCGGCCTGGATGCCCACCTTGGCCAGGTCCGCCTGCAGCAGTTGCGCGCCGAGGTTCGGGTTAGGGTTCAGCAGGCTGCCGGTGGGGCGCGTCCAGAGGGTGGTCTTGAAGCCGTCCTTGAGGCCGGCACGGTCCAGCAAGGCCTTGGCCTTGGCGAGGTCCTGTGGATAACCCGGCAAGTCTTTGGCGTAGCTCCAGGTATTGGGCGGGTACGGGCCGTTGGCGGCTTCGGCGGTGCCTTCAAACACCGCCTTGAGGTAGCTGCCCTTGTCGAAGGCCAGGTTAATGGCCTGGCGCACCTCGGGCTTGTCCAACGGTGGGTGCTGGCTGTTGATGGCCACGAATGCGGTCATGAATGCTGCGGTTTTTTCTACCTTGAGTGCGGGGTCCTTTTCGGCCTCGCCCACATCCAGGGGCTTGGGCGACAGGGCGATCTGGCATTCGTTGCGATGCAGTTTCTGCAGGCGCACGTTGGCGTCCGGGGTAATGGCGAAGATCAAGTTATCCACAGCCGGTTTGCCGGCAAAATAGTCCGGGTTGGCCTTGTAGCGCACCACGGCATCTTTCTGGAAACGGCTGAAGATGAACGGCCCGGTGCCGATCGGCTGGCTGTTGAGCTTCTCCGGCGTGCCGGCCTTGAGCAGTTTGTCGGCGTATTCCGCCGGGTAGATCGAGGCAAAGCCCATGCTCAGGGCCGCGAGGAAGGTGGAGTCGGCGTGATCGAGGGTAAAGCGCACGGTCAGCGGGTCGAGGGCATCGATCTTCTTGACCAGCGTTGGCAATTGCAGGGACTGGGCGTGGGGGAAGCCGCTCTGGGCGATCTTGTGCCACGGGTTGGCCGGGTCGAGCATGCGTTCGAAGCTGAAGCGCACGTCTTCGGCGGTCAGGGTGCGGCTTGGGGTGAAATACTCGGTGCGATGGAATTTCACGTCCGGGTGCAGCTTGAAGGTATAGGTCAGGCCATCCGGCGAGACGTCCCAGCTGTCCGCCAGGCTGGGCACCAGTTTGCCGCTGGCCGCGTCGTAGTCCACCAGGCGATTCATCAGCACATCGGCCGAGGCGTTGGTGGTGGTCAGCGAGTTGTATTGCACCACATCGAACCCTTCGGGGCTGGCCTCGGTGCAGACGCTCAAGTTGCTGGCGGCAGAGGCCAGCGGCGCGATAAATAGAGGGGCTAGCAATAGCGGTAGGGCAGCGAGGCGCATGTTCGGTTTCCTTTGCAGATCGAAGGCCCATCTGCGAGTGCAGTCTGGAAAAGCCCTACCGTAGTGGTCTGGTTGATAAATGACTAGCCCATTTTTGCCTGTGCTTTTGCTTCAAATACTGTTTTGATGGCACCCCAGCGCGTTTCGCTGTGCGCTTTGCTGCGCGCGCGAGCGCTGTAAATCATTCTGTGCGACGAGCGGTCGGTTGTTACAGCGGCCCCTCCTGGCAACGGTTCGGGCGTCTGTCGCCGAGATTTACGCCGGTAAAAATACACGGGCTGTTGTTGCACATGGGTCTTTCTGGTATAAAGCAGCGCTCTTTTCTAGGGGCCCGGTTCCTTCGCTTGTAGGTGTAGCCGGTAAGACCCTAAAGAAACGCGGCGCCTGGCGCCAAATGACTGAGAGATTAAGCGGCCAACCCATGCCGGGTTGGGCATGTGGTTTTAGAGGGCTGAGGCATGTCGAGAGTCTGTCAAGTTACCGGTAAGGGTCCGGTGACTGGGAATAACATTTCCCACGCAAATAACAAAACCCGTCGTCGTTTCCTGCCGAACCTGCAGCATCACCGCTTCTGGGTTGAAGAAGAGAAACGTTTTGTTCGCCTGCGTGTATCTGCCAAAGGCATGCGTATTATCGACAAGCGTGGCATCACTGTCGTGCTGGCCGAAATCCGCGCCGCTGGCAAGATCTAAGGAGCTCTATCATGCGTGAATTGATTCGAATGATCTCTAGCGCCGGTACTGGTCACTTCTACACTACCGACAAGAACAAGCGTACTACCCCGGACAAGCTCGAAAAGAAAATGTTCGACCCGCGCGTTCGCAAGCACGTGATCTACAAAGAAGGCAAAATCAAGTAATTGATTTTCCTCCTTGTGAAAAAAGCCCGTATCTCACGATACGGGCTTTTTTTTGCGTCGGATTTACTGATCAGGCTTTCTGCTCGAACACCACGTAGATCTTGCGGCACGGCTCCAGCACTTCCCAGGTGCCGCTGAAGCCGGCGGGGATCACGAAGCGGTCGCCGGCACGCAAGGTCTTCGCATTGCCCTCGGCGTCGCGCAATACAGAGACGCCCTGCACGATCTCGCAATACTCATGCTCGCTGTAGTTGACCTGCCACTGCCCGACCTCACCTTCCCAGACACCGGCGTTCATCTGGCCGCACGGGCTGTTGTAATGGTTGTACACCGTTTGTTCGGGATCGCCCTTGAGGATTTTTTCTGCGGCAGGGCGGTAGCGGTCTGGGGCGGTGTTGGCCTGGCTGAAGTCGACGATGTCCTGGATGCTCATGTGCGTGTCCCGTCTGGCCTGCGGTTGGAGAGCCAAAGTCTATGTTTATTAAAATGAACATCGCAAGGGCGTTTACCGCGGTTATGTCAAATATATTGAAACATCCCTGGCCGCTGGTTTAGGGTGGCAGCTGCCTTTGAGCCGAACAGCTGGCTGGCGGGCAAGCATTCTTTGAGGCTGCCGGGGGACATCGCCTGGCCCTTGTATTCAATAAGAGGAGGACACTCGCATGACCACCCTGACCCGTGCCGACTGGGAACAACGCGCCAAGGATCTGAAGATCGAAGGCCGCGCCTACATCAATGGCGAATACACCGCTGCTGTTTCCGGCGACACCTTCGAATGCATCAGCCCGGTCGATGGTCGCCTGCTGACCAGTGTTGCCAGTTGTGACGCCGCCGATGCCCAGCGCGCCGTAGAAAATGCCCGCGCCACCTTCAATTCCGGTGTCTGGTCGCGCCTCGCGCCGGCCAAACGCAAAGCCACCATGATCCGTTTCGCCGCGCTGCTCAAGGCCAATGCCGAAGAACTGGCGCTGCTCGAAACCCTGGACATGGGCAAGCCGATCAGTGACTCCCTGAACATTGACGTACCCGGCGCGGCAAATGCCCTGAGCTGGAGCGGCGAGGCAATCGACAAGATCTACGACGAAGTCGCAGCCACCCCGCACGATCAGTTGGGTCTGGTGACCCGCGAGCCGGTCGGCGTGGTGGGTGCCATCGTGCCGTGGAACTTCCCGCTGATGATGGCCTGCTGGAAACTCGGCCCGGCGCTGTCCACCGGTAACTCGGTGATCCTCAAGCCGTCCGAAAAATCTCCACTCACCGCCATCCGCATCGCGGCCCTGGCCGTTGAAGCCGGTATTCCGAAAGGCGTGTTCAACGTGCTGCCGGGCTACGGCCACACCGTCGGCAATGCGCTGGCGCTGCACATGGACGTCGACACACTGGTGTTCACCGGTTCGACCAAGATCGCCAAGCAACTGTTGATCCGCTCCGGCGAATCGAACATGAAGCGTGTATGGCTGGAAGCCGGCGGCAAGAGCCCGAACATCGTTTTTGCCGATGCTCCGAACCTGCAAGCCGCTGCCGAATCCGCTGCCAGCGCCATCGCCTTCAACCAGGGTGAAGTCTGCACTGCCGGTTCGCGCCTGCTGGTGGAACGTTCGATCAAGGACACCTTCCTGCCGCTGGTGATCGAGGCCCTCAAGGGCTGGAAGCCCGGCAACCCGCTGGACCCGGCGACCAACGTCGGTGCCCTGGTGGACACCCAGCAGATGAACACCGTGCTGTCGTACATCGAAGCCGGCCACACTGACGGCGCCAAGTTGGTGGCGGGTGGCAAGCGCATCCTGGAAGAGACGGGCGGCACCTACGTCGAGCCGACGATTTTCGACGGTGTAACCAACGCCATGAGAATCGCCCAGGAAGAGATCTTCGGCCCGGTGCTGTCGGTGATCACCTTTGACGGCGCCGAGGAAGCGATCAAGATCGCCAACGACACCCAATACGGCCTCGCCGCTGCGGTGTGGACGTCGGACATTTCCAAGGCGCACCTCACCGCCAAGGCCCTGCGTGCCGGTAGCGTGTGGGTCAACCAATACGACGGCGGCGACATGACCGCACCGTTTGGCGGCTTCAAGCAGTCGGGTAATGGTCGCGACAAGTCGCTGCATGCGTTCGACAAGTACACCGAGCTGAAGGCGACCTGGATCAAGCTGTAAGCAACACCGCAGGCAAATGTGGGAGGGGGCTTGCCCCCGATAGCAGTGTGTCAGGCACTAACAGTGCTCACTGATCCACCGCAATCGGGAGCAAGCCCCCTCCCACACTGTTTTGTGTGAACCCATGATTATCCACAGGAGCGTGGCAATGCGTTGGGCGACCTATTTCGCCGTCCTGGCCTCGGTGCTCAGTGTCGGCCTGGCCCTGGGCGTCAGCATGCCGCTGGTCTCCCTGCGCCTTGAGGGCTGGGGCTACGGCAGTTTCGCTATTGGCGTTATGGCCGCCATGCCGGCCTTTGGCGTATTGCTCGGCGCCAAGGTCTCCAGCCGTCTGGCCGCCTGGCTCGGCACCGCGAATCTCATGCGTCTGTGCCTGTGGGCTGGCGCGGTGTCCATCGGTTTGCTGGCCATTCTGCCCAGCTACCCGATATGGCTGGCGTTGCGCCTGATGATCGGGGTGATCCTGACCATCGTGTTTATCCTCGGTGAAAGCTGGATCAACCAGTTGGTGGTGGAGCAGTGGCGTGGCCGGCTGGTGGCGCTGTATGGCTGCAGTTATGCCTTGAGCCAGCTCTCGGGCCCGTTGCTGCTGGGCCTGATCGGTACCGACCATGACTATGGTTTCTGGGTCGGCGTTGGCCTGCTGGTGGTGGCTCCGTTGGCATTGCTGGGTCGCTCTGGTGCGCCCAGTGCCGAATCGTTCAGCGTGACCTTCGCGGACCTGTGGCGCTTCTGCCTGAGCCTGCCGGCGATTGCCTGGGCGGTGGCGCTGTTTGCCGCGTTTGAGGCGATGATCCTGACGCTGCTGCCGGTGTATTGCCTGCAACAGGGCTTCACTGCCGAAATTGCCTTGACGATGGTCAGCACGGTGGTGGTCGGGGACGCGCTGCTGCAGCTGCCCATCGGGGCACTGGCGGATTATCTGCCACGACGCACGCTGTTTTTGAGTTGCGCACTGCTGTTGCTGGCATCGAGCCTGGCGGTTCCGTTGCTGATGCACACGCTACTGATCTGGCCAATATGGGTGCTGTTCGGCGCCAGTGCCGGCGGGTTGTTCACGTTGTCGCTGATCCTGATCGGCGAGCGTTATCGTGACGATGCGCTGGTGCGTGCCAATGCCCACATCGCGCAGTTGTGGGGCATCGGTTGCCTGATCGGCCCGCTGGTAGCCGGCGCCGGCAGCCAATGGATCAGCGGGCACGCGCTGCCGTGGCTGATGGCGGCCGGGGCATTGGGCTTGGTGGTGCTGTTGCTGCGCCAAGGCGCATTCGGTGCTGCTCAGCCGGCTTGATCCTCGCTGTTCCTAGAGCATGCGTTCCAGGCCGACCGAGGTGGCGAACCAGGCATTGAACCGTCGCCACCAACTGCCCGGTTCACGGGTCAGGGTGTGCAGTTGGCCGTTGTCCTCGGTCACCCATACCACGTTGCCGTCCTGCAGTTTCGCCTCGTAGCTCAGGGCCGGCGCCATGCCTTGCAGGGCGAGATTGCGCACGTGTTCCGCCAGTTCGGGGCTGTCCACCAGCACGCCGACCTCGGTGTTCCACAGCACGGAGCGCGGGTCGAAATTGAAAGAGCCGACAAACGATTTTTGCCGATCAAAGATCATCGCCTTGCTGTGCAGGCTCGAGTCCGAGCCGCGGAACGTGCCTCGACGAAACAGGTGCGGGCCGCTGCCGCCGCCGTCACCCGGTTGGCGGCGTAGCTCGTAGAGTTTTACCCCGTGCTCCAGCAGCGCCTTGCGGTACGGTGCATAGCCGCCATGTACGGCAGGCACGTCGGTGGCTTCAAGGGAGTTGGTCAACAAGCTCACCGATACGCCCGCGTCGGCGCGCCCCGTCAGGTACACCAGCCCGGGCTGTCCCGGCACGAAGTACGCCGAGATCATCATCAGTTCATGGTTGACGCCTTCCAGCTCCGGGGCCAGTTGCGTGGTCAGCAGCAGGTGCGGGTCCGGGTCGGCCTTGGACAGCACCTTGCTGGGTGCGTCCCACAACGCCTGGTTCCAGGCCCAGATCAGTTCGCGGCGCCAGATGTCCATGCGCGGCTGGGTCTGGTAGGTGCGCAGGCGCGCGTACAGCGCGTGCTTCTGCTGGCGCGATTCGGCCAGCGACGCCTCCAGGCTCAGGCGCGCGGCGGCCAGGTCACCTTTGGAGGGCGTATTGGAGACGAAATCATCAATGGGTTTGCTCAGGGCGCTGTTCCAGTACTGATCGAAACTGTGCCCGAGTTGCTCGGCCACCGGCCCCACGCTGAGCATGTCGATATCGGTGAAGTTCAGGTTGGGCTCGGCGTCGAAATACTCATCCCCCAGGTTGCGCCCACCGACGATGGCCACGCTGTTGTCCGCCAGCCACAGCTTGTTGTGCATGCGCCGGTGTTGCAGCGACAGGTTGAACAGGCGGCCCATGGCGCGCGTCACACCGGTGCTGCGTCCCAGGTGCAGGGGGTTGAACAGGCGAATCTCGATCTTGGGGTGGGCGGCGAGGGTGGCGATGATCTGGTCGAGGCCGTCGCTGGTGGTGTCATCCAGCAGGATGCGCACGCGCACGCCACGGTCGGCGGCCTTGAGCAGTTCATCCACCAGCATCCGCGTGCTGATGCCGTCGTGGACGATGTAGTACTGCAGGTCAAGGCTGGTCTGGGCATTGCGGATCAGCTCGGCGCGGGCCATGAAGGCTTCGCTGCTGTTGGGCAGCAGGCGAAAACCTGAACGGCCCTGGTAAGGCGCGGCCTGGGCCTGGATCGAGCGGCCGAACGACGATTGGGCGGCCGGCAGGGCATCGCTGGGTATGCGCGGGGTACTCACCGTGGCGCAGCCGCTCAAGGCCAGGGCTCCCAGCAGGAAAAACGGTAAAAGCCGTCGAATCATCAAGGGAGTCGTGTCCAGGTCAGGGCGGTTGTCGACATATGACGGCGGTTTCTTGCGAAAGGTCAGTCCACCGTTTCGGCCAGCATCTTGATCGCGGCAGCGCCGACTTTGCGCACGGCCTCTTCAATCTGGGCGGTAGGCTTGGCAGCGTAGTTCATGCGCAGGCAGTTACGGTACTTGCCCGACGCGGAAAAGATGCTTCCCACAGCCACCTGTACGCCTTGTTCCACCAGTGCGCGGTTGAGCTTGAGGGTGTCGAAGCCTTCCGGCAGTTCTATCCACAGCATGAAGCTGCCTTGTGGGCGGCTGGCGCGGGTGCCGGCAGGGAAGTAGCGGCTGACCCAGTCGAGCATCAGGTCGCGATTACGCTGGTATTGTGTGCGCATCCGTCGCAAATGCGGTTCGAAATGACCCCCTTTGAGAAACTCGGCAATTGCGATCTGCGGCTGCGTGGCGGTGGAGCCGGTGCTGATGTACTTCATGTGCAGTACCCGCTCCAGGTACCGGCCCGGAGCGACCCAACCAATGCGCAGGCCTGGCGCCAGGGTCTTGGAGAACGAACTGCACAGCAGCACACGACCGTCTTCGTCGAAGGATTTGATGGTGCGCGGGCGTGGGTAGCTGTAGGCCAGTTCGCCATACACATCGTCTTCGATGATCGCGACGTCAAAGCGCTGGGCCAGGGTCAGCAATGCGCGTTTGCGCGCTTCCGGCATGATGTAGCCCAGCGGGTTATTGCAGTTGGGGGTCAGCTGGATGACCTTGATCGGCCACTGTTCCAGTGCCAGTTCCAGGGCTTCGAGGCTGATGCCGGTGATCGGGTCGGTGGGGATTTCCAGGGCTTTCATGCCCAGGCCCTTGAGGGTCTGCATGGCCCCGTGGAAGCTGGGCGAGTCCACCGCGACGATATCGCCCGGCTCACAGATGGCGTGGATGCTGGCGGACAGCGCCTCGTGGCAGCCGGTGGTAATCACGATGTCCTCGGCCGTCAGTTGGCAGCCGGAATCCAATGACAGCCGGGCGATTTGCTCGCGTAGTTCCATACAGCCGAGAATATTGTCGTAATACAGCCCCGGCAGATCCTGGCGCCGGCTGACGCGGGCCAGGCTGCGCAGCAGGGGTTTGAGGGTGGGTGACAATACGTCCGGCATGCCGCGGCCCATCTGTATGACGTCTTTGCGCGGAACGGCGCGAATCAGTTCCAGCACCAGATCCCACTGGGAGATTTCCACCGGGCGCTGGGCCGGGCGGCCGACCTCGGGCAGCGCCGGCAACTCCCGGCCCACCGGTACAAAGTACCCAGACTTGGGCTTGGGCATCGCCAGGCCATTGTCTTCCAGCAACCGATACGCTTGCTGCACGGTGCTCAGGCTGACCCCGTGCTCCACACTCAAGGCGCGTACGGACGGCAGCCGATCTCCGGGGCGATAGAACCCCTGTTCGATGCGTGTGCCCAGTAATTCGGCGAGGTTGACGTAAAGCGTCATGGCGGTCGCTCCCAGGGGACCAGTACAGATAGGGGGAAAATACAGGATTCAGCCGCGCATAGGCAGTATCTGTATGGATTTAATAAAGGTGGGTTGAATCTGTAATGGTTTTGTCTGCTCGCCCATTCTAGCCACTCATGGCAACAGGCAAATGAGGGGCAGCAAAATGAACGGCATGAGTGATGTGCGGCTGACGTTACACAGTCAGGAATTGCAGGCTGGGCAAGAGCGGGCGACGTCGCCGCGCGAGATCAGCCGCTGGAGCTTGTTCTGGCACCGCCGCCATACGCGCAAGGCCTTGCTGCACTTGACTCGCGAGCAATTGCGCGACGTTGGGTTGACCCTGGAGCAAGCCCGCCAGGAAGGCTTGAAACCCTTCTGGCGCGATTGATCAGACCAGCTCTTTGAGACGGTGCCAGAGCATTCCCAAGGCCAGCAGCGGCGAGCGCAGGTGCTTGCCGCCGGGGAAGGTGATGTGTGGCACCCGGGCGAACAGGTCGAAACGTCCCTGCTGCTGGCCGCTGATGGCTTCGGCCAGCAGTTTGCCCGCCAGGTGTGTGGCGTTGAGGCCGTGGCCTGCGTAGGCCTGGGCGTAATACACGTTGGGCTGATCCGCCAGGCGGCCGATCTGCGGCAGGCGGTTGGCGCCGATGCCGATCATGCCGCCCCATTGGTAATCGATCTTCACGTCGGCCAGCTGTGGGAACACCTGCAGCATCTTTGGCCGCATGTAGGCGCCGATGTCCTTGGGGTCGCGTCCGGAGTAGTGACAGGCGCCGCCGAATAACAGGCGACGGTCGGCGGACAGCCGGAAGTAATCCACCGTCACGCGCTGGTCACACACGGCCATGTTCTGCGGTAGCAGGTTGGCGGCTTGCGCCTGGCTCAACGGTTCGGTGGCGATGATGTAGCTGCCGGCGGGCAGCACCTTGCCGCTCAATTGCGGATTCAGTCCATTGAGATAGGCATTGCAAGCGAGTACCAGGGTCTTGCCGCGCACTGTGCCTTGGGCGGTGTGCACCTTGACCTCGGGGCCGTAGTCGATGCGCGTGACTTCCGACTGTTCGAACAACTGCACACCCCATTGCTGCGCGGCGGCGGCTTCGCCGAGAGCCAGGTTCAACGGGTGCAGGTGGCCGGAACCCATGTCGATCATGCCGCCCACATAGCGGTCGGAGCCGATGACGCTGCCCATGTCGCTCGCTTGCAGCAAGCGTACTTCGTGGCGATAGCCCAGGCTGCGCAGTTCTTCGGCGTCTTCGGCAAGGCCTTGCAGGTCGCGAGGCTTGTTGGCCAGGTCGCAGTAGCCCCAGGTCAGGTCGCAGGGGATCTGGTAGCTTTCGACACGTTCACGCACGATCTCCACGGCTTCCAGGCCCATCAGCTTCATCTGGCGCACGCCATCGGTGCCGATCACGTTGGTGAACTGCTCCAGGCCATGACCGACGCCGCGAATCAACTGGCCGCCATTGCGCCCGCTGGCGCCCCAGGCGATCTTGCGCGCCTCCAGCAGAACCACGCTGAAGCCGCGCTCAGCCAGCTCCAGGGCCGTGTTGAGCCCCGAGAAACCGCCGCCGATCACGCACACATCAGCGCCCACCTCGCCCGTCAACGCCGGGTAGTCGGGTTGCGGTACGCTGCTGGCGGCGTAGTAGGAAGCGGTGTGCCGGGCGCTGGCGGTCATGGGGAGCATCCCTGTTTGGAAAATTTGACGCAGGATACAGCGGTCGGACGAAGCTGTCTGCGCGGGGCGTTTTGCTTCAGAATCCACCTCTATTCGCCGTTCGGTACCTGTTTCGATGAGTTGCAACAGTCAGAAAATCAGCGCGCTGCGCCGTCAGATTCCTTCGTTCGAGTGCGTCCCCGGCTGCCACGACTGCTGTGGGCCGGTCACCACTTCGCCCGAGGAGATGTCGCGCCTGCCACGCAAGACCGCTGCCGAGCAGGACGCCGCAATGGACGAGCTGAACTGTGTGCACCTGGGCCCCCACGGCTGCACCGTGTATGACGAGCGGCCGCTGATCTGTCGGCTGTTCGGTACCACGAAGACCTTGCCATGCCCCAATGGGCGGGGGCCGGTGGAGCTGATTCATCCACGGGTGGAAAAGCAGATCCATGAATACATGGCGAGCACCCGGCAGGTGCTGGTTTAATCGGGAATAGGCAGGTTGAGGCTCTCCTTGACCTCTTCCATCACGATATAGCTCTTCGATTCCCGCACATGGGGCAACTTGAGCAGGATGTCGCCGAGCAATTTGCGGTACGAGGCCATCTCGGAAATCCGCGCTTTCACCAGGTAGTCGAAGTCCCCCGAGACCAGGTGGCATTCCAGCACATGGGGCAGTTTCAGCACGGCGCGGCGGAACTCTTCAAAGGTGTCGCCGGATTTGTAATCGAGGCTGATCTCGACAAATACCAGCAAACTTCCCTTCAAATGCTGGGGATTGAGCCGCGCGTTGTAACCCATGATGATCCCCTCGCGCTCCAGCCGTCGCACCCGCTCGGTACACGGCGTGGTGGAGAGCCCGACCTTTTCCCCCAGCTCGGTGAACGAAATTCGCCCATCGGTTTGCAGGATGCGCAGGATGTTGCGGTCGATCTTGTCCAGCTCCCGCTTGGTCTGGGTGTTGGTACGCATAGGGGATACGCCTCTGTAAAAAGGGTTTTTGCCGAGAATTGTCGCCAAATATAGGCATTTATATAGTGAAATGCACTGGCGATTGCTTTTTATACTGCGCCCATCATTGCTCGAATAACACACGTCAGCGGCCAAGCCCGCGATGAGGGTATAAAAATGCGCGTTCTGGTCTTGGGTAGCGGCGTCATTGGGGTGACCAGTGCCTACTATTTGGCGCGGGCTGGCTTTGAAGTGGTTGTGGTCGACCGTCAGCCGGCTGCTGCCATGGAAACCAGTTTCGCCAACGCCGGCCAGGTGTCCCCAGGCTACGCCTCGCCATGGGCTGCGCCGGGCGTGCCGCTCAAGGCCATCAAGTGGTTGCTGCAACGCCACGCGCCGTTGGCGATCAAGGCCACGGCGGATATTGACCAATACCTGTGGATGGCGCAGATGCTGCGCAACTGCACCGCCAGCCGTTATGCTGTGAACAAGGAGCGCATGGTGCGCCTGTCCGAGTACAGCCGTGACTGCCTCGACGAATTACGTGCGCAAACCGGTATCGCCTACGAAGGCCGCAGCCTCGGGACTACCCAGTTGTTCCGTACCCAGGCCCAGTTGGATGGCGCCGCCAAGGACATTGCCGTTTTGAAAGAGTCCGGTGTGCCGTTCGAGCTGCTCGACCGCGCCGGTATCGCCCGTGTTGAGCCGGCCCTGGCCAGCGTCACCGATATTCTCGCCGGTGCCCTGCGCCTGCCCAACGACCAGACCGGCGACTGCCAGATGTTCACCACCCGCCTTGCCGAGATGTGCAAGCAGTTGGGTGTGGAGTTTCGCTTCGAGCAGGACATCCAGCGTCTCGACTACGCCGGCGACCGCATCAACGGCGTATGGATCGACGGCAAGTTGGAAACCGCCGACCGCTACGTGCTGGCCCTCGGCAGCTACTCGCCGAAGCTGCTCAAGCCGCTGGGGATCAAGGCGCCGGTGTACCCGCTCAAGGGCTACTCGCTGACCGTGCCGATTACCAACTCGGCGATGGCGCCAACGTCGACCATTCTCGACGAGACCTACAAGGTCGCCATCACCCGTTTCGACAACCGCATCCGCGTCGGCGGCATGGCTGAAATAGCCGGTTTTGACCTGTCGCTTAACCCGCGTCGGCGTGAAACCCTGGAGATGATCGTCAACGACCTTTATCCTCAGGGCGGCGATCTGGCCGAAGCCACGTTCTGGACCGGCCTGCGCCCGACCACACCCGACGGCACGCCGATTGTCGGTGCCACGCCGTTCAAGAACCTGTTCCTCAACACCGGCCATGGCACTCTCGGTTGGACCATGGCGTGCGGCTCCGGTCGCCTGTTGGCCGACCTGATGGCGAAGAAAACGCCGCAGATCAGCGCCGAAGGCCTCGATATTTCCCGTTATGGCAACCACCAGGAGTCCGCAAAACATGTCAATCCAGCGCCAGCTCACCAATGAGCGCATGAGCCAGATCGTTGTTCACAGCGGTACCGTGTATCTGGCCGGGCAAGTCGGTGACGACATGAACGCCGGGATCGAACAGCAGACCCGTGAAACCCTGGCCAATATCGAACGTTTGCTGGACTTGGCCGGCACCGACAAAACCAAGCTGCTGTCGGTGACGATCTACCTGAAGGACATCGACGCCGATTTCGCCGGTATGAACGCGGTGTGGGACAAGTGGCTGCCCAAAGGCGTCGCCCCGGCCCGCGCCACGGTTGAAGCCAGGCTGTGCGAACCGGAAATCCTGGTAGAGCTGTCCGTCGTGGCCGCGCTGCCTTAAACAACGCTCCCTCTCCCGGTGCTGACGCTGTTGGTCGGCGCCGGTTTTTCTTCACTTTGCCGCCTAGAAGCCTGCCGCCATGCGTCCTGCCCGTGCCCTGATCGACCTCCAAGCCTTGCGCCACAACTACCAATTGGCCCGTGAAGTCACGGGGGCCAAGGCCCTCGCCGTGGTCAAGGCCGACGCCTACGGCCATGGTGCCGTACGCGTTGCCCAGGCGCTGGAAGCCGAGGCCGACGGGTTTGCCGTGGCGTGCATCGAGGAGGCGCTGGAGTTGCGCGCCGCTGGTATTCGCGCGCCAGTGCTGCTGCTGGAAGGCTTTTTCGAAGCCGACGAGTTGCCGCTGATCGTCGAGCATGATTTCTGGTGCGTGGTGCATTCGCTGTGGCAACTGGAGGCCATCGAACAGGCCCGGTTGAGCGCGCCGCTGACCATCTGGCTCAAGCTCGATTCGGGGATGCACCGCGTTGGCCTGCACCCCAAGGATTACCACGAGGCTTACCAGCGCCTGCTGGCCAGCGGCAAAGTCGCAAAGATTGTGTTGATGAGCCATTTTGCCCGTGCCGATGAACTCGATTGCGTCAGCAGCAACGAGCAAGTGGCGGTATTCGATGCGGCGCGCCAGGGCCTGGTGGCGGAGGTCAGCCTGCGCAACTCGCCGTCGGTCCTGGGCTGGCCGAGCGTATCCAGCGACTGGGTGCGTCCTGGCATTATGCTTTATGGCGCCACACCGTTTGGTGAGGACCAGGCCTTGGCCGCGCGTTTGCAGCCGGTGATGACCCTGGAATCGAAAGTGATCTGCGTGCGTGAACTGCCAGCCGGCGAGCCGGTAGGCTACGGCGCCCGGTTCATCACGCCCAAACCGATGCGTATCGGCGTGGTTGCCATGGGCTATGCCGACGGCTACCCGCGCCATGCGCCCACCGGCACGCCGGTGCTGGTGGCGGGGCAGCGCAGCCAATTGCTGGGTCGCGTGTCCATGGACATGCTGTGTATCGACCTGACGGACGTCCCCGAGGCGGGTCTTGGTTCCACGGTGGAGCTGTGGGGCAAAAATATCCTCGCCAGTGACGTCGCCGCCGCTGCCGAGACCATCCCGTACCAGATCTTCTGCAACCTGCGTCGTGTGCCAAGGCTCTATTCCGGCGCTTGAGCGACAGGGACGAACACAGCTCCCTGGGATTTAGGCCCAAGTGTTGTAAATACTGAACGCTGTCGCCATGATAACGCTCAATTACAACAACGCCTGAATCCTAGGAGGCTCCCGCATTGGACGTCGGTGAACGACTGCAATCCATCCGTAAGCTGAAGGGTCTTTCCCAGCGTGAGCTCGCCAAGCGCGCGGGTGTCACCAACAGCACCATTTCGATGATCGAAAAAAACAGCGTCAGCCCCTCGATCAGTTCCTTGCGCAAGGTGCTGGGCGGCATCCCCATGTCCATGGTCGAGTTCTTTTCCGAGGAGATCCTCCAGGAAATACCGACGCAGATCGTCTATAAAGCCAATGAGCTGATCGACATCTCCGACGGCGCCGTCACCATGAAGCTGGTGGGCCGTGCGCACCCGAGCCGGGCAATTGCGTTTCTCAATGAAATCTACCCGCCTGGCGCCGATACAGGCGAAGAAATGCTCACCCACGAGGGCGAGGAAACCGGGATTCTGGTGGAAGGCCGTCTGGAGTTGGTGGTCGGTCTTGAAACTTTTGTGCTCGAAGCCGGCGATAGCTACTACTTTGAAAGCACCAAGCCTCATCGTTTCCGTAATCCGTTCGATGTGCCGGCGCGACTAATCAGCGCAGCCACACCCGCGAACTTTTAACAAAAGAGGCGTCCTGCCAGCGTTGCAGAGACCCCGAGCTGTATTCCGTGAGACCGAATCTCCCTTTATTTAATAGGGTTGTTTCGGCCAGGCGGGCTAACCGTTATACTTTCGCCGCCTGCGAAACCGTGGCCGCAGGCGTGAATAGCCACCATTGAGGGTGAACGCGTGAACCTAATTATGAAAATGCTGGCTGCACCAGCAACCGTACTGGCCCTATGGGCTGTGAGCGCACAAGCTGCGACCAATGATGACATTGCCAAGCGCCTGGAGCCCGTGGGCCAGGTCTGCGTCCAGGGCCAGGAATGCAAAGGCATGGAAGTCGCCGTGGCCGCAGGCGGCGGCGGCGGGGCGAAAACCCCTGACGAGATCATCGCCAAGCATTGCAACGCGTGCCATGGCACCGGCCTGCTGAACGCGCCGAAAATCGGCGACACCGCTGCCTGGAAAGAACGCGCCGACCACCAGGGAGGCCTCGACGGCATCCTGGCCAAGGCGATCACCGGTATCAATGCCATGCCGCCAAAAGGCACCTGCGCAGATTGCTCGGATGACGACCTTAAAGGCGCGATTGAGAAAATGTCGGGATTGAAATAATAAATAGAAGGTTTATACGGAGGGGAAGGTCAATGAGTGAGCTACCCCTCGTATATTCGAAAGAGTGAATAATAGTAAGTCAAAGCAGAAAGGTCGCTAACAATCCGGCAGCACCTAAAAGGAAACCTACTAGAGCCCCACGGCCTGGAAGTTCCTTTAGCATTGCGTAAATCACCAGCGGTTCCAGAACAAGCAGCAATGTCAGTGATGCTACTGTGACTACCCATATGTTTCCGGTTCCTTGGTAACCAAACCAATACGCAAATATCAGGCATATGCCAGCGACGCATATTAATATTATAGGCTTTACAAAAAGTTCAGGGTTTTGTATTGCCCTAGTGGAAAGTTTTGAGGCGTATATCTCGCTGTATATTGTTAGTATTTCGCCGAGTATCATGAGTACTATGGATAGGATTAAGTATTGGTTGCTTTTCATTTTTTAGCTCTTGTTATAATATCCAGTACTTCTTTCGCTGTAGATTCTGCAAAGTCGGTGCTGCCCAGTAGAAAGTGAGGGCCATCATGGTCGAGTAAAAATGTATTCTCGTATTGGCCACCTTCCAGCAGAATAAGATGTCTCAATGTGTTTTCAATTTTGTCAATGTCTGATAGGTGGTTTCGTCTTAGTAGTTTTACCGCGTTTGCAAAGTGCGTGGCCTCATCAGCGATTAGGTTGCTAATCCATGAATTAAATAGTGGGCTTCCAAATTCATTGTAGAAAGTGTCTTTTTTATAGGTTTTAACAGAGACGTACTCGTCGTAGGCGAATACGGTGAGCAAGTTTAACTCGTTTGAGAGCAATTGCTCAAATCGGTCAAAGTTGCTTGTTCTTGTTTTCAGTTTTTCTAAAATAGACTCTTCGCTCATATTGAATAAAAGTCGATTTAGCTCAAGGAAACCATCGGCATGGTTTTTTTCATCTGAAAACCAAAGATCTAGATATTGCACAAAATATGAGGATAGCTTTGGTCGCCTTTCATAAAGATAATGGTATAAATTTATCGAGTCATACTCTGCTAATAGATCGGCCCAGAAAAAATCTTTGTATTTTTCGTCTATGCCGGGGTTGATCCATCCGCTATTAGAGATCTCTTTGAAAATTGCCTTGGAACTCCAGTGCCGTTTATTAAGAAAAGTAGGTTTCATTTGTCGTATCCTCTAGTCAGATCAGTTGCGGTGTTAAGTTTTTTTATTATGGTTGGAATTATAGTTTTTTCGATATCTGTTCGGCTGATCGGATAGTCAAATGTGTTGTGGTCGAGCACAAAGGTTCCCGTGTAATGCTCTTTTTCGAAATCCAGCTCAAAAAGACTTTTTAGAATAGAAGGGGCCTCGAGGAGTCTGTGTGAGTACATTAGTTTGATTTTCTCTATGAATAGAAAAAAATGCTTGGATTCATCTTTCTTGGCTTTTCTGATCCATGTTGAAAGCTGTGGCGAATTAAAATGGTCATATTTTTTTATGCTGCGATGATAGACATGAGTAGTGATTATCTCGTCATAGGCAAGTAAAATTAATAGTTTCAATGGGTCGCTGATGAAAGAGTCTAGGCTGCTAAAGTCGGACTTTCGTGTTTCAACGCTCAAGGCAATTTCGTCAAGTGGCAAGCCTGTATAGGCTGAGTAAATTAAGGAGAACCCGTAGGCGTGATCAATTTCATCTTTGAGCCAAGGGTTTAGGGTGTCTTCTAGTTTTGTCATTAATTCTGGATTTTTAGCTTCTATACACCAATACAGTCGCCTTGCATCATATTCCGTGATTATTGAATCGAAGAATATAGCTTGCCATTCGGCCTTTTCTTCCTCGCTAAACTTTAGCGGTGGGAAGGAGAAGTCTTTGAGTATCTCAAAGGCATTGCTCGAATATTTTTTCATGTGATCGGTGTTTTCTACCAAAGCCATTATAAATTCCCCATTCGGATTTTTATTATGGAAAGTTAATTTCTGCTTATGAAATTTTTGAGTGATAGTGATCTGTCGGTATGGGAGGGCCTCCAATTTACCTGTTGCTTGACTATTGGCTCCCAATAGTCGGCAGTGAAGTCGTATATGTATTTCCAGTCCAAATTTTCAGACTCTACAATCCCCTCGCTTGGGGATTTTTCTGCCCACTTCATTCCCCCTATAATGCTGGACGCTACTTGAAGGCTTGTCGCATTATTGTATTTTGCTTGCTTTCTTGTTTTGCCAATTGATAAGTTTGAGCCAAGCCAGAACGCATCGTATTTGTTGCTGATAAGAAAGATGCCTAGTTCGTCCGCGCCAGATATGATTTCGTCTTTTAATATTGTTTTTTTAAAGTCATAATTTGTCTGGTGTTTGTCAAGAAGCATTATTGAAGCGAGTGTTTGATCGCAAGGTTCGTAAGCGTAATACACGGTTGGGCGGTACGTGGGGTTTTCGGGATCACCTAAGGTCAGGTATTCGGCAATTGAAAGTGCTTCGTTGTGAGTCAATAGAAAGGCGGAAAATTCTAAATAGTTAGGTGACCAGCTTTTTACTCTAACTTGATGTCCCGTCTCGCTCATTTCAATCGCGTAGCCGTTTTTTTTGGCTCCTAGGGGAAGCTCATTTTCATGGGTGCCCCAGCCTAGTTCTGCGGGCTGCCTGCACTCGGTAATTAGTCCGTCTGCAGACCATGTCGAGACAAAACCAAGAGGGTCGCGTGCTGTAGAGGTAGCCTGTGAGTCATGCTCGGAAATTTGTATAACTTGTATTTCAAGCTCTTTTGCCAGGCCTGCCCAATCTGCTTGGTGATTTGGCGCTGCCGATATATTGTTCAGGGCCGCCATCTCAAGAAGCGCTTTTTTTAAAAGTATTGAGATAAAACCTGGGTTTGCACCATGTGCCAAAATAGCCGTTGAGCCACTATTGCTTTGCTGGTGAGCCTTCATCGCTTCCCGTAACTCGAAGTTACTTGTGAGTGTTTTGTTATTTTTTGTTTCATAGCTCCAAGGTTCTATACATGTATCCAAGTAAAGTGAACCGTGCAGTTGTGCAAGACTCACGAGGGATAGACTCGATACAGACACCGCTAGATTAAGAAGAAAGACATTTTCATTAAGGTGTGGAGACAGCACATGGTCAAAATTTTTAGCAGTAATGTTCACGTTTTCCAAGCTTGCTAGAAATTCGTTGGCAATTTCTCTTTGAGAAGTTTGAAGGTTTTTTTCAAAAATAGTTACTGTTGCTTCAGCGTAATGTTTTGATAAAAGCGGCAGTAAGCCCTGAGCGATATTCCCAAAGCCTATGATGACTATATGATTTATTTTTTTCATGGGTTAGCCATATTTTTTATTGGTCATGAGGGTGGTGCAGCATTTTTATACTAGTCTGGGCGTTGGCTTTTTTTTGTTTCTTGGATCCTAAAATGATGTAGGGCTCGATTCTATAACTCGTAGGCTTTTTCTTTTGATTTGTTTATTGAGTAAACTTTTTCAGTCTCTTTTTTATTAGTGGTTTTTTAAATTGAGGGCTGTTCTTTGCAGCAAACACCCGCCACTCTCTGTCCAACCCCTAATCACGGAATGTTCAGGAGGGTCGGATGGTGCAGTTGTGTTCAATCGAGCAAGCAGTTGACGACGTACTGGCGCGCTTGCCGGCGCATATCCACATGGGCATGCCCTTGGGGCTGGGCAAACCCAACCTGTTCGTCAATGCGCTGTACCGGCGCATCGCCAAGCTGCCGGAGCGGGCGCTGACGATCTACACCGCGCTCAGCCTGGGCCGCCCACCGCTGGGCGACGGCTTGCAGAAGCGTTTTCTCGAACCCTTTATCGCGCGGGTGTTTGGTGATTATCCCGAACTGGATTTCCTCGCCGACCTGCGCAAAGACAGCCTGCCAAAAAACATCCACGTGCAGCAGTTCTTCATGCAGCCCGGCAGCCTGCTCCATAGCACCTCGGCCCAGCAGGACTACGTGAGCAGCAACTACAGCCACGCCGCCCGCGATATCAATGCCGCCGGCCTGAACCTGGTGGCGCAACTGGTGGCCAGCAGCAGCGAACACCCCGATCGGCTGAGCCTGAGCTGCAACCCCGATATCACCCTCGACCTGTTGCCGATGATCGCCAAGCGCCGCGACGCGGGTGAAACCGTCCTGATCGTCGGCCAGGTTCACACCGATTTGCCCTACATGCCCGGCGATTCCGAGTTGGGCATGGACGCGTTCGACTACCTGATTGACGCAAAGGACAGCACCACACTGTTCTCCACACCGAACATGCCGGTGGGGTTCCAGGACCATTTCATCGGCTTGCATGCCAGCACCCTGGTGCGCGACGGGGGCACCTTGCAGATCGGCATCGGCTCCATGGGGGATGCGCTGACCGCCGCGTTGCTGGCGCGCCAGGCGGACAACGAAGCCTATCGACTGCTGCTGACGGACATCGATGTGTACCAGTGGGCCCCGCTGATCAGCCGGGAAGGCGGTGTCGAGCCCTTCGCCCGTGGCCTCTACGGTTGCAGCGAAATGTTCGTCAACGGCCTGTTGGTGCTGGCGGATGCGGGGATTATCCGGCGCAAGGTCTATCCGGATGTGGCCACCCAGGAGCAAGCCAACGCCGGTTTGCTGGACGATGCGGCGCAGCCCGACGGCGTTTCGATCCACGGCGGTTTCTTCCTGGGGCCGCGCAGTTTTTACCAGCGCCTGCAGGAGATGACCCACGCCAAGCGCCTGGAATTCAGCATGACCCGCATCAGCTACATTAACGAGCTGTACGGCCAGGAAGAACTCAAGCGCCTGCAGCGCCAGGATGCACGGTTTATCAACAGCGCGATCACGGTGACGTTGCTGGGCGCAGGCGTGGCCGACCAGTTGGAGGACGGTCGCGTGCTCAGCGGCGTGGGCGGGCAATACAACTTTGTGGCTCAGGGGCATGCGCTGGAGGGCGCGCGCTCGATCCTGATCCTGCGCAGCTGGCGTGAGTCGGCAGGGGAGGTCAGTTCCAATATCGTCTGGGAGTATGGGCATTGCACCATTCCCCGCCACCTGAGGGACATCGTCATCACGGAATACGGTATTGCCGACCTGCGTGGGCAGACGGATGCCAAGGTGATCGAGGCGTTGCTCAACATCACCGACTCACGCTTCCAGGCCGACTTGATCGAGCAGGCGCAAAAGGCCGGCAAGTTGCCCAAGGATTTCCAGCTCGATCCGCGCTTCAGCGACAACACGCCGGAGCGGCTCCAGGGTATCCAGGCGCGGCATCGACGTTTGTTCCCGGAGTATCCGCTGGGCAGCGATTTCACGGACGAAGAGCGGGATCTGTTGCGCGCCTTGAACTGGCTCAAGAGCAAATTCAAGCTGACGGAGATTCTGGAGTTGGGCAAGGCGGCGCTGGATGCCCCGGAGCCCCAGGCGTTTCCCGAGCATCTGAAGCGGATGGGGTTGGATTCGCCGGAGGGTTTGAAGGAGGATCTCTATCAGCGTCTATTGCTCGCTGGCTTACAAGCAACCGCACACTAAAAACCAACACAGATCAAAATGTGGGAGGGGGCTTGCCCCGATAGCGGTGTATCAGTCCCAAATGTGTTGGCTGACCCGCTGCTATCGGGGGCAAGCCCCCTCCCACCTGTTTAACCGCGTGCAGGCAACGATTATTCGATGAAGGTGACGACGCCACCGGCCAGCGACTTCACCCGCGCCAGCGACTCAACCCGATAACCCTGCGCATCCAACTCCGCACGGCCACCCTGGAACGACTTCTCGATCACAATCCCCAAGCCGGCAACGGTCGCACCGGCCTGCTTGATGATCGAAATCAGCGCCTGGGATGCCTTGCCATTGGCCAGGAAGTCATCGATCACCAGTACGCGGTCGCTGCTGGTCAGGTGGCGCGGCGAGATCGCCACGGTGCTTTCGACTTTCTTGGTGAAGGAATACACCGTCGCCGACAGCAGGTTTTCGGTCAGGGTCAGGGACTGCTGCTTGCGGGCGAAAATCACCGGCACGCCCAGGTTCAGGCCCGTCATGATCGCCGGTGCGATGCCCGACGCTTCAATGGTGACGATCTTGGTGATGCCCGAGTCCTTGAACCGCGCGGCGAATTCGTCGCCGATCAGTTTCATCAGGGCCGGGTCGATCTGGTGATTCAGAAAGGCGTCGACCTTGAGTACCTGATCGGAAAGCACGATGCCTTCTTCGCGAATTTTCTTGTGCAGTGCTTCCACGGAAAGCTTCCTCTAATGGCGGGTTGTGCGCCGAAAGTAGATTGAAAAGTAGTCGATTCTAGCGCTTTAACATCGCGCGTATATCCGCCAGGGCGGTGTTGCCGCGAACGGCCTTCACCTCGGTCGGGGTGTCGTCATTGCCTTCCCAGGCCAGGTCATCCGGCGGCAGCTCGTCCAGGAAACGGCTGGGGGCACAATCGATGATTTCGCCGTATTGCTTGCGCTTGGCGGCAAAGGTGAAGGCCAGTGTCTGACGTGCGCGGGTAATGCCCACGTAGGCCAGGCGCCGTTCTTCCTCAATAGTGTCGGCTTCGATGCTGGAGCGGTGCGGGAGGATTTCCTCTTCCATGCCCATGATGAACACGTAGGGAAATTCCAGGCCCTTGGACGCATGCAAGGTCATCATCTGTACACCTTCGGCGCCGTCTTCCTCTTCCTGCTGACGCTCGAGCATGTCGCGCAGCACCAGCTTGCCGATGGCGTCCTCGACAGTCATTTCGCCGTCTTCGTCTTTTTCCAGGGTGTTCTTCAACGCTTCGATCAGGAACCAGACGTTGCCCATGCGGTAATCCGCGGCCTTGTCGCTGGAACTGTTGGTGCGCAGCCAGTTTTCATAGTCGATGTCCATGACCATGCTGCGCAGGGCGCTGATCGGGTCTTCGCCGGCGCACTGCTCACGTACCTTGTCCATGAAGCGCTTGAAGCGCGACAGGCGATCGGTGAAGCGCGTGTCCAGGTGTTCGCCCAGGCCGATTTCATCGGTGGCGGCGTACATCGAGATCTTGCGTTCGGTGGCGTAGTTGCCGAGCTTTTCCAGGGTGGTGGAACCAATCTCGCGGCGCGGCACGTTGATCACGCGCAGGAAGGCGTTGTCGTCGTCCGGGTTCACGATCAGGCGGAAGTAGGCCATCAGGTCCTTCACTTCCTGGCGTCCGAAAAAGCTGTTGCCGCCTGACAGCCGATACGGGACCTGGTGGTGCTGCAATTTCAGCTCGATCAGCTTGGCTTGGTAGTTGCCGCGATAAAGGATCGCGAAGTCGCTGTAGGGGCGGTCGGTGCGCAGGTGCAGGGTGAGGATTTCCACCGCCACGCGCTCGGCTTCGGCGTCTTCGTTGCGGCAGCGGATCACGCGGATCTCATCGCCGTGGCCCATCTCGCTCCACAGTTGTTTTTCAAACTCGTGGGGGTTGTTCGAGATCAGCACGTTGGCGCAACGCAGGATGCGGCTGGTGGAGCGGTAGTTCTGCTCCAGCATCACCACTTTCAGGGACGGGTAGTCGTCCTTGAGCAGCATCAGGTTTTCCGGGCGGGCGCCGCGCCAGGCGTAGATCGACTGGTCGTCGTCGCCCACCACGGTGAACTGGTTGCGCGTACCGATCAGCAACTTCACCAGTAGGTATTGGCTGGCGTTGGTGTCCTGGTATTCGTCCACCAGCAGGTAGCGCACCTTGTTCTGCCACTTTTCGAGGATGTCGGCGTGTTCCTGGAACAGCTTTACCGGCAGCAGGATCAGGTCGTCGAAGTCCACCGCGTTGAACGCCTTGAGCGTGCGCTGGTAGTGGGTGTAGACGATGGCGGCGGTCTGTTCCTTGGGGTTGCGCGCGTTTTCCAGGGCTTCGGGCGGCAGGATCAGGTCGTTTTTCCAGGCGCCGATCATGTTCTTGATCTCGTCGACGCCGTCGTCGCCTGCGTATTCCTTCTGCATGATGTCGGTCATCAGGGCCTTGACGTCGGTCTCGTCGAAGATCGAGAAGCCCGGCTTGTAGCCCAGCCGCACATGCTCCTTGCGGATGATGTTCAGGCCCAGGTTGTGGAAGGTACATACCGTGAGACCACGGCCTTCGCCACCCTTGAGCAGGGTGCCGACACGCTCTTTCATTTCCCGCGCTGCCTTGTTGGTAAAGGTCATGGCGACGATGTATTGGGCGCGGATGCCACAGTTCTGGATCAGGTGCGCGATCTTGCGGGTGATCACACTGGTCTTGCCGGAGCCTGCGCCGGCGAGCACCAATAGAGGGCCGCCGACGTAGTTCACGGCTTCTTGCTGCCGGGGATTGAGTCGGGACATACGGAATTCAGGGAGTCGTTGTTCAAAAGGGCGGGCATTTTAACAGGCTGGCAAGATTCTGCTGCCCTGGATCGACGGTGTGACGTACCACTCGATCTAAATTTGCCGGTTTTGCTACTTTGCCGCAGGATGTCTGGGTTTTTAAGACAATTGCTTACAGCCTGCGTATTTGATAACCACGATCATTGGTGATTATCAGGCCGCACGTCATAATGCCCGCCGCCAACGAATTTTTGCAGAGTCTAGGGAGCTAGCTTGTCTACGCCTGTCGAACCCTTGCGTTTGCTGCTACTGGCCGATACGCCTGAGTGGGCAGCGTTGTTGCGCGAGTGCCTGGCGCCGATGGGCGATGGGGCTGTGCTGATCAGCGCGCCAAACTGGGACTCGGTGAGTCGTCTGTTCGATGACGACGACAGCGCAGTGCTGTTGACCATGCCCAGCCTGCAACCCGGCCCTGGCCGTTGCAGCTTGCCGTGCGTGTTGTTGTTGGAGCAGGAGCCGCTGGTTCCGCCACTGGGCGTCAGTGACTGGCTGATCCGCAATGCGCTGGACGCCGACACGTTGCGTCGTTGCCTGCGCCATGTGCGTGAGCGGGGGGTGCTGGAAAACACCCTGCAACGCCTGGCCGAGCAGGACCCGCTCACCGGCATCGCCAACCGCCAGGGCTTCCAGACCCTGCTGGCCGCACGGTTGGCCGAGAACGAAGGTCGCGGCCTGGCCCTCGGTCACCTGGACCTCGATAATTTCCGCCATGCCAACGATGCCCTCGGCCACCAGGCCGGCGACCGCCTGATCCTGCAAGTGGTCTCGCGGCTCAAGAGCCAGCTGGAAGCCGGCGATCAACTGGCGCGCCTGGGCAGCGACGAATTCGCCCTGCTGATCGATACGCGCCGCGCGCCCCAGCGTGCGGAGTGGATGGCCGAGCGCATCACCGAAGCCATGGCCGAGCCGTATTGGGTGGATGGCGAAAGCCTGCTGATCGGCTGCAGCCTGGGCGTGGCCCATGCCCGCGCCCGTGCCGGCGCCGACCCGCTGATGTGGCACGCCCATATCGCCATGCAGCAAGCCAAGAGCACCCAGGGCTGTACCTTTCATATCTTCAACGAACGCATCAACCGCAACGCGCGCAGCCTGGCCGACTTGGAAAGCGAGCTGCGCCGTGCCTTGCGCCGTGATGAGCTGGAGCTGCATTACCAGCCGCGCCTCGACCTCGACGACGGGCATATCGTCGGCCTGGAAGCCCTGGTGCGCTGGCGCCACGGCGAGCGCGGCCTGTTGCCGCCGAGTGAATTCGTGCCCCTGGCCGAACAGAGCGGCCTGATTGTACCGTTGGGTTACTGGGTGATTTCCCGGGCCCTGCGTGACATGCAAGACCTGCGCGAACGCGGCCTGCCGCCGCTGCATATGGCGGTCAACCTGTCGTTTCGCCAGTTCCAGGACAGCCAGCTGCTTTCTACACTGAGCCGGCTGATCAGCGAGCGCGGCGTGGAAGCGCAATGGTTGGAGTTCGAACTGACCGAAACCGCCGTGATGCGCCGCAGTGACCTGGTCAAGCAGACCATGGACGCCCTTGGTCGCCTGGGTGTGCGGTTTTCCCTGGATGACTTCGGTACCGGTTTCTCGTCGTTTGTGCACCTCAACAGCCTGCCGATTGCCTTGTTGAAGATCGACAAAAGCTTTGTCGGCGGCATGGAGGAGCGCGAAGAGAACCGCAAACTGGTGCACGCGATGATCAACCTGGCGCACAACCTTAATCTGGAAGTGGTGGCCGAAGGTGTGGAAACCCCCGAGCAACTGGCGCTATTGCGGCTGTTCGGCTGCGACCAGGCCCAGGGTTACCTGATCAGCAAGCCGCTGCCGTTGCCGGAGCTGGTGGAATACCTGACCTTCGGCGACGGCAAGCACACCCGCGTGAGCGAGGGTCTCTAGTCGGCCTGTACCGCCTGGAAGCCGGTGTCGGCTTCGGGCGCCGGGCCTTCCCGGCGAATCATCCGCTTCATCTTCGCTTCAAACGCCCAGGTCAGGCTTATCGCGGCGCAGGCCAGTCCCAGTGCCAGGCCCCACCACACGCCGGTTGGCCCCCAGCCCAACGTGAAAGCCATCAGCCAGGCCGAGGGTGCGCCAATCAACCAGTAGCAGCCCGCACCGATCAGGAACGTGGTCTTGGCGTCCTTGAGCCCGCGAATGCAACCCATGGCGATGGTTTGCACGCCGTCGAACAGCTCGAACCACGCGGCGACGGCCAGCAGGCTCACGGCCAGGACGATCACGTCGTGGAACGCCGGGTTGTCGTGGTCGATCAGCAGTCCTATGAGCGGCTCGGAAAACAGCCACAGCACCGCCGCGAATCCCAGCATTATCGCCGCGCCAAAGCCTATGCCGACACGCCCGGCCATGCGTGCGTGCACCAACTGTCCGGCGCCATAATGCTGGCCGATGCGCATGGTCACCGCGTAGGACATCCCCGCCGGCACCATAAAGGCCACCGATACGATTTGCAGGGCGATCTGGTGCGCTGCCAACTGCGTGCTGCCCATGGTGCCCATGCACAGGGCTGCAAAGGCAAACAGCCCGACCTCCACCGCATAGGTGCCGCCGATCGGCAGGCCCAGGCGCCACAACTCGCGCAGATATTGGGTGTTGAGGTGCAGCAGCCCTGTACTCAGCGGGTAGGCGGCATAGGCCCGGTTGCTGCGGATGTACCACATCAACGCCAGCGCCATGCTGTTGGCGACAATCGCCGTGACCAGGCCGATGCCCATCAAGCCGAGCTTGGGCAGGCCGAACATGCCTTCGATCAGTGCGTGGTTGAGCAGGTAGTTGACCACCGTACCGCCGAGGCTGATCACCATCACCGGAGTGGCTTTGCCGATGGCGCTGGTAAAGCCGCGCAGGGCCATGAAGCTCAGGTAGCCGGGCAGGGCAAACGGCAGCATGGTCAGAAATTGCCCGGCCGAATGTACGTTGGTCTCGGTCTGGCCGAACATCAGCAGCACCGGCTTGAGGTTCCACAGCAGCAGGGCCGCCGCCAGGGCCATCAGCCAGGCCAGCCACAGCCCGGCCTGGGTCAGGCGGGTGGCACCTTCGATATCGCCCGCGCCGTGGCGGATCGCAACCAAGGTGCCCACGGCGGCAATCACGCCGATACAGAAAATCGCGACGAACGAATAGCTTGCGGCACCCAGGCCGCCACCGGCCAGGGCTTCGGGGCTCAGGCGCGCCATCATCAGGGTGTCGGTCAACACCATCAGCATGTGCGCCAACTGTGAGGCAATCAACGGCCCTGACAGCCGCAGAATGGCCCAGAGTTCGGTACGTGCCGGATGCTGCATGATCATCACGCTCAAAAAGTCAGAGGGTTGGGGAAGGGCTGATTCTCGGCGCTCTCAGCCCATTGCACAAAGGGATAAATGCGATCGTTTGCATGATTAAAACTCATGCTTGATTGATTCTGGTAGGGTTTCAGTATTGCGCTGTCGGAGCTTTCCTCATGTCTCGTCGTCTTCCTCCTCTTTATGCCTTGCGCGCGTTTGAAGCGGCCTCCCGACACAGCTCTTTCACCCGCGCGGCCGAGGAGTTGTCGATCACCCAAAGTGCGGTGAGCCGACATATCCGCACGCTTGAAGAGCATTTCGCCTGCCGGCTGTTCCAGCGCAATGGCCGCACCTTGCAGCTCACTGAAGCGGCGCGTCTGTTGTTGCCCGGTGTGCGCGAAGGGTTCGCGGCGCTGGAGCGCGCCTGCCATACCTTGAATGCCGAAGATGACATCCTGCGCATGAAGGCCCCCTCCACATTGACCATGCGCTGGCTGCTGGCGCGACTCAGCCGCTTCCGGGCGCTGCAGCCGGGCAATGAGGTGCAACTGACCAGCGCCTGGATGAGCGTGGACGAGGTGGACTTCAACCAGGAGCCGTTCGATTGCGCGGTGTTATTGAGCTACGGGCATTTTCCAGCGGATTGGGAAGCCAGCTATCTGTTCCCCGAGCTGTTGATACCGGTGGGTGCACCGAACCTGTTGAACGACGGTCCTTGGGACGTGACCCGCCTGGCCGGCGCCGAGTTACTGCACCCCACACCCGACCGCCGAGACTGGCGCAATTGGCTGGAGCGCATGGGGCTATCGTCCCAGGTGTCGCTCAAAGGCGGGCAGGTGTTCGATACCTTGGAGCTGGGCATGATCGCCGCCGCCCGCGGTTATGGCGTGTCGATGGGCGACCTGCTGATGGTGGCCGAGGATGTGGCGCAGGGACGCTTGAGCTTGCCGTGGCCGACTGCGGTAGCGAGTGGGGAAAATTACTATTTGGTGTGGCCGAAAACCCGTCCAGGGGGTGAGCGCTTGCGGCGTCTGGC
The DNA here is from genome assembly GCF_900005955.1 of Pseudomonas sp. 8 R 14. Lineage (NCBI taxonomy): Bacteria > Pseudomonadati > Pseudomonadota > Gammaproteobacteria > Pseudomonadales > Pseudomonadaceae > Pseudomonas > Pseudomonas sp. 8 R 14. The sequence goes on along the minus strand of NZ_CVTH01000077.1, from coordinate 98,119 downwards.
GGATTTCCTCCAGAGCGAGGTGCAGGCCATGGTTTTACCCGACGTCGAACGGCTCAATTGAGGGGTTTTGACTCAGCGACGCAACCGTTTGCGTGATACCCCTGCGCTTCGCTCAAGTATTGCAAAACGCCGCCGAAGTAGGTGTGTTGGAACCATCGTGCACCAACGTTTCCCACCAGATAATTTGCCGAGCAGCGCTATGAGATCAGGATGATCCTGGCCTCGGCCAGGAGCTGTCATGTCTCAACCTCGCGCCCGGATTGCCTCCCAGTTAGGTCTCGCGTTAGCCGTGATTTTGGCTGTCGTCATCAGCGGCAGTACTGTTTTCGCCTTGCGTTCCCTCGATTCCGCCAACCTCGATACCCGCGAGGAGCACCTGGCCAGCGAGGCGCGCTTGCTTGCCGACCAACTCAATACCTTCCACAGCACGTTGCGCGAGAGCACCCAGCGTTTGAGCGGGCTGTTTGAAAAACGTTTCGGTGCCGGGTTGAGCGTGCATGTGGACCAACCCGTGAGCGTGGCCGGTGTTCAGACGCCCAGCCTGTACCTGGGCAACGAGGTGTTGAACAACAACTTTGATGAGGTGGACGAGTTCAAGCAAATGTCTGGCGGCGTGGCCACCGTATTTGTGCGCAGTGGCGACGACTTCATCCGTATCAGCACGTCCCTGACCAAGCAGGATGGCAACCGCGCCATCGGCACCGTCCTCGACCGTCAGGGCCCGGCCTACCAGCGCGTTGTGGGTGGGCAGACCTACATCGGCAGGGCGGTGTTGTTCGATCGTTCCTACATGACCCAGTACAGCCCGGTGCGTGACAGCGGCGGTAAGGTTATCGCCGTGCTGTTCATCGGTTTTGACTACACCGATGCGCAGAATGCCCAATTCGAAAACCTCAAGCGCTTCCGAATTGGCCAGACCGGCTCCCTTGCACTGCTGGATGAGCAAAAGCACTGGCTAGTGGCACCCGCCGGCGTGCAGGCGTTGGATCAATCGGTGCCGGTGATGCTGGACCTGGCCAAGACCCCGGGCAAAGGTCGCTTCTGGAGCGACAAGAACGAAGATTTCTATAGCGTTTCGGTACCGTTCGAAGGCGGCCCGTGGGCCGTGGTCGCGAGCATGCCGAAAGCTGAAATCCGCGCGGTGACCTGGGCCGTGGGGATTCGCCTGGTGATCGGCAGCGTGCTGGCGATGTTGCTGGCGGTGGGCGCCACGGTCTGGCTGCTGCGCAGCAAGCTGCAACCGCTGAGTGACTTGGTACACCAGGCCGAAGCCTTGGGTGCGGGCGACTTGAGCGCACGCCTCAACGTATCCAGCCATGACGAAATCGGCCAACTGGCGCGCAGCTTCAATCAGATGGGTGAAGCGCTGTCGACGATGGTTTCCCATATCCGCAAGGCGGCCGAGGAGGTCAATAGTCGGGCCCAGGCGTTGTCCGGTCTGTCCGGTGGGGCCTATGACGGCATGGAGCAGCAGTCCGGCGAAATCACCAGCATGGCCGGCGCGGTGGAAGAGTTCAGTGCCACCTCGCTGAACATTGCCGACAACATGGGCAACACCGAGCGCCTGGCCCAAGAAAATGCCCAGCAAACCCGCATTGGTCGCAATTCGATGCAGGAGGCGTCGTCGTCGCTGGAACATATCGCGACCGCGCTGAACAGCACGGCCACAGTGATCAATACCCTGGGCCAGCGCTCCCAGGAAATCGGCGGCATCGTCGGTGTGATCACGTCCATCGCCGAACAGACCAACCTGTTGGCGCTCAACGCGGCCATCGAGGCTGCACGCGCCGGTGAACAGGGCCGTGGGTTTGCCGTGGTGGCTGATGAAGTACGCAACCTGGCATCGCGCACCCGCGAAGCCACCGATGAAATTTCCGGGATGATCCAGAGCATCCAGCGGGAAACCGGTAACGCCATCAGCACTATGGAACACGGCAACACGCTGATGCAGGAAGGCTTGTCGCGCAACGCCGACGTGGCCTCGGCCCTGGCGCGCATTGATGAGCAGAGCCGATCGGCCGGCCAGCAATTCGCCGCGATCACCACCGCCACCCAAGAGCAGAGCAGCACCGCGACCTTGCTCAGCAGCAACTTGCAGAGCATCGCGCTGGCTAACAGCGAGCAGCGTGAGGTGGTGTCGAACCTGGCGATTACTGCCAAGGAACTGGAGACGTTGGCGGCGAGCCTGCGCCATGAGGTGGATCGCTTTCGCTGAGCCACCGTTTTCCAAGATGTGGGAGGCTTGCCCCTCCCACATTTGGCGCTGCGCCAAGCTTAAGTGATCGCCGCCGGGCGGTATTGCAGGGCCTCTTTCAGGTGGTCGCGGGTGATGGTCTCTACCTGATCCAGATCCGCCAGGGTGCGCGCCACCTTGAGCAGTCGATGGGCCGCGCGCAGCGATAGGGTCAGTCGTTCACAGGCCGTTTCCAGCCAGTTTTCATCCACCTTCGTGAGCTTGCAGTGCTCGCGCAGCCCCGGCAGATCAAGAAAGGCATTCGCACAGCCCTGGCGCTTTTGCTGATGCTCGCGAGCCTGGGCGACCCGCGCTGAGGCATGGGCGGTATCCTCGCCCGCCTGTTGGATCGGGTTCAGTGCCGTCGTTTCCCTCGCCACGGTCAGGTGCAAGTCAATCCGGTCCAGCAGCGGCCCCGAGAGCTTGTTGCGATACCGCTGAATCTGCTCCGGCGTACAACGACAGCGCCCGCTGGGTTCGCCCATATAGCCGCAAGGGCAGGGGTTCATCGCCGCCACCAGTTGAAAGCGTGCCGGGAAACTCACTCGGTCGCGAGCGCGGGAAATCACGATATGCCCCGACTCCAGCGGTTCGCGCAAAACCTCCAGCACCTTGCGATCAAACTCCGGCAGCTCATCGAGGAACAGCACGCCATGGTGAGCCAGGGTGATTTCCCCAGGCTGTGGTTTCGAGCCGCCGCCCACCAGCGCCGGCCCTGACGCAGAGTGGTGTGGCTGGCGAAACGGCCGGTGTGGCCAATGGCTCAGCGGCGCCAGGCTTACAACCGATTGAATCGCGGCAACCTCCAGCGCCTCCTGTTCGCTCAACGGCGGTAATAAACCTGGCAGGCGGCTGGCGAGCAAGGTCTTGCCGGTGCCGGGCGGCCCGCTAAACAAGAGGTTATGCGCCCCCGCTGCAGCGATCAGCAACGCTCGCTTGGCCGCGAGCTGGCCCTGAACTTCACTCAGGTCCGGATAAGGCTTGTTCAAGTACAGCAGGCCATCGGACGTGTAAGGCTCGATCGGCACATGTCCATTCAGGTGCGCCACCACTTGCAACAAGTGGTCTACCGCAATCACCTTCAACCCCGACGCCAGGCACGCCTCCTCGGCATTCGCCCGAGGCACTATCACGGTGCGCCCGGCCTTGCGCGCCGCCAAAGCCGCCGGTAGCACGCCTTTAACCGCACGCACTTCACCGGACAACGCCAACTCACCCAGGCATTCAATGTCATCGAGCATCAACGCTGGCACCTGCACGCTGGCGGCGAGGATCCCCAGGGCAATCGCCAGGTCAAAACGCCCGCCGTCCTTGGGCAGGTCGGCGGGCGCGAGGTTGAGGGTGATGCGGCGCGCGGGGTATTGCAGGGCCGAGTTGAGGATGGCGCTGCGCACGCGGTCTTTGCTTTCCTTGACGGCGGTTTCGGGCAAACCCACCAGTGTGAGGGACGGCAAGCCATTGGCCATATGCACTTCGACGGTGACGGCAGGGGCTTCGACGCCGATCTGGGCGCGGCTGTGGACGATGGCGAGGGACATGCTCGTTCCTTGAAAGGGGAGGCCGCTTCCTGCGGTTTTTCAAGGGTAGATGAGGTGGGGAAGTGCAGCGTGGAGGAGGTTTTACAGAACGTATCCGAGGTGCAGCGCAAAACAAATGTGGGAGCGGGCTTGCTCGCGAATGCGCTGGATCAGTCAGCATCTTCGTGTCTGACAGACTGCATTCGCGAGCAAGCCCGCTCCCACATTTTGACCGAGTTGCCTCAGTTACTCGGCAGTGTTGGTCAACCGAGCTTCCAACTCCGCCACCTTCGCCTCCAGGCTCTCCAGCCGCGCACGGGTGCGGGCGAGCACCACCATCTGGCTATCAAACTCTTCCCGGCTCACCAGGTCGAGCTTGCTGAAACCGCTTTGCAGCAAGGCCTTGAACTGGCTTTCGATTTCATTGCGGGGCAGCGGGGTGTCGCCGCTGAACAGGCGAGAGGCGTGGCCGCTCAGGGCGTCGAGGAGGTCTTTGGGCGCGAGCATGGGAAATATTCCGGAAAACTGTTGGCGGGCAGTGTATCACGCAGCGTCTATAGTCTTTTTCACGGCCGGGGTCGCACGCTTTTCGCGCATCAGGCCGGGCGCCTATGCACCGTTTTCGTGCGCATTGCGGGCGCCAGATAGCCCCGCTGGTGGGCTTAAGTGGGCAAAGGACTGATTTCAGTGATTTTTACGGAGCTGGCAAGGTTTCTGCTTAGACGATCATGACCCATGCACTGATGCAGTCGCTGTGACGAATGCAGTGCGCCGACGGATCAGGGGTACAGGTTTCGTCACCAGTGGTTCGCTGGCGTCGCAATGGCAACTGCCCTTGCGACGATGCGTTACAAAGCCAGGCACTGCGCTTAGACTTGAGACGGGTTTGTTTTCCTGGGGCAAGTCCACCAATTCGGGAGAGAGTTTTCATGAAGCTAGTCACTGCCATCATCAAGCCGTTCAAGTTGGACGATGTACGCGAGTCGTTGTCCGAGATCGGCGTGCAGGGCATTACCGTTACTGAGGTCAAGGGCTTCGGTCGGCAGAAGGGTCACACCGAGCTGTATCGCGGCGCGGAATATGTAGTGGATTTCCTGCCGAAGGTGAAGATTGATGTCGCCATTGACGACAAGGATCTTGACCGGGTTATCGAGGCGATAACCAAGGCCGCCAACACCGGCAAGATCGGTGACGGCAAGATCTTCGTGGTCAATCTGGAACAGGCTATTCGCATCCGTACCGGCGAAACCGATACCGACGCAATCTAAGCCGCCAAACCCCAACGCCCCAGGAGAAAACAATATGACTCTGCGTAAATTCGCAGGGCTCGGAGCCCTGTTGTCCATCGTAATGCCAAGCCTGGCCATGGCGGCAGACGAAGTGGCTGCTCCAGTCCTCAACTCCGGTGACACCGCCTGGATGCTCACATCCACCGCGCTGGTGCTGTTCATGACCATTCCAGGCCTGGCGCTGTTCTACGGCGGCATGGTGCGCTCCAAAAATATTCTGTCGGTGATGATGCAGTGCTTCGCCATCACCGGCCTGATCAGCATCCTGTGGGTTGTCTACGGCTACAGCATCGCGTTCGATACCACCGGTATGGAACAGGGTGTGGTCAACTTCAACTCCTTCTTCGGCGGCATGGGCAAGGCGTTCCTGGCGGGTGTGACCCCGGCCAGCATCACCGGGCCGGCTGCGCTGTTCCCGGAAGCCGTGTTCATCACCTTCCAGATGACCTTCGCCATCATCACCCCGGCGCTGATCGTCGGTGCGTTCGCCGAACGCATGAAGTTCTCCGCCATGCTGATCTTCATGGCTATCTGGTTCACTCTGGTCTATGCGCCAATCGCCCACATGGTGTGGAGCGGCAACGGTGGCCTGCTGTGGGACTGGGGCGTGCTGGACTTCGCCGGCGGCACCGTGGTGCACATCAATGCCGGTGTCGCTGGCCTGGTGGCGTGCATCGTGCTCGGCAAGCGTAAAGGCTTCCCGACCACTCCAATGGCGCCTCACAACCTGGGTTACACCCTGGTGGGTGCGGCCATGCTGTGGGTCGGCTGGTTCGGCTTCAACGCTGGCTCTGCGGCTGCGGCCAACGGCACCGCCGGCATGGCGATGCTGGTGACTCAGATTGCTACCGCTGCTGCAGCCCTGGGCTGGATGTTCGCCGAGTGGATTACTCACGGTAAGCCAAGCGCACTGGGCATCGCCTCGGGTGTAGTGGCTGGCCTGGTCGCCGTTACACCGGCCGCCGGCACTGTTGGTCCGATGGGCGCCCTGGTGATCGGCCTGGTGGCCGGTGTGATCTGCTTCTTCTGCGCCACCAGCCTCAAGCGCAAGCTGGGCTACGACGACTCCCTGGACGCATTCGGCGTGCACGGTATCGGCGGTATCGTCGGTGCGATCCTCACCGGTGTGTTTGCAGCCCCTGCATTGGGCGGCTTCGGCACCGTGACTGACATCGCAGCTCAAGTCTGGATCCAGTGCAAAGGTGTCGGCTTCACCGTGATCTATACCGCCATCGTCACCTTCATCATCCTCAAGGTGCTGGACGCGGTCATGGGCCTGCGGGTTACCGAAGAGGAAGAGGCTGTCGGCCTCGACCTGGCGCAACACAACGAACGCGGCTACAACCTGTAAGTACGCGAAAAAAAGATGCCCGGCTTGCCGGGCATTTTTTTGCCTGGCGTTTGTCAGTCATAACAAGCTGTGCCGGTTTTTGCGCAGAGTTTGTCATGCACTTTCCAGCGTGCGAATGTCTTACAGGCACGTAGGCGTATTCGGCACTTTGTTTTTTCCCAGAGCGCGCTAGAATGCGCGCCGATGGGCGGAGAACTGTATGTGGCAACAGACCCTGATTACCCTGCGGGCCAAGCCCCGGGGCTTTCACCTGGTGACTGACGAGTTGCTTGCCGGCTTGCCTGAGCTGAAGGCCTGCCGCGTGGGCCTGTTGCACCTGTGGCTGCAGCACACCTCGGCCTCGTTGACGGTCAACGAGAATGCCGATCCGGCGGTTCGTCGTGACTTCGAGCGTTTTTTCAACTCGCTGGTGCCGCAAGGTTACGCCGGGTTCGAACACAACGACGAAGGTCCGGATGATCTGCCGGCGCACTTCAAGGCCAGTCTCCTGGGCTGCCAGCTGAGTTTGCCGGTCAAGGCCGGCCGCTTGGCGATGGGGACCTGGCAAGGTGTTTATCTGGGCGAGCACCGTGATCATGGCGGTGCTCGTAAAGTCCTCGCCACCTTGCACGGTGATGGGGCATAAGCCACTGGTTATCCGGTGGATGTGATTTTTTTCCGGCAACCTCGACAGAGGGCGAAGCTGGGCTATAACTAATCTGCTTTTCGCAAGTCATGAGGTAGAACATGAGCGACGATGATCTGGAAAACGACGAACTCGAAGTAGGTGACGAAGACGACACCGAAGAAGGTCTTGAAGCGGCGGCGGAAGACGTTGCTGAGGACGACGGTGGTGATGACGCTCCTGTTCCAGCTGCCAAGGGCAAAGCCAAGGCTGCTGTTTCGGTAGATGAATTGCCGAGCGTTGAGGCCAAGAACAAAGAGCGCGATGCCCTGGCCCGTGCCATGGAAGAGTTTCTTGCCAAAGGCGGCAAAGTGGTCGAAGTCGAGCCCAATGTGGTTGCTGACCCGCCCAAGAAGCCGGATAACAAGTACGGCAGCCGACCTATCTAAGGTCAGCCACCTGCTTGTAAGAAAAAGCCCGCCGTCGCTGCGGGTTTTTTCATGCCTGTAATAACCGGCTACAGGTTACCCCCCAATCAAGTGTGGGAGGGGGCTTGCTCCCGATTACAGTAGGTCAGTCAATACATCTGGAGACTGATACACCGCTATCGGAGCAAGCCCCCTCCCACATTTTTCTCACCCGTGTTACTGCCAGCTGCGAAGTAACGCCGGCAACTCCGTCAGGCTGCGAATCTGTGCATCCGGGAGTTTATCCCCTTCCCACACCTTGCTCGACGGGTTGAACCACACTGCCCGCAGCCCCGCCTGCTGAGCCCCGGCAATGTCGTCCCCGGGGTGGTCGCCAACATGCACCGCCGCACTGGCATCTACTCCGCCGCGCTGCAGCGCTTCCTGGAACAGCCGCGCATCCGGCTTGGCGATGCCAATATCTTCAGCGCGTAGCGCAAAGTGAAAGTAGTCCGCCAGGCCAACACGCTGCACATCGGCATTGCCATTGGTGATCACACCCAGCAGAAAGTGCTGGCGCAGCGCTTGCAGCATCGGCTCGGCCTCAGGGAAAGGCGTGAGTTGATGGCGGGCGTGAATGAACGCTTCGAAACACACATCGGCCATTTCCGTGGCCTCAGGCTGTGGATAACCGGCCTCTTCAAACGCATGTATCAACACCCGATGGCGCAGGATACTGATGCGGTGTTTGAGTTCGGGATGCCGTTGCAGCACCTGTTGGCGCAGGCTGGCGAAATGCTCCAGGGGCAGGTCGCCCACCTTGGCGGCATGGGTGGCCAGCCATTCGCGCATCGACGCTTCGGCGCTGATGATGACGGGTACGTTGTCCCAGAGCGTGTCGTCCAGGTCGAAGGTGATCAGCTTGATGTTCATGAGTCGCCGTCCTTGATGCGTTTGGCCCGTGGATGGGCGCTGTCGTAGACCGTTGCCAGGTGCTGGAAGTCCAGATGGGTATAGATCTGCGTGGTCTTGATGTCGGAATGGCCAAGCAGTTCCTGCACGGCGCGCAGGTCCTGGGACGATTCCAGCATATGGCTGGCAAAGGAGTGCCGCAGCATATGTGGATGCAGGTTCTGCCCCAGCTCGCGCTCGCCGGCAGCCTTGACCCGTACCTGGATGGCGCGCGGCCCCAGGCGCCGCCCTTGCTGGCTGATAAACACCGCGTCGTCCACCGGGTTGGCCAGGGCGCGCAGCGGCAGCCACAGTTGCAGGGCTTCGCGGGCTTTCCTGCCTACCGGCAGCACCCGAGTCTTGCTGCCTTTGCCGAGCACTTGCACCAGGCCGTCGGCCAGGTCCAGTTGATCGAGGTTCAGGCCCGTCAGCTCCGATAGGCGCAGGCCTGAAGAGTAGAACAGTTCGAGGATCGCCTGGTCGCGATGGGCGAGGAAATCGTCCTCCACGGCGCCATCGAGCAATTGCAGGGCACGGTCGGTGTCCAGGGTCTTGGGCAGGCGTCGTTCGCCTTTCGGCGGGGACAGGCCGCTGGCCGGGTCGTGGTCGCAGAGGCCTTCGCGATTGAGGTAGTGATACAGGCCACGCACCGCCGACAGCAGGCGCGACAGACTGCGCGAGGACTGGCCCGCCTGGTGCAGCCGTGCGATCAGGCTGCGCAGGCCCTGGATATCCAGGGTCTTCCAGCTGGTGACCTGCTGTTTTTCGCAATACGCCAGGACCTTGTTCAAGTCCCGTCGGTAAGCCTCCAGGGTATGGGGTGACACCTGGCGCTCGTTACGCAGGTGAGCGCAGTAAGCGTCCAGTTGCCGTTCCATGGCTAGCGCACCGCGCGCAGGGCGGTGGTGTGGCGCGGAAGGACGCGGCCCAGTACTTCGGCGATATAGGTGAGGAACAAAGTGCCCACCGAGCTCTTGTAGTGCGCGGGATCGCGGCTGGCGATGGCCAGGACGCCGTGCAGGCCTTGATGGCTGAGAGCGACGACGGCGGTAGAGCCGATCTGCTTGCGCTGTTCGGCGCCGAACAGGAAGTCCAGCTCGTGCTCGCGCAGGGTGCCGCTGATGGTCTTGCCTTCGGAAAGCAGGCCGCCGATCGCGGTTTGCGCGTCGCCGCCACTGACCCAGCGACCCACCGGCATCGGGTTGTCGCTGAACAGGATCAGGCTGACAAACGGCACCTGGAAGTCCTGGCGCAGGCTGTCTTCCACGGCGATGACCGTTTCTTCCAGGCTGGTGGCGTCCATCAGGGTAAGAATCAGACGGCGGGTTTTCTCGAATAGACGGTCGTTGTCGCGGGCGACATCCATCAGGTGCGAGAGCTTGTGGCGCATTTCGATATTGCGCTCGCGCAGGATCTTCATCTGTCGCTCCACCAACGACACGGTGTCGCCGCGCTGGTGGGGGATGCGCAGGGCCGGGAGCAGTTCTTCGTGTTCGACGAAGAAGTCCGGATTAGCCTCAAGGTACGCCGCGACGGCAGCGGCCTCCAGACTTTCGCTCGGGGTAGTTGCTTGTGCGGGTACTTGAGGCTTATCGGTCATTGGCTTGGCTCACTCATAGACGGACCTGTCCTTCGTATACGCGCGAGGCCGGCCCGGTCATCATCACCGGGTGGCCAGGGCCTGCCCACTCGATGGACAGGCGTCCACCGGGCAGGTCGATCAACAGTGGCGAATCCATCCACCCCTGGCTGATCGCGGCCACGGCAGCGGCGCAAGCACCGGTACCGCAGGCCTGGGTTTCGCCGGCGCCGCGTTCCCACACGCGCAATTGCGCGCGGGAACGGTCGATCACCTGCAGGAAACCCACATTGACCCGCGCCGGAAAGCGCGGGTGGTGTTCGATCTTCGGCCCCAGTTCATGCACGGGGGCAGTGTTGATGTCGTTGACCCGTAGCACCGCATGGGGGTTGCCCATGGACACGGCAGCGATGTCGACGGTCTGGCCGTCAACGTCCAGCGGGTAGCTGGCGGCCTGCTCGGTCGCCTGGAACGGAATATCCGCCGGCACCAGGCGCGGCGCGCCCATGTTGACGCTGATCTGGCCGTCGCTGCGGATATCCAGCTCGATCACGCCGCTCTTGGTCTCGACGCGAATCTGCCGCTTGGCGGTCAGGCGCTTGTCCAGCACAAAGCGTGCAAAGCAGCGCGCACCGTTGCCGCACTGTTCCACTTCGGAGCCGTCGGAGTTGAAGATCCGATAACGGAAATCCACCTCCGGGTTGCTTGGCGCCTCGACGATCAGCAATTGGTCGAAGCCAATCCCGGTATGCCGGTCGCCCCACTGTTTAGCGTGCTTGGGCAGGATGTGCGCGTGCTGGCTGACCAGGTCGAGGACCATGAAATCATTGCCCAGCCCGTGCATCTTGGTAAAACGCAGCAGCATGGCTTACTCCGGCAGCAGGCTTTCGCCAGCATACAACTCGGCTACCGTCTCGCGGCGACGCACTTCCAACGCTTGATCACCGTCCACCAACACCTCGGCGGTACGTCCGCGGGTGTTGTAGTTGGAACTCATGACAAACCCGTAGGCACCGGCCGAATGCACGGCCAGCAGGTCGCCTTCTTCCAGGGCCAGTTGACGATCCTTGGCCAGGAAGTCGCCGGTCTCGCAGATCGGGCCGACGATGTCATAGGCGCGTGCTTCGCTGTTGCGAGGCGTCACCGCGGTGACATTCATCCAGGCCTGGTACAGCGCCGGGCGGATCAGGTCGTTCATCGCCGCATCGACGATGGCGAAGTCCTTGTGCTCGGTGTGCTTGAGGTACTCGACCTGGGTCAGCAGCACGCCGGCATTGGCGACGATATAGCGGCCCGGCTCGAACATCAGCGTCAGGTCGCGGCCTTCGATGCGCTCGCGCACGGCCTGGATATAGTCGGCGATCGCCGGTGGCTCTTCATCGCGATAACGCACGCCCACGCCACCACCGAGGTCGATGTGGTGCAGGTAGATGCCGCATTCGCCCAGGCGGTCGATCAATGCCAGCAGGCGGTCGAGGGCATCCAGGAACGGCGGCAGTGTGGTCAGTTGCGAGCCGATATGGCAGTCGACACCCAGCACTTCCAGGTTCGGCAGCTGGGCGGCACGGATGTACACGTCTTCGGCGTCGGCAATGGCGATGCCGAACTTGTTCTCTTTGAGACCGGTGGAAATGTACGGGTGGGTGCCGGCATCGACGTCCGGGTTGACGCGCAGTGAGATCGGCGCACGAACACCCATCTCGGCGGCGACGACTTGCAGGCGTTCCAGCTCGTCGGTGGACTCTACGTTGAAGCAATGTACGCCGACTTCCAGGGCCCGGCGCATGTCTTCGCGGCTCTTGCCTACGCCGGAGAACACGATCTTGTCAGCCTGGCCGCCGGCGGCCAGGACCCGTTCCAGCTCGCCACGGGAGACGATGTCGAAACCGGCGCCCAGACGCGCCAGGACATTCAGTACACCCAGGTTGGAGTTGGCCTTGACTGCGTAGCACACCAGGTGCGGTACGCCATCGAGCGGGTCGGTGAACGAGCGGTATTGGGCTTCGATATGCGCACGGGAGTACACGTAGGTCGGGGTACCAAAGCGCTGGGCAATCGCGGACAACGCCACGCCTTCCGCGAACAGCTCGCCGTCCCGGTAGTTAAAAGCGTCCATGGAGCTCCCTTATTCGTAGGTGTCGTGCTTATGCGCTTTGGAGGGCTTTTGCGACGATTGCGCCTGTTCATTCGGGTCTTTGCTGTCATCGGGCAGGTACAGCGGGCCTTTTTGACCACAGGCACTAACGAGGCAAGCGACCGCGACGAGCGCAGCAAGGGAAGAGATCAGGCGCTTCATGGCGAAATCCTTGAATATGCATTAATTGCGCCCGAGTATACCGACCACCCGCCAGCTTGCCTATGCGCTGAAATACCCGTCCGGCGGGGGTTTGCCGAGATGGTCGGGAAGCGGACTACGCTGGTTGAGGATATTTCACACCGTCAATCGTGTTGAAATCGGTATCCTTTGCAATCGGCGGGGCTCGCCCGTATCGTGCGGCGCTTGAGCAAAACCAGACACTTTCGAGGTTGCCACAATGAGTTTGACCGAAGCCCGTTTTCACGACCTGGTGGATGCCACCCAAGAGAAGCTGGAAGATATTTTCGACGACAGCGACCTGGATGTGGATCTGGAAAACTCGGCCGGTGTGCTGACCGTCAAGTTCGAGAGTGGCCAGCAACTGATCTTCAGCCGCCAGGAGCCGCTGCGTCAGCTGTGGCTGGCGGCGCGCTCCGGTGGCGTCCACTTCGACTACGACGAAGAAAGCGGCAAATGGCAGTGTGACAAGAGTGAAGAGTTGCTGGGCGAGATGCTCGCGCGCCTGGTCCACGAATATACCGGCGCCGAGCTGGATTTCGACGAGATCTGACCGTGACCCAGCCTGCGCCTGTACGCCCGCCCAAGCCGCTGTTCAGTAATGTCAGCCCGGCGGTGCCGTCACCTTGTATCAGTTTGTGTCGCCTGGACGAGCAAAAAGTCTGCCTCGGCTGCTTCCGCCATGTGGAAGACATCCGTGAATGGCGCTCCGCCGATGATCAGCGGCGCCGAGTGATCGTGGCCCAGGCCGAGCAACGCAAGGCCGCGCCTTGAGCCCGTCTTGTTTATTTACGGTGCTGTGGTAGTGTCCGGATACGCCTCAACTCATCGAGGCCCGTGAGAACCCCGCCTTTTCCTGGCGGGGTTTTGCTTTTTTGTGCAGAAAAAAGGAGTCTGCCTGAATCATGACCGCACCTTCCATCATCCTCACCCGTCTTGATGTGCAGCGTCTTGAGCAATTGATCGACCGTATGGACGAGACGCAGCCGGGCGTTATTGCACTGCAAGCCGAACTCGACCGCGCCGAAGAAGTGGTTGGCCACGATGAAGTGCCTGCAACGGTCGTGACCATGAACTCCAGTGTGCATTGCCGTGAGCAAGGCAGCGGCAAGGACTACCACCTGACCCTGGTCTACCCGAAAGATGCGAATGCCGATGAAGGCAAGATTTCGGTCCTGGCCCCGGTGGGCAGTGCCTTGCTTGGCCTGCAGGTAGGGCAGCACATCGATTGGCCGGCACCGGGCGGCAAGACCCTCAAGCTTGAGCTGCTCAGTGTTGATGGTCAGCCCAAGGATGGCGGCGCCTTCCCTCTCTAGACCTGGCTCAGCGCCTCATTCAGCGCGAGCTCCAGCTCGGCCTTGTAGCGCAGGTACAAATTGCTTGGGCTTTGCACATCACCGAGCAGCCCCGACAGGTCGAGGTCGGTGATGTAGCAGCGGTAGCGCTCGGTTTCCCGGCGTTGCCCGACGATTTCCTGGGCGACCACTGCAAACAGTTGGTCGCCAAACTCCAGCTCGGAAAACTCCCGCTGATTGCAGTACAGGGTTATGCCCACCTGGCCCGGCGCCGCCTTGCCGATAATCGCCTGCACGTCATAAAACGGTTTGTTCGCGGGGTTCTGCGGGGCTGGCCGCGGCTCCACCCCACGCGCGCGCGTGCTGCCTGACGGCAGCAGTTGGTAGTACAAGATTTGCACCTCACCCAACGGTTGTTGCGTGTCCAGGGGCGACAGTGCTTCCCGGCGATAGATTATCGACTGCAAAAAGCGCTGCAACGGCGCCAACAGGCTCTGCTCATCATGAAACGGCAAGCGTTGCTGCCAGAGCGCGTTGAATTCATCCAGCACATACAGCTCGGCGAAGCCTTCGTTGACCCGGTAGAACACTTGCACGCAATCGGCCATGCCCATGGGCAGCAACAGCGCCAGGTCGTGGTCTTCCAGGGCCATGGCATCCAGGTGCAGCGGGCTGTAGCTGGCCAATTCTTCGCTGAGGTAGGCGACCAGCGCATCCTGGGTCGCCAGTGATACGTGGGAGGCCTGGCCGGGCATCAACTCCATCACGTGATAGTGCTGCTGTACCTGGAGCAAGTAGCGGTGATTGCCCTGACCCAGCAGCAGGTTCTGTGCGGTGTCGAAGATTTCTTCCACTCGCTGGGCAATGAACTGCGCGCGGTTGTGACAGAAGCAGCGCACCCGCAGCCGAGGCAGATGATCCGACGGCAGTTGATTGAGGTAGTCGCGCAGGCAATCGAGCAGGGCATGGGGGGCGTCGTAGCGGCTGACCATCACCTCGTTCCAGCTGTTGAGCGTGACCTGATCGAGGGTCAGTACCAGGTTGTCTCGCACACCGGCATAGCTCAGGGAGTCGGTGCGCTCGGTGGTCATCAGGATATTCAGGTCGCGATGATGCTTGAGCGGGTCGACGCCGACGTTGATCAGCAGCAACACTTCCTCGGGCACCGCCGAGCGCAGCAGGCGCGCTTCATCAACGCTGGCCAGGGGCAGGGCGATAGCCTGCTGCAGGCTGCCCAGCAGGTTGAACAGCTCGAATTCGGTCATGTCGCTGGTGCCGGGGTGCAGCGCCAGGCGCGTGCTGCTGTCGATGACGCCGTTGCGGTGGCACCAGGTGAGCATTTCCAACAGGTCGCGGCTGCGCTTGATCGGCGCGAAGTGCTCCCATTCCAGGGCCGTGAGATTACCGTTGTACAGGCCCCAGTGGTGCTGGCCGGGCTCCTTGCGGTTGGGCGATTGCACCAGGGTCAGGGTGTCTTCGGCCAGGTCCGGGGCGATGCCGGGGTTGATGAATTCAACCTTGCCGGCCTTGCGTTCAAAGGCGGCATACAGGCGCCGTCCCAGCACATTGAGGTCGCGCTTGTTGATCAGGCTGACGGTCTGTTCGGTACGAGCGAACTGGGTCAGGAAGCGATAGCTGTAGTTCAGCTCGCTGACCAGGGCGCGGCGCTCGGAGGCCACCTGGCGCACTTTCCACTGGCTGCGGCTGTCCAGCAGCGCCAGTTGGCGTTGGTCCCAGCCCCACTCGTGGGCCAGGCGCTCCAGCAACAGCCGCTGCCAACTGGTGCTGCGCTGACCGGCGCTGAGCTTGCGGTTGACCTTCAGGTACAGGGCGCGACGCACCAGCTCCAGGCGCTCCGGCTCGTTGCGTGCCTTGAGATATTCCTCGATACGGCGGTACACCACGATGTACGGGTCCAGCTCATCCAGGTCCATCTGGTTGGCGAACACCGCGCGCTTGAAGCGCAGGCTCAGGCAGTGCACGTTCGGGTGCTCGCTGGCGTAGACCTCGGTCAATAGCAGCTTGAGCACCGACTTGTAGGGCGACTCGATGCCCTTGAACAGTTGCCACAGCCCGGCACCGATGAATTCACCGGGAGGGATACGCGCCAGGTGGCCGAGGTCGAGGGTTTCATCGGCGCGGATAAAACGCTTGGAGATCAGTGTGTGGGTGAATTCCGCATAGCGGGTCTCTTCATACACCGGCACCAGCCACCAGATCGGCGTACGCCCGGCCAGCCAGATGGCTGTGCGGTAAAACTCGTCCAGCAACAGGTAATGCTGGGTCGTGCCGCAGTCGTCGGAGCTGAGTTGGGTGTCGCGCTCGCCGAGTACAAAGCGCGTCGGCTCAATCAGGAAGAAGTGCGCTTCTGCGCCCATGCCCAGGGCCCAGGCTTCCAGCAGTTGGCATTTTTTACGCAGCTCCGCGAGCTCGTTTTCGCCCAGGTCGGGTGCGTGGCACACCCACACATCCATGTCGCTCTGGTCGGCCTGGGCGAGGGTGCCGAGGCTGCCCATCAGGAACAGACCGTGGATCGGTTTGGGTTGATTGACTGGACGCGGCTTGTAAGAGAACGAGCGGGTCAGGCGCTGGGCTTCCGTGAGTGCCTGGGCGTCGGGCTCGAAGTTCGACAGCCCGGCCGGCGTACTGCCCGAGACATACCCCGGCAACAGTGGGTGATTGACGTGAAAAAACAGCGGCAGCAGGGTCAGCACGCTTTGCTGGCGCGGCGTCAGCCCTTCGACGGCACGAGCCATGCGACCTTCATTGAGGGCCATGAAGCGCGCACGCAATTGGGCCAGCACCTTGCGGTCGATGCCTTCGTCCAGGTCAGGGCGGATTTCATGGGTGCGGGTCATGTCGAACTCGGTGGCTCGCAGGGCCCGACGCGGGCGGCCATGTAGGAGTTTACAGCCAGTCGCGTAGGAGGTTTAGAGGGAAATGGTTTTTGACGTCAAAAACCGGGCCGTTGCACAGCAGTGCCCTCGGAGTCCGCAAGAGCCGGACTCCATGGGCGGTATACGGATCAGGCGGCTTCTTTGGTGTTGGCGGTGCTCAGGATGGTCAGCAGGGTTTGGGCCTGCTCTGCAGCGTCCCGGCCAAGGCTGGTCAGGTAGCCTCCGTCCGGTTGATCGATAAGTCCTTTCGCATGGAGGCGCTTGGCAGCGGCGATGGCAGAGGGAGCGGCGGTCTGATGGACTTTCAGACCTTCCTTGGTGCTGTCCAAGGGGAAGAGTACAAGGATTTCCAGTTCGGCAACCAACTCAGGGGTATACGACATAAGGACTCCAGACTTTCTAAAATTTATTAGAGGCTAGCAGGCCATAAGGTGAACGCACTTTGCCGAACTGTCCAGCGTGTTGCGGTGTGCCGGGATTATTCCTTTTCGGGCGGCAGCTCAGGCAGTGCCCGCAGCGCTGTTTCATACCATTCGGTATTGAATGCGCGGTCATCATCCAGCATCGCGTCGATCTCGAAAGCCAGCACATGGGCCATGAGATTCAGGATCTCTTCACGTTCATAGCCCACCAGGGTCAGTTTATTGAAAGTGGCCTTGGCAGCGGGCGGATTGTCGCTTTCGATCTGGTTTTCGATCGCTTCGATCAAGGTGTTTTCGGTGAACTCTTCTTCGTCGCTGTCGATATCGGTCGGCTCGCTCATGGCAGGCTCCTCAAGGAAAGGGCGCCAGTCTACCCCCATTCAGGCAGGTGATGCTGCTGGTCAGGACCGGCCCTGGGATCTATAACTCCTGCAGCCAACCCCGCACACGGCCTGGAGGCTTTGCGATGCTCAAGCTTTACGGATTCTCGGTCAGCAACTACTACAACATGGTGAAACTGGCACTGCTGGAGAAAGGCCTGGCTTTTGAGGAGGTGCCCTTTTATGCCGGGCAAACCCCTGAAGCCCTGGCGGTCAGCCCGCGTGGCAAGGTGCCGGTGCTGGGCGTGAAGCTGGGGTTTATCAACGAAACCAGTGTGATCCTCGAATACATCGAGCACTCCCAGGAAGGCCCGTCGCTGTTGCCGGCCGACCCGTTCCAGCGTGCCCAAGTGCTGGCGTTGTGCAGGGAAATCGAGCTGTACATCGAATTGCCCGCCCGCGCGTGTTTTGCCGAGGCGTTTTTCGGTATGCCGGTGCCGGAGGCGATCAAGGCGAAATCCAGGGCTGAGTTGCTGCTGGGGATCGGCTCTTTAGGCCGTCACGGCAAGTTCGCGCCTTTTGTGGCGGGGGAGGGCTTTACGATTGCGGATCTGTATTTCATGTACAGCGTGAACCTCGCCTGTGCGGTGGGCGAGAAGCTGTTTGGCCTGGACCTGTTGGCTGAATTGCCGGCGGCCAGAGCGTTGCTGGAGCGACTGCATGCCATGCCTAATGCGCAGAAGGTGGCGGCGGACAGGGAGGCCGCGATGCCGGCGTTCATGGCGATGGTTGCGGCCAAAAAATGATCAAATGTGGGAGGGGGTTGCCCCCTCCCACCTTTTTCAGCGGCTGGCGAGCAGGGCCTGGCCGCGAGCGACTGCAGCCTTCACCTGTGCCGGCGCGGTACCGCCCACGTGGTTACGGGCATTCACCGAGCCTTCCAGGGTCAACACGGCAAACACGTCCTGTTCGATCTGGTCACTGAACTGGCGCAGCTCTTCCAGGCTCATTTCCGCCAGGTCCTTGCCGGTGTCGACGCCGTATTTCACTGCATGGCCAACGATCTCGTGACAGTCGCGGAACGGCAGGCCACGGCGTACCAGGTAGTCCGCCAGGTCAGTCGCCGTGGAGAAACCGCGCAGGGCCGCTTCACGCATGATCGCGTGCTTGGGCTTGATCGCCGGGATCATGTCGGCAAACGCGCGCAGCGAGTCGCGCAGGGTGTCGGCGGCATCGAACAGCGGTTCCTTGTCTTCCTGGTTGTCCTTGTTGTAGGCCAAAGGCTGGCCTTTCATCAGGGTCAGCAGGCCCATCAGTGCGCCGAATACACGGCCGCTCTTGCCACGCACCAGTTCGGGCACGTCGGGGTTTTTCTTTTGCGGCATGATCGAGCTGCCGGTGCAGAAGCGATCCGGCAGGTCGATGAACTGGAATTGCGCACTGGTCCACAGCACCAGCTCTTCGGAGAACCGCGACAGGTGCATCATCGCGATGCTGGCGGCGGCGCAGAATTCGATGGCGAAGTCGCGGTCGGACACGCCGTCCAGGGAATTGCCGCCGACGGCGTCGAAACCCAGCAGTTGTGCGGTGTACTCACGGTCGATCGGGTAGGTGGTGCCGGCCAGGGCTGCGCTGCCGAGCGGCATGCGGTTGGCGCGCTTGCGGCAATCCACCAGGCGCTCGTAGTCGCGGCTGAGCATCTCGAACCAGGCCAGCAGGTGGTGGCCGAAGGTCACGGGTTGTGCGGTTTGCAGGTGGGTGAAGCCAGGCATGATGGTGTCCGCCTCACGCTCGGCCTGCTCCAGCAAGCCTTTCTGCAAGCGGGTGATTTCGGCCAGGATCAGGTCGATTTCATCGCGCAGCCACAGGCGGATGTCGGTGGCCACCTGGTCGTTACGGCTACGACCGGTGTGCAGTTTCTTGCCGGTCACACCGATACGGTCGGTGAGACGGGCCTCGATGTTCATGTGCACGTCTTCCAGGTCGACACGCCAGTCGAACGTACCGGCTTCGATCTCACCACGGATGGTGGTCAGGCCATCGATGATGCTGTCGCGCTCGGCGTCGGTCAGCACGCCGACCTTGGCCAGCATTGTCGCGTGGGCTATGGAGCCCATGATGTCGTGGCGGTACAGGCGCTGGTCAAAGGTGACGGAGGCGGTGAAGCGGGCGACGAAGGCGTCGACGGGTTCACTGAAGCGGCCGCCCCAGGACTGGTTGGTCTTGTCGGTGCTCATGGGTTCGCTCGTGGTCTGCTTATTAAGAGGCATGAAAGTGTGCCGGCGATAATAACAGGGTTGCCCTTGGAGGCGGTGCCGCGGGTCGTCGGCATTTTTATTTGTGCAAAGGATGGCTAAGTGCCTTGCCGCCGACCGCGTCCGGGACGAGACTGGAGACAGGTGCTTATTGATACGATATTTGACGATTGAGCAATATCGTCTCGGCGAGCGTCTACAGTTGGACTGATAGTGTGTGAATGCACCAAAGTCGGGTAATGCGGTCAGAGCCTGACTATCCATTTAAAAGGGGGGTATTCGGATTGTGTATCAGCAAACCCTACGACGATGCCCGAAGGCAGCAGGTCTTGGGCGCTATTGAACAGGTCCGGGTAAATATGGGTGCCGCTGTCAGGGCACTTTTTGCCGCTCGCGCTAGTCTTAGCGTGGATCGCTGTGACGCAAGTCACCGCACCTGTCTACGCTATCCTTGTGCGAGACTCACGCAGGAATCCAGCGCTATATGAATGTCCTGATCGTTGATGACGAACCCCAAGCCCGCGAGCGACTGAGCCGTTTGGTCAGTGAACTCGAGGGTTATACAGTCCTTGAACCGAGTGCCACCAGCGGCGAGGAGGCGTTGACGTTGATCGACAGCCTCAAGCCGGACGTGGTGTTGCTCGATATCCGCATGCCGGGCCTCGATGGCCTGCAAGTTGCTGCCCGCCTGAGTGAGCGCGAATCGCCACCTGCCGTGGTGTTGTGTGCCGCGCAAGAAGAGTTTGCCGCGCAGACACTGGAAGCCAGTGGTGTCAGCTTCGTAGTCAAGCCAGTGACTGCCGAGGCCTTGCTCAGGGCCCTGAAGAAAGCCGAACGTCCCAATCGCGCCCAACTCGCTGCCCTGACCCAGCCAGCCGCCCAAAGCGGCAACGGGCCGCGCAGCCATATCAGCGCCCGCACACGCAAAGGCATCGAGTTGATCCCCTTGGACCAGGTGGTCTACTTCATTGCCGATCACAAGTACGTGACCCTGCGGCATGAGGCTGGCGAAGTGTTGCTCGATGAGCCGCTCAAGGCCCTTGAGGATGAGTTCGGTGACCGCTTCGTGCGAATCCACCGGAACGCGCTGGTGGCCCGTGAGCGAATCGAGCGCCTGCAGCGCACGCCCCTCGGGCACTTTCAGTTATTCCTCAAAGGGCTTAACGGGGATGCGTTGATCGTCAGCCGGCGCCATGTCGCCGGCGTGCGCAAGATGATGCAGCAGCTTTAGCCCGAGGGTTTTGGCAAGCCTGCATTCATTATCCCGGTGCGACGTGGCCAGGGAGGCCCCGCACTTGCTGATTCAAATCAAAGCGTATTTGCCTGAGCTGTTATTATCTGCCGTATCTATTCAGTACGGATTGATCCATGTCCTCTCGCGAAATCCGCATCGCCACCCGTAAAAGCGCCCTGGCCTTGTGGCAGGCCGAATACGTCAAAGCACGCCTTGAGCAGGCCCATCCCGGCCTCAAGGTGACCCTGGTGCCCATGGTCAGTCGCGGCGACAAGCTGCTCGACTCGCCGCTGTCGAAGATCGGCGGCAAGGGCCTGTTCGTCAAGGAACTGGAAACCGCGCTGCTGGAAAACGAAGCCGACATCGCTGTGCACTCAATGAAAGACGTGCCCATGGACTTCCCAGAAGGCCTGGGCCTGTTTTGCATCTGTGAGCGTGAAGACCCGCGTGACGCCTTCGTTTCCAATACCTTTGCGTCTTTGGATGACCTGCCCCTGGGCAGCATTGTCGGTACCTCCAGCCTGCGTCGCCAGGCACAGCTGTTGACCCGTCGTCCGGACCTGCAGATTCGCTTCCTGCGCGGCAACGTCAACACCCGCCTGGCCAAGCTCGATGCCGGTGAGTATGACGCGATCATCCTCGCCGCCGCCGGCCTGATCCGTTTGGGCTTCGAAGACCGCATCACCTCGGCCATCAGCGTCGAAGACAGCCTGCCTGCTGGCGGGCAAGGCGCCGTGGGCATCGAATGCCGCACTGCCGACCGTGAAATCCACGCGTTGCTCAACCCCCTGGATCACTACGAGACCGAAGTGCGTGTCACGGCCGAACGCGCCCTGAACAAGCACCTCAACGGTGGCTGCCAGGTGCCGATCGCCTGCTACGCCGTGCTCGAAGGTGAAAACCTGTGGCTGCGTGGCCTGGTTGGGGATCCGGATGGGGGCACTCTGCTGACTGCTGAAATCCGTGGTCCGCAGCGTGACGCCATCGCCCTGGGTGTCCAGGTGGCTGAAGAGCTGCTGGACAAGGGCGCTGGCGCCATTCTGCAAAAAGTCTACGGCGAGGCCGGCCCGCAGTGACCGGTTGGCGCGTGCTGCTGACACGGCCTGCCGAGGAGTCGGCGGCCCTGGCGGCGGCGTTGTCCGAAGCCGGTATCTTCAGCAGCAGCTTGCCTTTGCTGGACATCGAACCGTTACCCGTTACCCCCGAACAACAGGCCGTCTTCGGTGATCTTGGCCGCTACTGTGCAGTGATCGTGGTGAGCAAACCGGCCGCGCGGCTTGCCGTGCAGCAGTTGGATCAAGCCTGGCCGCAACTGCCGTGGTTCAGCGTCGGTGCGGCCACCGCGCAGGTCCTGGCTGATCACGGCCTTCCCGTTCACTATCCCCAAACCGGCGACGACAGCGAGGCCTTGCTTCAATTGCCTGCGTTGCGCGAGGCTATCGCACGGCCCGGTGCGCGGGTGTTGATCCTGCGCGGCGAGGGGGGGCGGGAGCTGCTGGCTGAGCGTTTGCGCGAGCAAGGTGCTAGTGTCGACTACTTGGAGTTGTATCGTCGTTTCCTTCCGGCCTACGACACCGGTGTACTGACCCGGCACATCCAGTTGGAACGCTTGAACGGCCTGGTGGTCAGCAGTGGGCAGGGTTTTTTGCACCTGCAGGCCCTGGCCGGATCCGATTGGCCACAGGTGGCGCAGCTGCCGTTGTTCGTGCCCAGCCCGCGAGTCGCCGAGATGGCGCGGGCCGCTGGCGCAGAAAAAGTTGTGGATTGTCGCGGCGCGAGTGCCGCGGCTTTGTTAGTGGCGTTACGGAGTCATGCCGTTCCCACTCTCTGATACGCAAAGGACGGATACGTGAGCGAAACAGCCTTGCCTAAAGATGAAACCCAACCCGCACTTGATGCGTCGGTTGAGTCACCGGTCACCGCGCCGCGCCGCGGCAATGGCCTGGCAGTTGTCGCCCTGCTGCTTGGCGCTGCGGGTGTTGCCGCCGGCGGTTGGGGTCTCTGGCAGGTTCGTGCCCTGCAAGCCAGCAGCCAGCACCAACTGGGTCAAGTGCAGACCCTGGATGACCAATCCCAGGCCCTCAAGCAAAGCCAGCAACAACTGGCTGCACGCCTGGCGCAACTGCCGGGTGCGGATGAGCTTGAGGAGCGCCGTCGGCTGGTGGCCCAGTTGCAGGGTGACCAGCAGCGCTTGAGCCAGCGCCTGGAAACCGTGCTGGGTGCCAGCCGCAAGGATTGGCGCCTGGCTGAGGCCGAGCACCTGATTCGCCTGGCGAGTTTGCGCTTGTCTGCCTTGCAAGACATCAACAGCGCCCAGGCCCTCGTCCAGGGCGCCGACGAGATTCTTCGCGAGCAAAGCGATCCGGGCTCCTACGCTGCCCGCGAGCAGCTGGCCAAGAGCCTTGCCGCGTTGCGCAGTACTGAGCAGCCGGATCGCACCGGGCTGTATCTGCAATTGGCGGCCTTGCGTGATCAGGTCGTGCAACTGGCGGCCATTGCCCCTGAGTATCAACTGACCGAGCCCGCATCCCAGGGGCGTCCGAGCACCGATACGGACAGCCGTTGGAGCCAGTGGTGGGAGCAGATTTCCCGTTACTTCCGCATCGACTTCAACCCCGACGACAACATTCGTCCACTGCTCGCCGGTCAAGGCCTGAACCAGGTACGCCTGGCCCTCAGCCTGGCCCTGGAGCAAGCACAATGGGCGGCGCTCAATGGTGAATCGGCGGTGTACAGCCGCTCCCTGGGTGAGGCTCGCAGCGTGTTGCAGGACAACTTCAACCAGGACAACCCGCAGAGCAAGGCGATGCTGGCGCGTATCGCCGAGCTTGAGCCCAAGGCTGTCTCGGTGGTGACCCCGGACCTGGCGGCGAGCCTGGCTGCGGTGCAGGCGTACCTCGAACGTCGTCATCTGTCTGCTGACGAAGCCAAGGCGGCATCCACGCCGGCGGCCACGTCGGCGAAGCAGGAGTAGAGCCGATGAAGCGTTTCTATGTGATCCTGGTGCTGGCGATTGCAATCGCCCTGGCACTGGCCGTGGGCATTTCGAAACACACCGGCTACGTGCTGATTACCTATCCTCATGTGCTGCACTACGAGTCGAGCCTATGGGCTACCGTGGTGGCGGTGTTTGTCTTCGCCCTGGCTATCTACTTGATCCGCGTATTGCTGAGCCTGGTCACCACCTCGGGTGGCGTGGTCAACCCGTGGTCACGACGTAACCGCAGTCGCCGCGTGCAGATCGCCATTGAACAGGGCCAGATGGACCTCGCCGAAGGCCGTTGGGCCAGTGCCGAACGTCACCTGCACCGTGCCGCCGAAGCCGAGCGCCAGCCATTGCTGTACTACCTGGGCGCGGCCCGGGCGGCGAATGAGCAGGGCCGTTATGAAGAGTCGGACGGTTTGCTCGAGCGCGCCCTGGAGCGTCAGCCCCAGGCCGAGCTGGCGGTTGCCTTGAGCCATGCGCAGTTGCAATTGGACCGTGGCGATACTGACGGCGCGCTCACCACCTTGCAGGCCATGCACGAGCGTCATCCCCACAACGGCCAAGTGCTGCGCCAATTGCAGCGTCTGCACCAGCAGCGTGGCGACTGGTCGTCGGTAATCCGCCTGTTGCCGGAGCT
The DNA here is from genome assembly GCF_900005955.1 of Pseudomonas sp. 8 R 14. Classification (NCBI taxonomy): domain Bacteria; kingdom Pseudomonadati; phylum Pseudomonadota; class Gammaproteobacteria; order Pseudomonadales; family Pseudomonadaceae; genus Pseudomonas; species Pseudomonas sp. 8 R 14. Next base: position 73,828 of record NZ_CVTH01000077.1, on the reverse strand, counting down.
GCGCAAGGATAAGGTACTGCCCGCCGGCGAATTGGCCGAATTGGAGCGGCGTGCCTGGGGGGAGAACCTGAGCCTGGCGGCCCAGCGCGAAGAGCAGGGCGAAGCCGGCCTGCAGTCTCTTGAGCGGGCCTGGCAACAGCTCACTTCCGCCCAGCGCCAGGAGCCGCAACTGGTCCTGGCCTATGCCGAGCAACTGCGTCAATTGGGCGCCGATGCCAAGGCGGAGGAGGCGTTGCGCGGTGCCATCAAGCGCGGCTACGACAGCCACCTGATTCGTCTCTACGGCCTGCTGCGCGGCAGTGATCCTGCCCGGCAATTGAAGTTTGCCGAGGGCTGGCTAAAGGACCACCCGGGCGATGCCAGCCTGTTGTTGACATTGGGTCGTCTGTGCCTGCAAAACAGCCTGTGGGGCAAGGCGCGTGATTACCTGGAAAGCAGCCTGCAGGTGCAACGTAATCCCGAGGCCTGTGCCGAACTGGCGCGGCTGTTGGCGCAGTTGGGCGACACCGAGCGCAGCAACCAGTTGTTCCAGGAAGGCCTGGGCTTATTGGATAACCGCTTGCTGGCGTCTCCGCTGCCAGTTCCTGCCCGAGTTTGATGCAGGAAGAAGTCTAGGGTTGGCTCAGATATTTCTGATGACCAGCCCTTCAATGCTGCGCATATGCCGGCCCTGAGGGGCTTTGAAGCAAACTCCTACGTTCATGCGCTTCAAGTCTTCCATTCTCTGACGGGATGTCCCTACGTTCTCACGGAATCGTCTGCTCTGGCGCGTATTGAAAGGGGTCAGGCCTTTCCTCTAACGTAACGACCTATCTCTCGCGATGCGGATAAAGCATGTCTTTGGCCCCTTCACGCTCCTTGTTTTTCCTTGCGTTCATGGCGGGTGCGCTGACGTTGGGTGCGTCCTTCTATCTTGAGTTCGGTGCCTCGTTACGCCCTTGTTTCCTGTGCCAGATGCAACGGGCCTTTCTGGCTGCCTTCACGCTGATCAATCTGGTCGCCGCTATCCACAACCCCAGGCGTTCCACTTTTTACTTGTACGGGTTTACGAGCATGGTCTGTGCGTTGCTGGGTGCCATCACCGCCGTACGCCAGGTGCTGCTGCAAAATGCCGCAGCGGATCAGGCCGCCGATTGCTGGCCCAGTCTCAGTCACATGCTCGAGAACCTGTCGCTGTGGCAGGCGTTGCAATTGACGGTCGAAGGCACGGTCGATTGTATGGAAATAAGCTGGACGCTATTTGACCTGAGCCTTCCCGAGTGGAGCCTGTTGTTCTTCCTGGGCATGTTGATCCTCGGTGTCATGCAATTTTCCCGACTGTTCTTGAGCCGTCCGTTGCGCTCAGCGGGCCACTGATCGGAGGCCGCAGTTTGTAGGACGGGATTAAACACTTGTATGAACTTTCTCTCCTGCGTACCTTGAAGCCATAGTCATGGGGGCATAATCTGGCCCGCACGCGTTATTGAAACCGTTTGTCAGACGCGGCCTTGTCCCGCTGCTGTTTTATCCTTGAAGTGTTGCGCGGGCATCAGGCGGCAGCGCCCCTATAGGGAAGAGAGATCATCATGCTGGAAAGTTGTCAGAATGCTCAGGAACGCTGGGGTGGGGTGCACAAGCTGATCGACAGCTGGTTGAAGGCACGTCACGAACTGGTTCGGGCCTTTGATGCTCTCGGCGCCAAGCCCGAGGCCCTGGCTGAGAATCGCAAGCCGTTGCAGGAGTTCTGTGAAGTGTTGGTGGACTATGTGTCTGCTGGCCATTTCGGTGTCTACGAGCAGTTGACCAAAGAGGCGGAAGCCTTCGATGATAAGCGTGGTCTGGAACTGGCCGAGACCCTTTACCCGCGTATCGATGTCATCACTGAGAAACTGCTGGCGTTCACCGACCTGTGTGATGCCGGCCAGTGCGTTGCTGAGAAATTCAAGGAGTTGGGTGGCCTGCTCCATGAGCGTTTCGAACTGGAAGATTGCCTGATCGAAGTGCTCCACAACGCCCATAAGGAAGAAGCTGTCCCCCAGGCCTGACCTTTGCGGGCGAGATAAGAACGGTGCGCATGGCGCACCGTTTTTTATTGGCTCAATGACGGGTGCCGAGTAATTCGATCTCGAATACCAGTGGCGTATACGGCGGGATCAGCTCGCCGGCACCGTCGCCTCCATAAGCTTGGGCCGATGGGATCACGAGGCGCCATTTGGCCCCGACCGGCATCTGCTGCAACGCGCTGCTCCAGCCGCTGATCACACTGTCCAGGCGAAACCACTGGGGTTGTGTGCTCTGATCGAAGACCGTGCCATCGGGCAATCGTCCAACGTAGTTCACCTGGACCTGATCATTCGCGCCAGGCTTGTTACCAGTGCCGGGTGTCAGTTCCGTGAGCAGGATGCCATCGGCCAACTCGCGCACCCCTTTCACGGCTTTTTCCCTGGTTAAAAACTGCTGCTCGGCGGCGAGCGCCTTTTCGCTTTTAGGCGCTTGGGCGTCGGCTTCGGCCTGCGCTTCGTGCTCGGCAAGAATCTGTTCGATGCGCGTGTTATCCAACGCCAGCGGCTTGCCTTGATAGGCTTGCTTGAGGCCGTCGATCAAGGCCTGGATCTGCAGGTCCGGGACTTCCTGGCGCAGGCGCTCACCGAGGCTGGCGCCCAGGCTGTAGGCGAGGTCGTGCTGGTCTTGGGGCGTGGTTTTTGACGGTGATTGCTCGCTCGCATTGGCCGTGGAAATCGCCAGGCCCAGCACAAGGAAAAGGTAACGCGACATGGGCATTCTCCTGCCGAAAGTGCGACGGATTATGCCAGTGCGAGTGCGTAAAAAGTGCCGCGTGTTTTCGTTATATCGATAAGAATTTTCGCACGTTGCAACGCAACGCAAACGATACTGTCAACATGCCCTAGCGGCGGTAAGAGCAGAGGGCTAGTATGAGCCGCACCCACGTCAGCCAGGAGGTAAACCATGTCGGCCAAACAGAAGCCTGTAAATACCCCGTTGCATTTACTCCAACAATTGTCGGGCAGCTTGCTCGAACATCTGGAAAGCGCATGTTCCCAAGCGTTGGCCGATGCAGAAAAACTGCTCGCCAAGCTGGAAAAACAACGCGGTAAAGCGCAAGAAAAGCTGCACAAATCCCGCACCAAACTGCAAGACGCCGCCACTGCCGGCAAGGCCAAGGCACAAGCCAAAGCCAAAGACGCGGTAAAAGAACTCGAAGACCTGCTGGATGCTCTCAAGGATCGTCAAGCTGAAACCCGCACCTACATTTCCCAACTCAAAAAAGATGCTCAAGAAAGCCTGAAACTGGCCCAGGGTGTTGGTCGTGTGAAGGAAGCCGTAGCTAAAGTGCTGGGTGCCCGTGCTCCGGCTAAAGCGCCAGCCAAGCCAGCGGCTAAAACCGCTGTTGCAAAACCAGCCGTGAAGCCAGCGACCAAAACTGCTGCTGCAAAGCCAGCCGTGAAGCCAGCGACCAAAACTGCTGCTGCAAAGCCAGCCGCGAAGCCAGTTGCTAAAACCGCTGCTGCGAAACCAGCCGCGAAGCCAGTTGCTAAAACCGCTGCTGCGAAACCAGCCGCGAAGCCAGTTGCTAAAACCGCTGCTGCGAAACCAGCCGCGAAGCCAGCGGCTAAAACCGCTGCTGCGAAACCAGCCGCGAAGCCAGTTGCTAAAACCGCTGCTGCGAAACCAGCCGCGAAGCCAGCGGCTAAAACCGCTGCTGCGAAACCAGCCGCGAAGCCAGTTGCTAAAACCGCTGCTGCAAAGCCGGCCGCGAAGCCAGCAGCTAAAACCACTGCCGCCAAACCAGCCGCCAAACCTACTGCTGCAAAACCGGCTGCCAAACCTGCGGCTGCAAAGCCAGCCGCCAAGCCAGTTGCAAAGCCTGCTGCTGCGAAACCAGCACCGGCCAAGCCAGCAGCACCTGCTGCTACCCCGGCAGCGACCACCGCTCCAACCGCATCGGCCAGCAGCACCCCTGCACCGGTAGCGCCAAGCACCACCCCAACCAGCGCTTCCTAAGTGCCGGTGATCATGACGCGCAGCTGCTGCAGCGCGTCATGGTCAAGGTTGGCGGCATCCTCAGCCGCCAGTCCTTCCAACCACCGCGGTTGAGTCATCTCCCCTTTCGGCCATGCCTGCGTCAACGCTTCCAGGCGCGTCAGCAATTGCCGTTCGGCATCCAGTTCCAGGGCTTTGACCCGCTCGCGCAGCGCCGCCAGTTGCTCATCCTGCTGCACCTTGGCACGCCATTGCACACGCAACTGCCGCAAGGGTTCGATCACCTGCGCCTGCCACGGCCGGGCCAGCTGTTGCAGGGTGCGCATACGCTCCGGCTCAAGTGCCACGCCCCGCTGTTCCAGCCACGCGCCGCAGAGCAACAAGCACACGTCCGCCCCTTGCTCCTGCAAGCGCAGGCAGGCGGCTTCGACGCCCGGGCGGGCGTAAGTCGAGAGAGCAAAGCTCCACAGGTCAGCGTTCATATTCACACCCAAGCCAGCGGCCAACGAAGCTGGTAGACTCCGCCGCCATTATGATCCGACTTCAAAGCCTAACATTACAGCGTGGCCCGCAACGTCTTCTCGAAGACGCCGAGCTGACCCTGCACGCCGGTCACAAAGCCGGCCTGATCGGTGCCAACGGCGCCGGCAAATCCACGTTGTTCGCCCTGTTGCTGGGTGAGCTGACCCCGGATTCCGGGGACTGCTTGCTGCCGGCCGACTGGCGCATCGCCCATATGCGCCAGGAGATCGACACCCTGGACCGCATCGCGATCGACTACGTGCTCGATGGCGACCTGCGCCTGCGCCAGGTGCAGCACGACCTGGCCGAGGCCGAGAAAGCCCAGGACGGCGCCGCCCAGGCCCGCCTGCACGCGGAACTCGACAGCGCCGACGGCTACACCGCCGACGCCCGCGCCCGCAAGATGCTTGCCGGTCTTGGCTTCACCAACGAACAGATGGATCGTCCGGTCGCCGACTTCTCCGGTGGCTGGCGCATGCGCCTTAATCTGGCCCAGGCGCTGATGTGCCCCTCGGACCTGCTGCTGCTCGACGAACCGACCAACCACTTGGACCTCGATGCGATCCTGTGGCTGGAGGACTTCCTCAAGAGCTATCAGGGCACCTTGCTGCTGATTTCCCACGACCGGGACTTCCTCGACGCCGTGGTCGACAACATTGCCCACGTCGAACAGAAGAAGATCACGCTCTACCGTGGCGGCTACACCGCGTTCGAACGGGCGCGTGCCGAGCGCCTGGCCCAGCAGCAGCAGGCGTTCGAGAAGCAGCAGGCGCAGCGCGCGCACATGGAAAGCTACATCGCCCGGTTCAAGGCCCAGGCCACCAAGGCCCGCCAGGCCCAGAGCCGGATCAAGGCCCTGGAGCGCATGGAAGAACTGTCGGCGGCCCACGTCGATTCGCCGTTCGACTTTGTGTTCCGCGAATCGGTGAAAATCTCCAGCCCGTTGCTGGACCTCTCGGATGCCCGCCTGGGGTATGGCGAGAAAACCATCCTGGAGAAGGTCAAGCTGCAGCTCACCCCAGGTGCGCGCATCGGTTTGCTCGGCCCGAACGGCGCGGGCAAGTCGACGCTGATCAAGAACCTGTCGGGCGAGCTGCAACCCCTGGCCGGTCGTTTGACCCGTGGCGAGAACCTGGTGGTGGGCTACTTCGCCCAGCATCAGTTGGACTCCCTCGACGCCAAGGCCAGCCCGTTGCTGCACCTGCAACGCCTGGCGCCGACCGAGCGCGAGCAAACCCTGCGCGACTTCCTCGGTGGCTTTGACTTCCGTGGCGCGCGCATCGATGAGCCGGTGCTGAACTTCTCCGGCGGCGAAAAAGCCCGCCTGGCCCTGGCGTTGATTGCCTGGGACCGCCCTAACCTGCTGCTGCTCGACGAACCGACCAACCACCTCGACCTGGAAATGCGCCTGGCGCTGACCATGGCCTTGCAGGAGTTCAGCGGTGCGGTCCTGGTGGTGTCTCACGATCGCCACTTGCTCAAGAGCACCACCGACAACTTCCTGCTGGTAGCGGATGGCAAGGTCGAAGAGTTCGACGGCGACCTGGACGACTACGCCCGCTGGCTCACGGACTACCGCCTGCGCAATGCGCCGGTCAGCAACACCCCGGTCAACCCGGACAAGACCGATAAGAAAGCCCAGCGCCAGGCCGCTGCCGCACTGCGCCAGCAGTTGGCGCCGCACAAGCGCGAAGCCGACAAGCTTGAGGCCGAGTTGGGCAAAGTGCACGAGCGCCTGGCCAAGATCGAAGCCAGCCTGGGCGACAGCGCCGTGTACGAGGCTGCGCGCAAGGATGAGCTGCGCGACCTGCTGGCCGAACAGGCCAGGCTCAAGGTGCGCGAAGGGCAATTGGAGGAAACCTGGATGGAAGCCCTCGAACTGCTGGAAACCCTGCAAGCGGAGCTGGAGGCGCTGTCCTGATGGAAGCCTTGCAACTGCCGTTGCCTGCGCAATGGATCGAGCCTGTATGGATCGGCGTGCAAATCCTGCTGATCCTGCTGGCCGGCTACCTCGCCCAGCGGTTTGTCGCCAAGGGCCTGACGCGCCTGGGTGAGCGCTACCCGTTTCCGCCACAACTGCTGATGCCCCTGCGTGGCGGATTGCGCTGGCTGATCATGGGCAGTGCGTTGATCTTTGTGCTGGGCCGGCTGGGTGTGTCCGCCACGGTGTTGTGGACCGCGCTGTCGGGGTTTGTCGCAGTGGCGGCAGTGGCGTTCTTCGCCATGTGGTCGGTGTTGTCCAACCTGCTGTGTGCGATCCTGATCTTTACCGTCGGACCGTTTCGCCTCGGTGACATCGTCGAGTTGGTGGATACCGTCGACAAGCCCGGCGTGAAGGGCAGGGTAGTGGCGATCAACTTGCTCTACACCACACTGATCGAAGTGGAAGCGGCAGGCACCGACAGCGCCATCGTACAGGTGCCTAACAGCCTGTTCTTCCAGCGCTCGGTGCGGCGTTGGCCCGGCACCCATGTGTTCCCTGGCGACCGCTAGCATTTACCGCGTGTAAAAATCTATAGCCAGCCTCTGCTCGGCGGAGTTAGCTTAAGGCCCGACAATCGCTGACTCTTCCCCGAGGTGTGCTATGGCACTCGACACGTGGCTGGCCTTTTTCCTGGCCAGTTGGATCATCTCCCTTTCCCCTGGCGCCGGTGCCATCGCTTCGATGTCCAGCGGCCTGCAATACGGCTTCCTGCGCGGTTACTGGAACGCCATTGGCCTGCAACTGGGCCTGGCCATGCAGATTGCCGTGGTAGCGGGCGGTTTGGGTGCCATTCTGGCGGCGTCGTCGACCGCGTTCTATGCGATCAAGTGGTTTGGCGTGGCGTACCTGGTGTACCTGGCCGTCAAGCAATGGCGTGCCTTGCCCATGGACATGGCCGATGACGCGGCGATACGCCCGCTCGGCAAGCCAATGGCGATGATGTTCCGTGGTTTCCTGGTCAACGCCAGCAACCCCAAGGCCCTGGTGTTCATGCTGGCGGTGCTGCCGCAGTTCGTGAATCCCCAGGCGCCGTTGCTGGTGCAGTACCTGATCATCGGTGCGACGATGATCAGCGTCGATATGATCGTGATGGCGGGGTATACGGGGTTGGCGTCGAAAGTCTTGCGCCTGTTGCGCACGCCTAAGCAGCAGAAGCGTGTGAACCGCACGTTTGCCGGGTTGTTCGTGGGGGCTGCGGGTTTCCTGGCCAGCTTGCATCGCGCAACGGCGTAAACCTCGGTACCTCTGAAGAAACCGAGTTAAAAGTGTGGGAGGGGGCTTGCTCCCGATGGCGGTGTCTCAGTTACAGCTAAGCTGACTGACACCCTGCTATCGGGAGCAAGCCCCCTCCCACATGGGTTGTGTGTTTCCAAAGGATTACCCTTCAGCGCAGGATCTTCGGCGCTTCATCCCTTGGCAGGTTATTGCGCAACACCGGCTGGCCAGGCTCTTGATAGCCGCCGCCCAACTGTTCTGCCAGTTGCCGTGCCACGTCCTCACCCAGCGCCTTCGACACTTCCTTCACCACCCGCGGCCGGTTCAGGCTCACGCGTATGTCGCGGCTGTTCACCAGCTTGGTGTCCTGGCCTTCGCCCATGGCGGTAAACGCCGAGGTGATTTCGTAGGTGCGGGTGTTGATCAGGCTGAAATCCGCCACCAGCGTCAGGCCCAGCACCGCCGAGTAGCTGTTGGTGTGGTCCAGGGCGTTGATGTCCTGGGTGAAGTCGATGTCTGACAGCGTACCGAACAGCACATAGTCCGCGCCCTTGAAGTGACCGGCCTTTATGCGCTTGATCACGTCATAGACGTCACCCTTGGCATCGGCGGTGTAGGGCGTGCCCTGCACCAGCTGGAACTGGCGGGACTTGAGAATCTCCCCCTTGATATCACCGCTGAACTTGCGCAGCTCGGTTTGTTCGATGTAGCTGCTACGGCTCTCGTACTCGCTGTAGTTCGATGCACCGCTGGCGTTGTAGCTGCTTGCCTGGAAGTTGTTGCTGGCCGAAACCTGGTGGATGTACTCCTCGACCTGCGCCTGGTAGGCCAGGTCGGTCACCGCGATCTTGGGTGCAGCCGAGGCGCCAAAGGCGCACAACAGGCCGATCAAACCGATCCATGCACGCATTGCCTAGCGCTCCGTGGTCTTGCGGATTTCTTTTTCGTCCATCCATTCGGCCAGGCCGCTCTCGACGTCGATCAGCTGCAGGCTGAACTTGTAGAACACGTCTTTGTAGTCCGAGCTGCGCTTGACGATGGAACTGATGGAGCCTTCCAGGCGGTACTTGGCGGCGACCATGTTGCCGGTCTTGCTGACGCTGGACTTCTTATACAAGCCGCTCTGGTTCTGCAGCTTGAGCTGGTCGACCTGGCTTTGCATGTCGGTGTTGTCACTGGCGAAGCGTGCGGTGCCGGTCTTCATCAGCTGGGTCTTGATCGACGTGGTGATCTCACGGGTGTCGATGTACTCGCTGGTCTTGTTCTTCACGTCATACACCTGCACCACCGGGCGGCCTTGCAGGATGCCGGACTGGGCGAGGGAGCGGGTCATGCTTTCGGCGATCATCTGCAGGTCGGTGGAGCCGAACTCGTTGGTCACCAGTTCCACGGCCTTGGTGTCGCCGTAGCTGATGTTTTTACCACCCAGTACCGGGGAGGTATTCGCGCAGCCGCTGGCCAGGACGGCAACCACGGCGAGAATCGAGAAGCGTGCAAGCATGGGGAAATCTCTCAGCAGCAAAAAGAATGAACGGCTCAAGGGGTTTTGACTTCAAGGCGGAAGTCCGCGGCCTGGGGCACATTGGCAATGGCGGGCAGGAAGGTCGCCTGGTTGGCGTACAGGTTCAGCACTTTCCAGGTCTCTTCATCGCCCACCGGGAAACCATCGGCGCCCAGCCAGGCGAAGCGGTAATACATCATCTGGTTACTGCTGGTGATATTGCTCAGTTGCACCTTGGCGGTGAGGAAGCCGTTCTCGCGGGCCACACGAATGGCGCCGACCGCGATGCCCTTGAACTTGCCCATCACCACGATCTTGCTCGCGGCGCTGCCAGGCTCCGGTGGTGGCGGGGTGGCGCAGCCGGCAAGCAGGACCAGCGCCAGTGCGCCGAGGATAAAGTGACGCATAGGGTGCTCCTTAAGGTTGTTTGAGGGCGATGGCCTGGGTTGTCGTGCCGGGCAGCACATGGGCGGCGAGGCCACCGGCGAACACTTGGTTGCCGACCACGCGCAGGGTGATCACCTGGTAGCGCTGGTCGGCCTTGATCGTTACCAGCGTGCCACCCAGGGCGTTGGGCAGGCTGACCTGGTGTTCACCACGCTTGAGGCGCAGACGCGTGACTTGGGTCATGTCCGGCAGGGTGCGCCAGGTGCGGGTGTCGGCGCCTTCGGTCACGGCCGAGGCGATACCCAGTACCAGGCCTGCCATGGGGTTGGTCTTGTTCAGGTTGTTCTGCGCCACACCACGGCTTACCGCACGCACGGTAGTGCGCAGGATGATGCCTGGCATGTCGTCACGCAGGGCGCGGCGGGACATGGCCGTGGTGCTGTTGAGCGCCGTGAGGTTCTGTTGCTGGCCGTCGACACCGATCTGGGCAAAGGTCGCTGTGGAGGTGTCGGCCTTGATCACCGGGAACGACAGCGGGGTGATCACCAGATTGCCATTGATCGGGATCGGCAGCGGCAGGCGGATCGAGTCGCGGGCGGGTGCGAGGCCGCTCTGCACTACGATCAGCACGTCGGTTTCGTCACTGCCGACCTTGGATTTGTCCAGGTCGAGCAGCGCTTTTTCCAGCAGTGGTGTGTTAGGGCGCAGCTCGACGGCCTTGCGATAACCGGGGGCTGCCAGGTCTTTTTCGCCCAGGGCTTCGTAGACGAAGCCGGCCAGGTAATGGCTGAACGCACTCTGGTAGCTGTTCTTCAGGCCGACCACCTCCGGCGCGTCGAGGGCCTGCACCGGGTAGCCGTGCAGGTCCTTGATCTGGGTGGTCACGCCCTGTTGCTCGGCTTCGTCTTCGCGCTTGAGGTATTCCTTGTCGCGCAGGTCGGCGATCACCGCTTCGCGTTCGTGGGTCTTCTTGATTTCGGTGCGTGCACCGTCGAAGTCGTTCAAGGCCAGCAGGTTCAGGGCCATCTGCGTGGTCAGCATGACTTTTTCGTAGTCATAGCCTTCGTAGCGACGCACCTTGTCATTGGCCAGGAAGCTGCCGAACTGGGAAAGGTATTTTGCGCTGTCGAACTTGACCGACTCTTCCCACTTGTAGACTTGCAGGTCGGCGCTGCGCCAGGCGGTCTGGCTGCCGGTCAGGTCGCCCTTGGCCCGCAGCAACTCGCCCTTTTCGAAGAAATACAGCAGGTCTTTGTCTTCGCCGGTGTTGTTCTTTTCCAGCAGGGTCAGGGCGGCGTCGACATTGCCGGTGGCGAGTTGCTGGTTGGTGGCTTGCAGCTCGGCGTCGTAGCTGCGGAACATTGAACAGCCGCTGAGCAAAGTGACTGCCGCGAGCGCGAGCGGAGGTAAGGCGCGAAAAACCATGTCACTTCTTCCCTGAAAGTAGTCAACCAATATGGTTATTCCTCATAAAACCGAGGAACGAAATTCCCTTTCGCACTAACAGGGCGCGGCATTATAAGCATCGTTACTGGCAAAACAATGGCTTTTTGCCTCGATTGAGCTGACAGCGATGCCAGTAACCCATCTCCAAAATGCCCCGTCCGCCCACACGACAAATCACTAACGCCTTGAGTCAAACCCTTTAACGCTTAACAATGTGTTACTTCGTATTTCCACTTGAGATTCATTCATGACTGGCCCCTTCCGTTTTCTCGCCTGGCTGCTGTTGCCGGCATTGATGTCGTGCAGCTTCAACCTGCTGGCCGCGACTGCCGAGGGCGCTCCACAAGCCCTGCATCTGCTGGACTACATTGGCGCCGACTACCCACCGACGGTAGAGGCGGGCAAGGTGGTGGATGATTCGGAATACCGCGAGCAGGTGGAGTTTCTTGGGGTCTTGCAGGGGTTGGTGGCGGATTTGCCGCAAAAGCCTGAGCGCGCGGAACTGGTGAAGGGGGTCGAGGAACTGCTGGCGGCTGTCACCGCTCATGCAGACGGCGCGACCGTCGCTCGCCAGGCACGCCAGTTGGGCGCCAAGCTGGCAGTCGCGTATGAAGTCAGCCAAGCCCCGGCCATCACGCCCGACCCGACGCGCGGCGCACCGCTCTACGCCCAGCACTGTTCGGTGTGCCACGGCACTGCCGGTGCCGGCGATGGTCCGGCCGGCGTGGGGATGACGCCGCCTCCGGCCAACTTGACGGATGCTGCGCGCCTGGATCGCCTGAGCCTTTACGCGATCTACAACACCCTGGGCCTGGGTGTCGAAGGCACTGACATGCCGTCCTTTGCTGACCAACTGGACGACCGCCAGCGTTGGGACCTGGCCACCTACATCGCCGGCTTCACCGCCGACCCGGCTGCGGCGAAAAGCGAGCAGCCCTTCAACCTCGCCGACCTGGCCCGCCAGACGCCTAATGAAGTGCTGGCCGCAAACGGCCCAACCGCTGCCGCGACCTTCCGCGCCCAGCGTGCGCAACCGCCGCAGGTCAAGCGTGGCCCGGCGCAGTTGCTCGATTACACCGCCAGCACCCTGGACAAGAGCCTCGCAGCGTTCCGTAACGGTGACCACGAGCAAGCCTATGATTTGTCGGTGGCGGCGTACCTGGAAGGCTTTGAGCTGGTGGAAAGCTCACTGGATAACGTCGATGCCAACGTGCGTAAGGACACCGAGAAGGCCCTGATGGCTTACCGGCAGTCGTTACAGGACGGTCTGCCGATCGAGCAGGTGCAGCAGCGCCTGGACGTGGCCAAGGGCAAGCTCACCGAGTCCGCAGGCTTGCTGGGCAGCGATGGCTTGAGCTGGTCGTTGAGCTACATTTCCGGTCTGCTGATCCTGCTGCGTGAAGGCCTGGAAGCCATCCTGGTGCTGGCGGCGATCCTGGCGTTCCTGCGCAACACCGGCCAGCAATCGGCGGTGCGCAGCGTCAACATCGGCTGGGGCCTGGCACTATTGGCCGGCTTGGCCACCTGGGCATTGGCGGCGTATGTGATTGATGTCAGCGGCGCCCAGCGCGAATTGCTCGAAGGCTGCACGGCGCTGTTCGCCAGTGTGATGGTGCTGTGGCTTGGCGTGTGGATGCACGACCGCCGCCATGCCGCGGCGTGGCAGGACTACATCAAGAGCAGCCTGGTGGGCGGCGGTGGGCGTTTCGGTTTTGCGATATTGGCGTTCTTCTCGGTCTACCGCGAGCTGTTCGAAGTGATCTTGTTCTACGAAACCCTGTGGCTGCAAGCGGGCCCGGCCGGGCACAACGCGGTGCTGGCGGGTGGTGCCACGGCGTTGGTGCTGCTGGTGGGCCTGGCCTGGGTGATCCTGCGCGGTTCGGCGAAACTGCCGCTGGCGCTGTTTTTCGGCATCAATGCGGGGCTGTTGTGCGCGTTGTCGGTGGTGTTCGCCGGGCATGGCGTCAAGGCGTTGCAGGAAGCCGGCATCTTCGGCACGCGGCCAGTGGCGTTCTTTGACTTCGACTGGCTGGGCATCCACGCCGATGCGTACTCGTTGAGCGCACAGGCCGTGGCGATCCTGGCCATTGTGGTGCTCTATGGCCGCAGCCGGCTGGCAGAAAAGCAGCGAGTGGCGGCATAACATGCGCGTATGGATCGATGCAGACGCCTGCCCCCGGGCCGCCAAGGAGCAGGTGGTGAAGTTCGCCCTCAAGCGCCAGTTCGAGGTCGTCCTGGTGGCCGGCCAAAGCCAGATCAAGCCGAGCTTCTCGTGCGTGAAGTTGATCGTGGTGCCCAGCGGCCCGGACGCAGCAGATGACTATCTGGTGGAGCACGCAGTGCCCGGCGAACTGGTGATCTGCAGCGATGTGCCCCTGGCCGACCGCCTGGTGAAGAAGGGCGTCACGGCCCTCGACCCTCGGGGCAAGGAGTTCAGCCCGGCGAACATGAGTGAGCGATTGGCGGTGCGCAACCTGTTTACCGACCTGCGCGAGCAGGGCCAGATGGGCGGTGGACCACCGCCCCATGGGGAGAAGGACAAGCAGGCGTTTGCCAACTCACTCGACAGGATACTGACGCGGTTAATGCGCCAGTCCTGATCCGTTGGAGAGGGAGCCCGGCATCCCCACTAATCGTTCTCGTGAGTCAGCTCCAGCACCCGGTCCACCAGCTTGTTGATGCCTGAGGCCACTTCACTGATGCTCTTGCCGAGCATATAGGCGGGCGTACTGACCAACTTGCGTGCGGTGTCCTCGACAATGTCTTCCACGCTGCATTCCTGGTGGGTGGCGCCCATCTTGTCCAGGGCCGCGGCAGTGTCGGTGTCGTTGCCGATGGTGCAGGTCACGCCCGGGCCGTAGATCTTCGCGGCCAGGGCCGGCGAGATGCAGATCAGCCCCACCGGCTTGCCCGCTTCGGCAAAGGCTTCGGCCAGTTCTAGCACTTGCGGGTTGACGCTGCAACCCGCGCCCTCGACGGCAAAGTTGGACAAGTTCTTCGCCGCACCGAACCCACCGGGTACGATCAGCGCATCGAACTCGTCGGCGTTGGCGTCTCGAATATCCTTGATCTCGCCCCGGGCAATGCGGGCCGACTCCACGAGGACGTTGCGCGACTCGGGCATTTCCTCGCCGGTCAGATGGTTGATCACATGCAACTGGGCGATATCGGGTGCAAAACACTGGACCTGAGCACCGCGCTGATCCAGGCGCAGCAGGGTGATCACGCTTTCGTGGATCTCTGCGCCGTCGTACACGCCGCAGCCGGAAAGGATCACTGCAATCTTTTTGCTCATGGGCATTTCTCCTGGAGTCTTGGCGTTAAATGTCTACTAATTTGTCACCTGTTGCCAATGGGATCTCGCGCTGCTGCACCTAATCTTGATGTAACAAAAATAGACCGGATCAGACCATGGACTTCGTGCCTTACGCGGTACCGTTTTTCATTGCCTTGATTGTGGTGGAGCTGCTCGCCGACCGTTGGCGTGGCCAGCGCAACTACCGGGTGGCGGACGCCATCAACAGCCTCAGCACCGGCGTGCTGTCCACCACCACCGGGCTGTTGACCAAGGGTATGGGGCTGCTGACCTACGCGTTCGCCCTCAAGCACCTGGCGTTGATCGAACTGCCTGCCCACAGCGTCTGGACCTGGGTATTCGCCTTTGTGTTCTACGACTTCTGCTACTACTGGCTGCACCGGATGGGGCACGAGCGCAATATCCTGTGGGCCGCGCACTCGGTGCATCACCAGAGCGAGGACTACAACCTCAGCACCGCCCTGCGCCAGACCAGCACCGGCTTCCTGCTGAGCTGGATCTTCTACCTGCCCCTGGCCGTGCTTGGCGTACCGCTGGTGGTGTTTATCAGCGTGGCGTCCCTCAACCTGTTGTATCAATTCTGGGTGCATACCCGGCACGTGCCCAAGCTTGGCTGGTTCGAGTGGTTTTTCGTCACGCCCTCCAATCATCGGGCCCACCATGCACAGAACGCTCTCTACATGGATCGCAACTACGGCGGTGTGTTCATTCTTTGGGACCGGCTGTTCGGCACCTTCCAGGAAGAAGACGACAACGAGCCGGTGATTTTCGGCGTGACCACACCCTTGGCCAGCTGGAATCCGTTATGGGCCAACCTGCAGTTTTATGCACAGCTTTGGCGTGATGCACGGCGTACCGAAAGTAAGTGGGACAAGCTGCGCATCTGGTTCATGCGCACCGGTTGGCGCCCGGCGGACGTGAAGGCCAAATACCCCGTGGCCAAGCCGGATTTGAGCCAGTTCCGCAAATTCGACGTGCCACTGGACGCGCGCCAACAGGTCTACATCGCCCTGCAGTTCGCGGCGTATGTGGGGTTTGGCAGCTATTTGATGAATGTCGGCGAGGGTCTGCCCAGCGCAGCGCTGATTGTCGGCTGGGGGGCGATGGCGCTTGGATTGTTCACCCTGGGGGTAGCCCTGGAGAATCGCCCGTGGGCGTTAAAGGCAGAGCTGATACGCCTGGCGCTGAATGTGCCGTTGGTGTGGCTGGCGCCGGTGGTCGGGCTGTGGCCGGCCAGCAACCTGGGCTGGCTGGGCCTGGTGAGCTACAGCCTGCTCAGCGTGATTGGCCTCTACTGTTGCAGGGGCCGGCTTACTCGACTGGTGTCTTAGGCGCTTCTACCGGGACGGGCTCGGTGGCGGCGAGCCGCGCCTTGGCATCGGCACAGGCCTGGCGGGCGATACGGGCGTTCTTGAAGCGGCGGCGCAGCCACAGGCCAAAGCCCAGCAGCAGCAAGGCGCCCAGTACCCATAGCTCGTATTTCTTGACGCTGCCCAGCATGCCTTCCAGTACCGCGCCGAAATGATAAGCCGCAGCGCCCAGGGCCGCCGCCCAGATTGCAGCACCTATACCGTTGAGGATCAGGTAGCGCAGTGGCGGGTAGCCCGACAGGCCGATCGCAACAGGCATTACCGTGCGTAAGCCGTAGACAAAGCGGAAGCTCAGCACCCAGATATCCGGGTGCTTGCGGATATGTTCCAGGGCCTTGTCGCCCATCAATTGCCAGCGCGGCTTGCGCGCCAACAGTTTGCGGCCGTGCTTGCGCCCCATGTAATACCAAAGCTGGTCGCCGGCGTAGCTGCCGAAGAAGGCAACGACCACCACCAGGTTGATATCCATGTACCCACGGAACGCCAGGAAGCCTGCGAGAACCAGGATGGTTTCGCCTTCGAAGAACGTGCCTAGGAAGAGGGCAAAGTAGCCGAAGTCATGCAGAAATTGTTGAAGCATGGTCTGGGTGCTGGCGAAATGAACGCGCAGCCTACGCCTTCGTGAACATTCATGAAAGTATCGAGATGTGTCACGAAGTGAACAATTCCTACATTAACCGACGAATGCGACTACAGGTCGCATCGTTAAGCACAACTGTCATACCTTCGTCATAATGCCCGCTTATAACTGCAACGCTCGCCCGTGAACCCGGGCTCAGGAGTCTGTCGTGAGCTTTACCCCTGCCAATCGCCTGTTCCCTGCTACCCGCCTGCGCCGTAATCGCCGTGATGATTTTTCTCGCCGCCTGGTTCGTGAAAACGTACTGACGACGGATGATCTGATCCTGCCGGTGTTTGTACTCGACGGTGAAAATCGCCGGGAATCGGTAGCGTCGATGCCGGGTGTAGAGCGTCTGACCATTGATCTGCTGCTTGAAGAGGCAGCGGACTGGGTCGACCTGGGGATTCCGGCGTTGGCGTTGTTTCCGGTCACGCCGTCTGAACTCAAGTCCCTTGATGCTGCCGAAGCCTGGAACCCGGACGGTATCGCCCAGCGCGCCACCCGCGCCCTGCGCGAGCGTTTCCCGGAGCTGGGGGTGATCACCGACGTGGCGTTGGACCCGTTCACCACCCACGGGCAGGATGGCATTCTTGACGAAGACGGCTATGTTCAGAACGACATTACCGTCGACGCGCTGGTCAAGCAGGCCTTGTCCCATGCGGCAGCAGGCGCCCAGGTGGTTGCGCCGTCGGACATGATGGATGGCCGCATCCAGGCGATTCGCGAAGCCCTGGAACTGGCCGGCCACGTCAATGTGCGGATCATGGCCTACTCGGCCAAGTACGCCAGCGCCTACTACGGCCCGTTTCGCGATGCGGTGGGCTCGGCGCTGAACCTGGGCAAGGCCAACAAGGCTTCGTACCAGATGGACCCGGCCAACAGCCATGAAGCCTTGCACGAAGTGGCGGCGGATTTGGCCGAAGGTGCCGACATGGTGATGGTCAAGCCGGGGATGCCGTACCTGGACATCCTTTACCGAGTCAAAGAGGAATTCAAAGTGCCGACCTTTGTGTATCAGGTCAGTGGCGAATACGCCATGCACATGGCTGCAATCCAAAATGGCTGGTTGAGTGAAGGGGTAATCCTAGAATCCTTGACGGCCTTTAAACGTGCCGGGGCTGATGGCATCCTGACCTATTTCGCCGCCCGCGCCGCCCAATTGCTTAGAGAGCAACAATAGCCCTCACAGGAACATTCGATGAATACCGAAGGACTCTCCGAAGTTGCCGTAAAAGACGCTCACCCGGTGGTGGAACAAGTCACCGAGACCCCGCCGGAGCACGAGCCGGCCGCGCCTGTGGTGGTAGCCGAAGCGCCAGCCCCGGCCCCGGTGGCCGCCGTAGTGACCAATCTGGATGACAGCAGCCTGTACATCCACCGCGAGCTGTCACAACTGCAATTCAACATCCGCGTGCTTGAACAGGCACTGGATGAGTCCTACCCGTTGCTGGAACGCCTGAAGTTCCTGCTGATTTTCTCCAGCAACCTGGATGAATTCTTCGAGATCCGCGTCGCCGGCCTCAAGAAACAGATCACCTTCGCCCGTGAACAAGCTGGCGCGGACGGCCTGCAGCCGCACCAGGCGCTGGCGCGCATCAGCGAGCTGGTGCACGGTCATGTGGATCGCCAGTACGCGATCCTCAATGACATCCTGTTGCCGGAACTGGAAAAGCATCAGGTTCGCTTCATCCGTCGCCGCCACTGGACTACCAAGATCAAGACCTGGGTGCGTCGCTACTTCCGCGACGAAATCGCGCCGATCATCACCCCGATCGGCCTGGACCCGACGCACCCGTTCCCACTGCTGGTGAACAAGAGCCTGAACTTTATCGTCGAGCTGGAAGGTATCGACGCTTTCGGTCGCGATTCGGGCCTGGCGATCATCCCGGCGCCGCGCTTGCTGCCACGGATCATCAAGGTACCCGAAGAGGTGGGGGGCGCTGGCGACAACTATGTATTCCTGTCGTCGATGATCCATGCCCACGCCGATGACCTGTTCCAAGGCATGAAGGTCAAGGGCTGCTACCAGTTCCGCCTGACCCGTAACGCCGATCTGGCGCTGGATTCCGAAGACGTCGAAGACTTGGCCCGCGCCCTGCGCGGCGAGCTGTTCTCGCGGCGCTACGGTGATGCGGTGCGCCTGGAAGTGGCCGACACCTGCCCGAAACACCTGTCGGACTACCTGCTCAAGCAGTTCAACCTGGGCGAGACCGAGCTGTACCAGGTCAATGGCCCGGTGAACCTCACGCGCCTGTTCAGCATCACTGGCCTGGACAGCCATCCGGAACTGCAATACACGCCGTTCACCCCGCAGATCCCGAAACTGCTGCAAAACAGCGAGAACATCTTCAGCGTGGTGAGTAAGCAGGACATCCTCCTGCTGCACCCGTTCGAGTCCTTCACTCCGGTGGTCGACCTGCTGCGCCAGGCCGCCAAGGACCCGCATGTATTGGCCGTACGCCAGACCCTGTACCGCAGCGGCGCCAACTCGGAAATCGTCGATGCCCTGGTAGACGCCGCGCGAAACGGCAAGGAAGTCACGGCGGTGATTGAGTTGCGCGCGCGCTTTGACGAAGAGTCGAACCTGCAACTGGCCAGCCGCCTGCAAGCGGCCGGCGCGGTAGTGATCTACGGCGTGGTGGGCTTCAAGACCCACGCCAAGATGATGCTGATCCTGCGCCGTGAAGCCGGTGAAATCGTGCGTTACGCCCACCTGGGCACCGGCAACTACCACGCCGGCAACGCCAAGCTCTATACCGACTACAGCCTGCTGACTTCCGACGACGCCTTGTGTGAAGACGTCGGCAAGTTGTTCAGCCAGTTGATCGGCATGGGCAAGACGTTGCGCATGAAGAAGCTGCTGCACGCGCCGTTCACCCTCAAGAAGGGCATGCTCGACATGATTGCCCGCGAGACCCAGTTCGCCCTCGAGGGCAAACCGGCGCACATCATCGCCAAGTTCAACTCGCTGACCGATCCGAAGATCATCCGCGCGCTGTACAAGGCCAGCCAGTCCGGCGTGCGTATCGACCTGGTGGTGCGTGGCATGTGCTGCCTGCGTCCGGGCATTGTCGGCGTGTCGCATAACATCCATGTGCGCTCGATCATCGGCCGCTTCCTGGAACACACGCGGGTGTTCTACTTCCTTAACGGCGGCGAGGAGCAGATGTTCCTCTCCAGTGCCGACTGGATGGAGCGCAACCTCGACAAGCGTGTGGAGACCTGCTTCCCGGTCGAGGGCAAGAAGCTGATCATGCGGGTCAAGAAGGAGCTGGAAAGCTACCTCACCGATAACACCCACAGCTGGAGCCTGCAGTCGGATGGCCGTTACGTGCGTAACACGCCGACTGGCAACCAGAATCCGCGCAGCGCCCAGGCGACGTTGCTGGAAAAGTTGGGTAGCCCGATTCTGTCGGTGAACTAACAGACAACACGCTCTGAAAATGTGGGAGGGGCGGTGCGACGACTCGACTTGCTCCCGATTGCGGTGGTTCAGTCAAAGTATTCGCGACTGACACACCGTAATCGGGAGCAAGTCGAGTCGTCGCACCGCCCCTCCCACATTTGTTTTTGCAGTGTTCATGAGATCGGGTTAGCGCAGGTTCAGGCTGAACCCCACCCGCGTCAGCCACTCCGCTTCCTGGGCGAAGTCCGCCTGGGTCAGCTGGTTCTCATCCAGCCAGCCTTTGGGGAATACGACATCCAGGCTGTCGCCATTGGCACGCAGGGTTACCTGGGGCATCTGCTGGGTGCCACGAATGTGGTGGAACAGGATCGCGAAGCGCAGCAGCACGCACAGGCGGATCAGCTTGATGCCTTCATCGCCGAACTCGGCAAACTTGTCCTTGGGAATATTGCGACGATGGCCGCGCACCAGCAGCGCGAGCATCTGCTGGTCTTCCCGGGAGAAACCCGCCAGGTCGGAGTGCTCGATCAGGTAGGCGCCGTGCTTGTGGTAGTGGTAGTGGGCGATATCCAGGCCCACTTCATGCACCTTGGCCGCCCAGCCGAGCAGTTCGCGCCATACGCCGTCTTCCAGGTCCCAGTCTTCGGCGACCTGATCGAACGCATGCAGGGCTTTACGCTCCACGCGGGCTGCCTGCTCCTGATCGACGTGATAGCGCTCCATCAGCGACGTTAGCGTGCGCTCTCGTACGTCTTCATGATGATGGCGGCCCAGCAGGTCATACAGCACGCCTTCGCGCAGGGCGCCGTCACAGTGGTCCATGCGTTGCAGTTCGAGGGCGTCGAAGATCGCCTCGAGAATCGCCAGGCCGGCCGGGAAGATGGTGCGACGGTCGGGCTTGATGCCGTCGAAGTCGATCTTCTCGGCATCCCCCAGCTTGAACAGCTTGCGCTTGAGCCAGGCCAGGCCTTCGGCGTTGACCTCGCCGGTGCCATGGCCGCCGGCCTTGAGCGCCAGGCCGATGGCACGGATGGTGCCGGACGAGCCGATGGCTTCATCCCAGGTCAGGCGGTGCAAGGCGTGCTCGATGCTCATGATCTCCAAACGCGCTGCCGTATAGGCCTGGGCGTAGCGCGCCGGGGTGATCTTGCCGTCCTTGAAATAGCGTTGGGTATAACTGACACAGCCCATCTGCAGGCTTTCGCGCAGCAGCGGTTCGAAGCGCTGGCCGATGATGAACTCGGTACTGCCGCCGCCGATGTCCGCCACCAGGCGCTTGCCGGGGGTATCTGCGAGTGTATGGGACACGCCGAGGTAGATCAGGCGTGCTTCTTCGCGGCCGGAGATGACTTCTACGGGGTGGCCGAGGATTTCCTCGGCGCGACGGATGAATTCGCCCCGGTTACGGGCTTCGCGCAGGGCGTTGGTGCCGACGATTCGCACGGCGCCCAGGGGCATGCCGTTGATCAGCTGTGCAAAACGCTTGAGGCAGTCGAGCCCGCGTTGCATGGATTCTTCATTGAGCTGGCGCTCATCGTCGATCCCGGCAGCCAGTTGCACTTTCTCTCCGAGCCGCTCAAGGATGCGGATTTCGCCGTTCTGGGCCTTGGCCACGACCATGTGAAAGCTGTTGGAGCCCAGGTCGATGGCGGCGATCAGGGACAGATTCTTGGCTTGGGATTGCGGCATGGTTTGGGGGTCTCGGTCGATAACCTTGCCATCGTGCCACGATCGATCGCTGGAGCCAACGCGTAGTAACAGAGGATTTTTCCTCGTATACCTATAAGTGCTTTCTGCGTGGCACGTAGGACCGGCCCACAAATGATGTATTACAAAGCCAGAAAGCACTGGATTTTGTACTGGCTATTCTTGGTTTTATTGAGTGTGTCGATAAGTCTTACGCCGTTTTATGTTTGTCCTAACTTGCTGTGTCCCTGTTCGTATACATGGGGTTGTTTTTTAGAGTGGAGATAGGGATCACTCTTACATGAGGTGTCATTTTTTCCGGTTTTATTATTCTCTTGGAATATGAATACTCACGTTCGGCACCTGTCCCGGGTGGTGTTTATAGGTCGGAGCTTCAAGGACGAGATATTCATATGCGCACCAGGCGTGACGCAGGGGAGGTGTTCTGATCATTCAATAACTGGCCAGCCTATGGTCATTGCTATGGATGGAAGTTAGATGAAGAAGAATTACCCAGTAGTGGCGGGCCTATGCCTCGTCGTTGCGAGCCTGACTGTCCAGGCTGCCGATGTACGTGTAAAAGGCGCGATCGCTCCAGCCAGTTGCAGTTTTACACTCACCCGCTCGGTCATTGACTATGGAACTATTCACCCGAGCAGCCTGAGTCCGACAAGTTATACCAAGCTGGATAAGAAGAGTGTTCCCTATACGGTGAGGTGCAGTGGTCAGTCTAAAATAAAAGTGGGTATCAAGAGCGTTGATAATCGAGCTGGCTCGAGAATACCAGGCATGATGCTGGGGCAGTTTGGCGGGAACTACAAGGACCTCTACAATTTTGGTCTGGGGGCCACTTCCAGGGGGCAGAAAATTGGAGGTTATGTAGTGCACCTTCGAAATTCTGTAGCTGACGGCAAGTCGGTAGGGATTGTTAGCTCGGAAAATAACGGCGTACGATGGGAACCAAACAGTACCCAAGCAGTAGGCCACACTGCCAATATAGCCAGTTGGCGTGCGGGGAATGTGTATGCGCCGATATTGGTTAATGCTGTTTCCGGCAATGTTGAAGTTCAAGCCGTCATAAACAAGACGTCCGAACTTGATATGAGCAACCAGATCAACCTGGACGGCCATTTCACCCTGGAGTTGCGCTACCTCTAGGCTTCTCCACACAGGTATCCATGGCGTGCTGACTATGAAGTGTCAATCAGCACGTGTCTCTTTGGCTATTGTCGATGATTGCTATGAAGAAGATTATTTCGTTATCAGGTATGTTTCTCGCTATGCTGGGTTTGAGTGCGCAAGCTGCGGACTTACGAGTGAGAGGCTCCATTGCGCCTGCCAGTTGCAGTTTTACTATTGTTAATTCAACGATAGATTACGGTCGGATTGATCCTAGGTCACTGAGTGCTACTAACTACACCAAACTGGCCAAAAAGGGGACGCCTTACACCGTCAGGTGTGCATCGCCCACGTTTGTTGGTATTAAGGCACAGGATAACCGCGCGTCCAGCAAGGTGCGCGGCATGATGGTGAGTCAGTACAATATTACTTATAACGATGATTTCAATTATGGTCTTGGGTTTACCTCGAAGAATGAAAAAATCGGCGGCTACGTGGTTTTCATGGAAAACAACATTGCCGATGGTAAAGCTGTACGGGCTGCGCGGTCTAATAATAATGGCGCGAGTTGGGGGATCACCGATCCTGTCTTGGGGCAGTCAGCCAACGTTGGAAGTTGGCGTACGAGCGCCAGCTATTCGCCGATTAAAATAACCGTCGTCTCGGGGAGTTTGAATGTTCAACCAGTGATCAATAAAACCTCTGCGCTGAGCATGAATAACGAAATAAAACTTGATGGCCATACAACCCTGGAATTGGTCTATCTCTAAAAGCTTCCAGGCGATTCAGGTCGGCTTGCAGTCTCTTTGGCGGCAGCCCACCTGATTCGGCGTGTTTCGTTATTGCTGTGAAGGAAGTGTTGATGCTTGTTTCTACAAGAAAAAAATCTATTCTGGCCGGTTGTTTGTGTCTCGGTTTTGTTTTCTGCCGTGCCGCGTATGCAGACGGCATGGAACCGGAAACAACAGTTGTCATTCTCAATGAGGCGGATGGTGAAGTCAGCATCAATGTCACCAATACGGACCCAAGTCCTGCCCTGCTTCATTCAGTTATCGAAGATATACCGGAAGACCCGGAGCCTTTAGCCGTCATTACTCAGCCCGTTGCGCGTGTCGATAGCGGTGAGCGGCAAATGGTCAGGGTTATGGCAATCAATAAGGAGCCTCTCAAAACCCAACGTTTGAAGCGCATTACGTTTGAAGGTATTCCCCAGGCACAACCCGGCTCGGGCGCGACAATTGGTATCAGCCTACGGCAAAACCTGCCGCTCATTCTCCACCCCAAAGGTTTACCCCAACATCATGCACCGTGGGAACTGCTGACCTGGAGCCTTCACGGCAATACCTTGAGCGCACGCAACAACAGCCCCTATGTGGTGCGCCTGGCGGCTGAGGTGGTCTTGAACCCGCAGAAGGTGAATGCGCTTTTGCCGCGTACCTATATCTTGCCGGGCGAAACCCTCAGCGTTGCCGTGGAAAAACGTTCTGCAGCCACGTCGGTCACCCTTATGCCGGCCACGCTCTATGGGTTTTCCGTCGATAGCTACGAGGCTTTGCTCGTAGCGAATCAGCCGTGACCTGCCATGGGAAAAAAAGCCAGCAGGTTTTGTAGCTCCGTACGTGGGCAGCCATCCCGGGCGCCAATAAAACCTGAGGAGGCTTTCAGGCGAAGCGGAATCAGCCTTTCGGTTTGGGCGGTGGTGGTGTCGGGAATGGCCGCTGACGTTTACGCCGCGCCGGCGGCGGTGCTCGGATTTGACCTTGCCACCTTGCAGGCGCGTGGTATCGACCCTTCAGTTGCGCGCTACTTTCAGCAAGCCCCTCGGTTCAGCGAGGGCACGCGCGTCGTCGATTTGACGGTCAACGGTAATCCCATCGGGTTGACTGACGCGCGGTTTAACCATGAAGGCGCGCTGTGTTTCAATCGTGGGCTATTGGATCGGGCGGGACTGCAGATTCCCGCCACGGTGATCGATAAGCAAGTCTCTGCCGCCCAGGCCTGTCATGACTTTATTGCCGAGTATCCGAAAACGGTAGTGACCTTGCGCCCAGGGCGTGAGGAGGTTGTGCTGGTCGTCCCGACCCAGGCGCTGCGCGACATGCAACAAAGCACTGGTCATTACGCCCGGGGAGGTGCAGCGGCGCTGGTTAACTACGATGTCCAAGGCGTCAATGCCCACTCGCGGGGGGATCGAGGGCGCTTTTTATCCGCTTCAACGGAAATGGGTTTCAATGTGGGCAATTGGATCGTCCGCAGTCGTCAGCTCTATCTCTCCAACGATGAGCGTTCGGCGACTGAGCATCTGTATGCATACGCGCAGCGCGATATCGCTCCCTTGGCTTCGACATTTCAGGCAGGCCAGATATCGGCTGATAGCCCCGTGTTCGGTGGTGTTCAACTGATCGGTGCACAGCTGTTTCCTGACGGAATGGAAAACCGCACCAGCAGCAATGGCGTTTTGGTTGAAGGGCGGGCGCGGAGTCAGTCGCGGGTGGAAGTCCGGCAGTCCGGCGCATTGATTTATACCACTCTCGTCCCGGAAGGGCCGTTCACCTTGCGCAATTTGCCACTGCTCAATGGCACCAGCGACCTCGACGTCAGGGTTATCGAAATCAAGGGGGGGCAACACAGTTTTATCGTGCCAGCCGCCTCGTTCCGTGGATCGGTTCCGATTAAATCGGGATATACCGCTGCAATAGGAAAGGTGCGTGATGTGGATCGAAGGGGCGCCGCCGAACCTCTGTTGGCCATGGCCAGCGGAACGTGGGCGTTAGGGGAGGATACGGCCCTCAGTTCGGGAGTTCAGGGCACGGACAACTACCACTCGGTGGGCCTGGCGTTGGACAGTAGCTTTGACCAGCGGTTTTCACTGGGATTGCGCAATAACCTTTCCCATGACCGTAAGCAAAAGGCACGCGGTTCGCGTAGCGGCGTTTCGTTTGGCAGTACGCTGCCGGGCAACGTCCAGATGAACTTGAGCGCCACTCGCCAGACGTCGGGTTACCGGGATGTGCTCGAAGCTGTTGGCGGCGAGCCCGGCGAGGTACAGGGCGCGCGCGCCAGGCACCAGTACACGGCAGGCTTCAGTTGGTCAGACCCTCAATTGGGTGGCTTCGCTGTCGGTTATTCCCGTTCGGCTCATTTCGACAATCGTACTTCCCAGCATATCTACGGCGCGTGGAACAAAAACTTCAGGCACGCCAATGTTGCGGTGAGCATTGACTCCCAGGTAGGTGCGTCAGGCGACTCCAGAGACAAAAATGATGGCTTGGGCATGCGCTTGCAGATCACTGTTCCACTGGGCAGTGACCGCTCCGTGACCTCGACGGTTCGACGCCAAGGGCGTCATGCCGGTATCGGTACAGCCTACAGCGAGCGCGTGAATGACACCCTGAACTACGAGTTAAGGGGCGAACGCGACCTGAGAGGTACCAGCGATCAGTCGGTGGGTGGAACGCTCAACGCGACGTCTCGTTATACCCAGCTCGGCCTGGGGCTCAATCGAGACTCGTCCAGCACGATCTATAGCGGGCAGCTACAAGGCGCCGTGGTTGCTCACGAGCGAGGCCTGACACTGTCTCCCTACCGTGTAGAGGACACTTTCGGTGTGGCGTCGGTGGGGAATATTCCGGGTGCTCGCATCAGTACCCCTCAGGGGCCCGTCTGGACCGACCGCTGGGGAATGGCCGTGATTCCCGGCTTACCCGCTTATCAGGGCAGCCTTGTCGAGGTGGACGGTAAAAGCTTGCCACGCCAGGTTGATCTCAATAATGGCACGAAGATGCTGGAGGTCGGGCGAGGCTCGTTCAGTACGGTCGAGTTTGAGGTCTCGAAGGTTCGCCGGATGCTGGTGCGTGTCAGCGACCCAAGCGGGCAGCCGTTGCCCAAGGGGACGTCGGTGCTTGCCGCCGATAACACGTTCCTGACCACGGTGGTGGGGGACGGAATGATCTTCCTCAACAATATTGAGCATTCCCAGGTACTGACCTTGTCGTCGCCGAATGCGACTCCCTGCAAACTGCAACTCGATCTGGCGGAGCCCAGCTATGACGGCCAACTGTATGAAACCTCCTCGGCAGTCTGTCGTTAAGGCTGCCCTTGCCTCGGGACGCTTTCCAGGCGGGGTGGGATTACTGGCGGGTCTCTTGATGATTGCTGACGTTTCGGCGTCGGAATGCCACCTGTCATTGAGCCGGCCGCAGATCGACTACGGGCCGTTGCGCGTCGACACACAGCCCGGACCCCACGGTGTTTCCATCGGTAGACGCACGGTGCACCTCAGCGTGGTTTGCCCTGAGGCGGCGGTGATTGCGCTGCGTTTCCGCGGTGCGCCAGCCGATGCGCAGGGTTTCAGTTTTGGCCATCACGGGCGCTTTGATCTGAGCCTTCGGCAGGCATTGCTGGATGGCCAGGCCGTCGAACTGGTGTCGATGCACAACCGCACTGAACGAGACGGGCAGCTGCGCCCCGGCGGTGTGCTGGTGCCACTGAGGGCCGGGCAGCCAATCGCCGGTCGAGTCTTTTCGGCTCAGGTGCAGGTCGATACCTATCTAGCGGGCACCCACCCCGCCGTGCGCGATAAAACCCTGCTGGAGGGGGGAGGCCGTTTCGAAATGGTGCCCGATGGCTGGGCGATCAGGCGTGCGCTTCGGTAGTGCCTATGAAGTTCGCCAACTCAGCAGTCTGCGGGTTGGCAAACAATACCTTCGGATCGCCGACTTCATGCACCTTGCCCTGGTGCATGAACACCAGCTTGTCGCCGACTTCCCGGGCGAAGCGCATTTCGTGCGTCACCATGATCAAGGTCATGCCGTCCTTGGCCAGTTGGCGCACCACGCTGAGTACTTCATTGACCAGCTCCGGGTCCAGGGCCGAGGTGATTTCATCGCACAGCAGCACCTTGGGCGACATGGCCAGGGCGCGGGCGATGGCAACGCGTTGCTGCTGGCCGCCGGACAGGCGATCGGGGAACGCGTCGAATTTTTCACCCAGGCCCACGCGTTCCAGCATTTGCCTGGCCAGTTGTGCTGCCTTGGCCTTAGGCACTTTCTGCACCACTTGCGGTGCGAGCATGACGTTTTCGCCCACGGTCAGGTGCGGGAACAGGTTGAACTGCTGGAACACCATGCCGACTTTCTGCCGCAGGCTGCGCAGGTCGGCGCGGGCGGCGTCGAGGTATTCGCCATCCACCTCGATCACGCCGTCGTTGATCGATTCCAGGCCATTGAGGGTCCGTAGCAAGGTGGACTTGCCCGAGCCGCTGCGGCCGATGATTGCCACGACCTGGCCTTCTTCAACGGTCAGGTCGATGCCCTTGAGGACGTGGTGATTGCCGTAATACTTATGCAGGGCGGAAATTCTAAGCAGAGGCATGCAGTCTCCTTTCCAGGTAGCGCGCACTGAGGGACAAGGGGTAGCAGAGCAGGAAGTAACCGAGGGCCACCAGGCCGTAGACCATGAAGGGCTCGAAGGTGGCGTTGGCGAGCATGCCGCCGGTCTTGGTCAGTTCGGTAAAGCCGATGATTGAAGTGACGGCGGTGCCTTTGACCACCTGCACCGAGAAGCCCACGGTAGGCGCCACGGCGATCCGCAGGGCCTGGGGCAGGATCACGTAGCGCAGTTGTTCAAGCGGGTTCAACGCCAGGCTGGCCGATGCTTCCCACTGGCCATGGGCGATGGAGTCGACGCAGCCGCGCCAGATTTCGGCGAGGTAGGCGCTGGTAAACAGCGTCAAGGCGATCGCGGCCGCCAGCCAGGGCGAAATATCCACGCCGAGCAGGGCAATGCCGAAAAAAACCAGGAACAGCTGCATCAACAACGGGGTGCCCTGGAACAGTTCGATATAGGTGCGCGCAACATTGCGCGCGAATGCCTTGCGGCTGATGCGCATGGTCATCACCAGCAAACCGATCAGGCCGCCGCCGATAAACGCCACGATCGACAGCAACAGCGTCCACTGCAGGCCCGTAAGCAGGTTGCGCACGATGTCCCAGAAGGAAAAATCACTCATCGGCTATTCCTCATCACAAAGCGGCGGCCGATCCAGTTGAGCAACTGGCGAATCATCAACGCCATGCACAGGTACACCAGGGTGGTCAGGGCATAGGTTTCGAACGCGCGGAAATTGCGCGACTGGATAAAGTTGGCGGCAAAGCTCAGCTCCTCGGTGGCGATCTGCGAACACACCGCCGAACCGAGCATCACGATGATGATCTGGCTGCTCAGGGCAGGCCACACCTTGCCCAGCGCCGGCAGCAGCACCACATGGCGAAACGCTTCGAAACGCGTCATCGCCA
The DNA here is from genome assembly GCF_900005955.1 of Pseudomonas sp. 8 R 14. Lineage (NCBI taxonomy): Bacteria > Pseudomonadati > Pseudomonadota > Gammaproteobacteria > Pseudomonadales > Pseudomonadaceae > Pseudomonas > Pseudomonas sp. 8 R 14. Next base: position 44,977 of record NZ_CVTH01000077.1, on the reverse strand, counting down.
GCGCGGCGGCGGCTTCCAGTTGCCCGCGCGGGATGGCCTGGATGCCGGCGCGGATGATCTCCGTGGAGTAGGCCCCCAGGTTGATCACCATCGCCAATACGGCTGCTTGCCACTCGGTGATTTTCAATCCCAGGGAGGGCAGGCCGAAGAAGATGAAGAACAACTGCACCAGGAACGGCGTGTTGCGGATCAACTCGACATACACACCGAAGAACCAGGCAAAGGGCTGGATCTTCCACGCCCGCACCACGGCGCCGACAGTGCCCAGGGCGACGCCCAGGATTGCGCCGATGGCCGTCAGCTCAAGGGTGAACAGCGCGCCGCGCAACAGCAGATCGGTATTGGCCAGCACCGGCACAAAGTCGAATTGATAGGCCATCAATCAGCTCCGCTTCAGAGATCAGCAGGCAATGGCTCTTTGAGCCACTGCATCGCGTTCTTTTCCAGGCTGCCATCGGCCTTGGCCGCCACCAGGATCTGGTTGACCTTCTCCAGAAGCGCCGGCTCGTTCTTGTTCACGCCCACGTACACCGGCGAGTCCTTGAGCTTCACTTTCAGCGCCGGCACGCGTTTCGGGCTGCGTTCGCTGATCGCCACCATGACCACGTTGCCGCTGGCGATCAGGTCGACCTGGCCGGCCAGGTAGGCTGCGATGGTGGAGTTGTTGTCTTCGAAGCGCTTGATGGTGGCTTCCTTCGGCGCTACGGCGGTCAGCTCGATGTCTTCGATGGCGCCACGGGTCACGCTGATGGTCTTGCCCTTGAGGTCGTCGGTGCTGCTGATGGCGGCATCAGGCGGGCCGAATACGGCCAGGTAGAACGGTGCGTAGGCCTTGGAGAAGTCGATGACCTTTTCGCGCTCGGGGTTCTTGCCCAGGCTGGAGATCACCAGGTCGACCTTGCCGGTGGTGAGGAACGGGATGCGGTTGGTGCTGTTGACCGGGGTCAGCTCCAGCTTGACCTTGAGTTGGTCGGCCAGCAGTTTGGCGGTGTCGATGTCCAGGCCACGGGGCTTCATGTCGGGGCCCACCGAGCCGAACGGCGGGAAGTCCTGGGGCACGGCGACCTTGAGGGTGCCACGGGCGACGATATCGTCCAGACCGTTGGCCTGGGCGGGTGCCTGGCTCAGCATCAGGCTGGCAAACAGGGCAGTGAGCAGGGCGCTGCAGCGCTTGGTCATGGCAACTCTCCGAGAAGGGCGAAGGAATTTTCTGGATTTGCTCAGTGCACAGCCCATGCCAGTACGGCGCAGATCGTCTGCGAGGCGCGAGTTTGTTGAGCTTTGGTGGTCTTACTGGTCTGAACAGTTGTGCGCGTTTTCGCACCCTTTTCGAGCGTCGGTAAAACTGCGCGAGCCCCTTTGGGGCGTGGCTTGCCGTGGTCCACGAATAGCTTTACAACTAGCCGTTCTGTTGACAAAAACCTCGAGTTTTTTATGAATTCCATCGCCCAAGCCGTACCGGAAGCGGCCCTGCAGGCCATCCGCAAACTGATCAAGGAGCAAGGCTTCGGGCCGGGCGATGTACTGCCGTCCCAGCGCGACCTGGCGGTGCAGTTGGGCGTCAGCCGGGCGTCGCTGCGCGAGGCGCTGTCGTCCTTGAGCGCCTTGGGTGTGGTCAGTGTGCAGCCGGGCAAAGGTGTGTTCGTGCAGGCGGTGGAGGATGCGCCGGGCTTTGCCTGGCCTTTTGCAGCCCAGGCCACGCCGCTCGATATCTTCCAGTTGCGCTATGCGCTGGAAGGGTTTGCGGCGGGTTTGGCGGCGGTCACGTTGACGATCGATGAGCTGGACAGCCTGGAAGACAACGTCGAGGCCATGCGCAAGGTGCTCAAGGCCGGCGACTTCGAGGCGGCCGCACGGCTGGACTTCGAATTCCACCAGCGCATCCTGCTGGCCAGCGGCAACCAGGCGATGGTGAGCATCCTGAGTGCCAGTGCCGAGGTGTTTCTGGAAAGCCAGAAACTACCGTTCATCCGGCCGGAGCGGGCCATGGAAACCTGGCAGGAACATCGCAAAATCCTGCGCGCCCTGGCCCGGCGGGCCAGTGCGTCGGCGCAGAAAACCATGCAGGAGCACGTACGCAACGCGGCGTTGCGCACGGGGATTGCCTTCGTGACTCCCGTGACGCCCTGAGTTGGGCTATGCGCAAACTCATGCGCCATCATAGGAAGACTCAATCAGAGGCGGCTTCCTGAACGGGGGAAGGGCGGCTATGATGGGCAACGTTTTTTTTGCTTACAATCCGGAGACATCCATGAGCAACGATCTTATCAAGCACGTCACCGACGCGACCTTTGAGGCCGAAGTACTCAAGGCTGCTGGCCCGGTGCTGGTTGACTACTGGGCTGAATGGTGCGGCCCTTGCAAAATGATCGCTCCGGTCCTGGACGACATTGCAACCACCTACGAAGGCAAGCTGACCATTGCCAAGCTGAACATCGACGACAACCAGGAAACCCCGGCCAAGCATGGCGTGCGCGGTATTCCTACGCTGATGCTGTTCAAGAACGGCAACGTCGAGGCCACCAAGGTGGGTGCGCTGTCGAAGTCCCAGCTGCAAGCTTTCCTCGACGCCAACATCTAAGCGTCGTCAAAAAGCCCCGCAAATAGCGGGGCTTTTTCGTGAAACAGGGCTAGACGCTCCGAAACTCAGGTGGTACATTCGGCCCCGCACTGGTTTCTCCACTGCCCCCTGCAAGCCGTCGCCGACGCATTCCTTTCGATTAGTACGCGATCCTGTCGCCTTCTCCGCGGCGCGGCCTCATTAAGCCAAAAGCTTAATTTCCCCCCTCCATAAATGATTACGTCATTCCTATATGAATCTGACTGAACTCAAGCAAAAGCCGATTACCGACCTGCTCCAACTGGCCGAAGAAATGGGCATAGAAAATATGGCCCGTTCGCGCAAGCAGGACGTGATTTTCTCCCTGCTGAAAAAGCACGCGAAAAGCGGCGAGGAAATCTCCGGTGATGGCGTGCTGGAGATTCTCCAGGACGGCTTCGGCTTCCTCCGCTCTGCAGACGCCTCCTATCTCGCCGGCCCAGACGACATCTATGTCTCGCCGAGCCAGATCCGTCGCTTCAACTTGCGCACCGGTGACACCATCGTTGGCAAGATCCGCCCACCGAAGGAAGGCGAGCGTTACTTCGCCCTGCTCAAGGTCGACACGATCAACTTCGATCGTCCCGAGAACGCGAAAAACAAGATTCTCTTCGAGAACCTGACGCCGCTGTTCCCGACCGTGCGCATGAAGATGGAAGCCGGTAACGGTTCCACCGAAGACCTGACCGGTCGCGTGATCGACCTGTGCGCCCCGATCGGCAAAGGCCAGCGTGGCCTGATCGTCGCACCGCCGAAAGCCGGTAAGACGATCATGCTGCAGAACATTGCAGCGAACATCGCACGTAACAATCCTGAAGTTCACCTGATCGTATTGCTGATCGATGAGCGTCCGGAAGAAGTCACCGAAATGCAGCGCACCGTGCGCGGCGAAGTGGTTGCCTCGACGTTCGATGAGCCGCCGACCCGCCACGTGCAGGTTGCCGAAATGGTGATCGAGAAGGCCAAGCGCCTGGTCGAACACAAGAAGGACGTGGTGATCCTGCTCGACTCCATCACCCGTCTGGCCCGTGCCTACAACACCGTGATCCCGAGCTCCGGCAAGGTCCTCACCGGTGGTGTCGATGCCCACGCCCTGGAGAAACCGAAGCGTTTCTTCGGCGCCGCGCGGAACATCGAAGAAGGCGGCTCGCTGACCATTATCGCCACCGCACTGGTTGAAACCGGTTCGAAGATGGACGAAGTGATCTACGAAGAGTTCAAGGGTACCGGCAACATGGAACTGCCCCTGGACCGTCGCATCGCGGAAAAACGCGTGTTCCCGGCGATCAACATCAACCGCTCCGGCACCCGCCGCGAAGAGTTGCTGACCGCCGACGACGAACTGCAGCGCATGTGGATCCTGCGCAAGCTGCTGCACCCGATGGACGAAGTGGCAGCCATCGAGTTCCTGATCGACAAGTTGAAAACCACCAAGACCAACGACGAGTTCTTCCTGTCGATGAAACGTAAGTAATCACGACGTTTCAGGTCCGAAAAAATGGCGCCCCCACAGGGGCGCCATTTTTTTTGTGTCGGTTTTTCGGTCCCTGCAACGGCCAAATGCACCTCGATAAGCTGCCAGCCGCCCTCAGAGCAGGTAGGATGTACGCCTATTTTACGGGTGGCATGGTTAATGAAATTCAAGGATCTTCGGGATTTCGTGCAGCAACTTGAGCAGCGCGGAGAGTTGAAACGTATCCAGATGCCGATTTCACCGGTGCTGGAAATGACTGAGATTTGCGACCGCACCTTGCGTAACAAGGGCCCGGCGCTGCTGTTCGAGAACCCGACCGGTTTTGACATACCGGTGCTCGGCAACCTGTTCGGTACTCCCGAGCGTGTGGCCTTTGGCATGGGCGCCGAGGCGGTCAGCGAATTGCGCGAGATCGGCAAGCTGCTGGCGTTCCTCAAGGAACCCGAGCCGCCCAAGGGCTTGAAGGATGCCTGGTCGAAGCTGCCGATCTTCCGCAAGATCATTGCCATGGCACCCAAGGTGGTCAAGGACGCGGTGTGCCAGGAAGTGGTCATCGAAGGGGATGACGTCGACCTCGCCATGCTCCCCGTGCAAACCTGCTGGCCCGGCGACGTCGGCCCGCTGATCACCTGGGGCCTGACCGTCACCAAAGGCCCGAACAAAGACCGCCAGAACCTGGGGATCTACCGCCAGCAAGTGATCGGCCGCAACAAGGTGATCATGCGTTGGCTGAGCCACCGTGGCGGTGCGTTGGACTTCCGTGAATGGTGCGAGAAGCACCCCGGCAAGCCGTTCCCGGTGTCTGTGGCCCTGGGCGCCGACCCTGCGACCATCCTCGGCGCCGTGACCCCGGTGCCCGACAGCCTGTCCGAATACGCCTTCGCCGGGTTATTGCGTGGCAACCGCACCGAGCTGGTGAAGTGCCGTGGCAACGACCTGCAAGTGCCGGCCACCGCTGAAATCATCCTCGAAGGCGTGATTCATCCAGGCGAGATGGCCGATGAAGGCCCGTACGGCGACCACACCGGCTATTACAACGAAGTCGACAGCTTCCCGGTGTTCACCGTGGAGCGCATCACCCATCGGATCAAACCGATCTACCACAGCACCTACACCGGTCGGCCGCCAGATGAGCCGGCGATTCTGGGGGTGGCGCTGAACGAAGTGTTCGTGCCGATCCTGCAGAAGCAATTCCCGGAAATCACCGACTTCTACCTGCCGCCGGAAGGCTGTTCGTATCGCATGGCCATCGTGACCATGAAGAAGTCGTATCCCGGCCATGCCAAGCGGGTCATGCTGGGTGTGTGGTCGTTTTTGCGACAGTTCATGTACACCAAGTTCGTTATCGTCACCGACGACGACATCAATGCCCGGGACTGGAACGATGTGATCTGGGCCATCACCACGCGCATGGACCCCAAGCGCGACACGGTGATGATCGATAACACGCCGATCGACTACCTCGACTTCGCGTCGCCGGTGTCGGGGCTGGGCTCGAAGATGGGCCTGGACGCTACCCACAAATGGCCGGGTGAAACGACCCGCGAGTGGGGCCGGGTGATCGTCAAGGATGAGGCCGTCACGGCACGTGTCGATGCGATTTGGAAAGAATTGGGAATAGATTGATGCGTGTAACCCTGCAACCTTCCGGCGCCGTGCTGGAGCTGGTCCCCGGCGAGCGAATCCTCGAAGGCGCGCGCCGCCTGGGCTACGAATGCCCCCAGGCGTGTCGCAATGGCGTGTGCCACGTGTGCGCCGCACTGCTGGTGGAGGGCCGGGTGCAGCAAGCCGGTGAAGTGCGCGACCATGGCGAGTTCTACACCTGCATCGCCGAGCCGCTGGAAGATTGCGTTGTGTTGTGGGATGGCGTGCTGGCGCCGGGAGAGTTGCCGTTGCGCAAGTTGTCGTGCCAATTGAGCGAGTGCGTGGAAGTGGGCGGCGATGTGTGGCGTGTGCGCCTGCGGGCCCCGGCCGGCAAGGCGGTGCGCTACCACGCCGGGCAATACCTGATGATCGAGCGGGAGAATGGCGAGAAGTCGGCATTTTCCCTGGCGTCGGCGCCCCACGCCGGTCGCGAGCTGGAACTGCATGTACTGGCCCGCGAGGACAGCGCGCGCAACTTGCTGGAGCAATTGCAGCGCAACCAGATGGCGCGCATCGAGCTGCCCTTTGGCGACACCCACCTGGCCGAGCTGCCGGACGGGCCATTGGTGCTGATCGCCGCCGGGACCGGCATGGCGCAGATGCACAGCCTGATCGAGCATTGCCGCGCGTCCGGCTTCAAGCACCCGGTGCACCTGTACTGGGGCGTGCGTCGCCCGGAAGATTTCTACGAGATCGAGCACTGGGACCAATGGCTGCAACTGCCCAACCTGTTCCTGCACAAGGTGGTCAGCGACCTGTGTGGTTGGGAAGGGCGCTGCGGCCTGCTGCATGAAGCGGTGTGCGAAGACATTGCTGACCTCAAGGCGGTGCATGTCTACGCCAGCGGTTCACCGGCGATGATCTACGGCACGCTGGATGCACTGGTCGATGCCGGCATGGATGCGCACCAGATGCGCGCCGACGTATTCGCCTACGCCCCGCGGCCATGACGCAACGGAACGGTGGAACGGGGCATGCGCACGCTCAGAAACGTACTCCGGTCGTCACCATCGCCGCATTGAACCCCAGCAGCACCAGTTCCGCTGCCACCGGCCCGTAATGGGTGCCTACCGACGGGATGATCACCGGCGCCACGCCGAAACGGTTGAGGGGGATCTTGTCACGGTATTTGCCGCGATAGCCCTGGATCGCCCCGCCTGTGACCTTCAGGTACACCGCAGAGTCGGTTATCTCATAGCGCTTGCCTGCGTAGACGTAGTAGGAGCGCTGGCTGAACGAGTTGCGAAACGTCGCCCCGCCATACACCAATCCTGATGCCTCATTGCGCTCCAGGCCGATCAGGTCCTGGTTGTTGTTGTGGTCTTTGTCCGGCGCGAAGTGCCGGGTATAGACGCTGGTCTGCGCGTACCAGAAGCCTTTGTCGTCCTCGGCAGGGGGTGTTTCGCCAGCCAGTGCGGTGGTGGCCTGGGCCAGGAACAGCAGGCCAGGCAGTCGAAATTTCTTCATGGGTGCGACCTCGATAGGCGGTTTGATGGGCGGCTAGGTGGGTCGTGGACGTGCGCGCCAGTTTGACGGCTTGGCGTGCTCCCAGGCTGAACCGGGGCTGAAAGTAGCCGGATTGCCCTGTGCAATCCTGACGAAAGGGCGTCGGGCTTATGCATTCGCTTATGCTTTAAAGGTATTTAATTTGTTACATAAATATCTTTAAGCTATATCTCAACGGACTACCGATTTTCTTCCAATAACCATTAACTGACCGCCACCGCCCGCCAGCCGGATCGATCTTGCGAACTCAGAACACTGACGTTCTGATTCTTGATTCAAAGGGGAGCGGTATGGGGAGCTACACGCAACACGCGCTGTACACAGCGATTTTGTCGGCTAATTTGCTGGCCGCTGTGGGCTTCAATCCTGTCCTGGCGGCCGAAGCGCCCGCCACCGATGCACCCAAACTCGACACCGTGATCGTCACCGGCACCCGCGCCCAGGAGCGTACCGCCAGTGCTTCGCTGTCTCCGATCGATGTGATTTCCGGCGATAGCCTGCGCAGCACGGGCTCTGATGAGTTGGGGGCGGTGCTGGCGCGCCTGATTCCGTCGATCAACTTCCCGCGCCCAAGCCTGGTGGATGGTGCCGAACTGGTGCGCCCTGCGCAGTTGCGCGGCCTGTCACCCGATCAGGTGCTGGTGCTGGTCAACGGCAAGCGCCGCCACACCAGTGCCTTCGTCAACCTGGGCGGTGCGGTGGGCCGTGGGTCGGCACCGGCGGACCTGAACGCGATCCCGCTGTCGGCGGTGGACCATATCGAAGTGCTGCGTGACGGTGCGTCCGCCCGCTACGGCTCGGATGCGATTGCCGGGGTGATCAACGTGATCCTCAAGCACGCCGACCATGGCGGTTCGATCTCCACCAAGTTCGGCGAATACAAGAAGGGCGATGGTATCCAGCGCAATGTCAGCGGCAATACCGGCCTGGCACTGGGCGACAACGGTTTTATCAACCTGTCGGCCGAAGGGGCCGATAACGATTACACCAACCGTGCCGGTAAAGACTTCCGGCCTGGCAGCGTTGGCTCTACCACTTACGGCCAGCAGGTGTTCCGCCAGGGTGAGCCGGCCACCAATGAAGGCAAGTTCCAGTTCAACTCCGAATATTCCTTCAACGATGCGGCCGAGTTCTACACCTTCGGCGGCTACAGCAAGCGGCGCGGCGAGACGGCGGCGTTCTACCGGGCGAGTAATGCGTCCAACAACATCCCGGCGCTCAACCCCAACGGTTACCTGCCGCTGATCAAGGGCAACCTTGAAGACACCTCATTGGTGGTGGGCCTGCGCGGTTTGCTGGCCTACGACTGGCATTACGACCTGTCGGCCAACTATGGCAAGAACGAGTACGCACTCAGCACCGAAACCATCAACACCTCCCTGGGCCTGGCCACGCCGCGCAAGTTTGACAATGGCACCCTGAGCAACGACCAGAAGCAAGTCAGCCTGGACCTGTCCCGCGAGTTCGACGTGGGCTGGCTGCCTTACCCGGTGTCCGTGGCGTTTGGCGGTGAATACCTGCACCAGGGTTATGAAATCGAGGCGGGCGAGCCGGCCTCCTACTTCCAGACCGGCAGTTCCGGACTGGGTGGTTTCCGTGATGCCGACGCGGGCACCAGCACGCGCCACAACTGGGCCCAGTACCTGGACCTGGAAACCAACTTCACCGAAAAACTCAGTGCCTCGGCGGCGGTGCGCCATGAGGACTACAGCGATTTTGGCTCGAATGTCAGCGGCTCGCTGTCGGCCCGTTATGACTTCACCCCGCAGGTGGCTGTGCGCGGCAGTGTTTCCAACGGTTTCCGCGCGCCGTCCCTGGCCCAGCAGAACTTTGCCTACACCTCATCGCAGTTGATCGGCAGCACCATCCAGGAAGCCGGCACCTTCCCGGCCAACAGCCAGGTGGCGCGTTTACTCGGCGCCGAAGACCTCAAGGCCGAGAAGTCGCGCAACTACAGCCTTGGGCTGGTGCTGGAGCCGGCCGATGACCTGACGGTGACGGTGGATGTGTACCGCATCGACATCCGTGACCGTATCAGCCTGTCGTCCAACCTCGGCATAAACGCGGCGACGCGCGCCTATTTGCAGGCCAACGGTGTCGGCAATATCGACTACACCACCGCCCGCTACTTCACTAACGCCACCGACACCAGCACCGACGGCGTCGACCTGGTCGCCAACTATCGCTATCAGTTCGACAGCGGCATCCGCTGGAACAGCACCGTGGGCTACAACTACAACCACACCAAGGTGACGGATGTGAAGGCCAACCCGGCCATCCTCGACAGCCTGGGCGCGAACCTGGTGCGCGTGGACCGCCGCGAGCGCATCGGTTTGCTGGGGGATACCACGCCGCAGCACAAGCTGAGCCTGGGTAACGACTTCACTTACGGCCATTGGGCCCTGCACAGCAACCTGGTGCGCTATGGTGAATTCACCAGCTACCAGGCGGACAAGGTCAACGACCAGACCTTCAAGGCGGCCTGGGTGCTGGACCTGTCGGCGGACTACAGGCTGAAGAATTGGACCTTCACCCTGGGCGGCGACAACGTCACCGATAAATACCCGGAGAAGGTCAACGCCTTCGCCAGCAGTGGTGGCAATCTGGCCTATAGCACTTTTTCGCCGTACGGTTACAGCGGCGCGTTTTATTACGGTAAAGTTGCTTACAACTGGTAACACACAGGAGGCGTACCGCTTTTCGCCATGACCGCCATTGAATCCGATCTTCTGCAATTGGCTTACCCTCCGCGGCTCGATCTGGGGCCGCAACTCACTCACGAACAGTTAATGAGCTCGATGCAGGCCACCATGGGCCGGCACAAGGGTGGCCCGGTCTGGCTATTTGCGTATGGTTCGCTGATTTGGCGCCCGGAATGTTCGTCGACTGAGCGGGTGCGGGCACGGGTCCACGGTTATCACCGGGGCCTGTACCTGTGGTCCCACGAGCATCGGGGCACGCCGGAGTTGCCGGGCCTGGTCTTTGGCCTGGATCGCGGAGGCTCGTGCAGCGGCTTTGCCTATCGCTTGCCGGAAGATCAACTGGAGGCTTCGCTTTACGCCTTGTGGCAGCGCGAGATGCCTTACCCGTCCTACCGGCCGCACTGGCTCAGTTGCCGCCTTGAAGATGGCAGCCAGGTGCAGGCGTTGGGGTTTGTGTTGGAGCGGCACTTGCCCAGCTACGCCGGCAACCTGCCCGATATCGTGCTGAACCACGTGCTGCAAAGCGCTTGCGGGCGTTACGGCACCACTCGCGATTATGTCGAGCAGACCGTCAACGCCCTGCGTAGCCACGCCATGCCAGATAAAAACCTGGAGGCGCGGCTCAAGCGTTGTGCCAAGGATTGCTCAGGCGATTAACGCGCCGAGCTGACGCTGTTGGTGTGCCACAGCGTTGGGATCAGGAACGCGATGGCCAGCAGGCATGCGCCGATCAGCAGCACGAAACCACCGTCCCAGCCGAAATGGTCCACGGTGTAGCCCATGGCCGCACTGGCTGCCACCGAACCGCCCAGGTAGCCGAACAGACCGGTGAAGCCCGCAGCCGTACCGGCGGCTTTCTTCGGTGCCAGTTCCAGCGCCTGCAGGCCGATCAGCATCACCGGGCCGTAGATCAAAAAGCCGATCGAGAACAGCGCGATCATGTCGACCATCGGGTTGCCCGGCGGGTTGAGCCAGTACACCAGGGTCGCCACGGTCACCAGCGCCATGAACACGATGCCGGTCAGGCCACGGTTGCCACGGAAGATCTTGTCCGACATCCAGCCGCACAACAGCGTGCCCGGAATACCTGCCCACTCGTAGAAGAAGTACGCCCAGGACGATTTATCCACCGTGAAGTGCTTGGCTTCCTTGAGGTAGGTCGGTGCCCAATCCAATACGCCGTAACGCAGCAGGTAGACGAACACGTTGGCGAAGGCGATGTACCAGAGCATTTTGTTGCGCAGCACGTACTTGACGAAGATTTCCTTGGCGCTGAATTCGTCTTCGTGGCTGGCGTCGTAGCCTTCCGGGTAATCATTCTTGTACTGCTCGATCGGCGGCAGGCCCACCGATTGCGGGGTGTCGCGCATGGTGATGAAGGCAAACGCCGCCACCGCCAAGGCCACCGTGGCCGGTACATAGAACGCCGCATGCCAGTCGTTGAACCAGGCCATGCCCAGCAGGAACAACGGGCCGATCAGGCCGCCGCCGACGTTGTGCGCCACGTTCCACACCGACACCACGCCGCCGCGTTCTTTCTGCGACCACCAGTGCACCATGGTCCGGCCGCTGGGCGGCCAGCCCATGCCCTGGGCCCAGCCGTTGATGAACAGCAAAATGAACATCATGGTCACGCTGGACGTCGCCCAAGGCGCGAAACCGAAAATGAACATTACCCCGGCCGATACCAGCAGGCCGAAGGGCAGGAAGTAACGCGGGTTGGAGCGGTCGGACACCAGGCCCATGAGGAACTTGGACAGGCCATAGGCGATCGCAATGGCCGACATCGCCAGGCCCAGCTCACCTCGGGTGTAACCCTCGTCGATCAGGTAGGGCATGGCCAGGGAGAAGTTCTTGCGCAGCAGGTAATACCCGGCATAACCGAAGAAAATACCGGCGAAGATCTGCCAGCGCAGCCGTCGGTAGGTACTGTCGATTTTTTCTTCAGGCAGAGGCGCCTGGTGTGCGGCAGGACGAAAGAAAGCAAACATTCAAGAGCTCCAAATTTCTTGTTTTGACTGCGGATGCGAATGTTACAGTTTCGTTACCGAAAATAGCATTGCCTCTTATGCGCAAACACAGGAAATGAGAGCAATTGCATGTTCTCTTATGAACATGTCGTAAATGGATACGTGTGGGTCGTTATCGATTTTAAGACCGCAGGAGAACAAATGTGGGAGGGGGCTTGCCCCCTCCCACATTTGATTGCATTTCAGATCGGTTAGCGGGTCTGGACGACGACCTTGCCGACGGCCTTGCGCTGGCCGAGGTCATTGATCGCCTGGGCAGCCTGCTCCAGCGGATACACCTGCGACACCAACGGCTTGAGCTTGCCCTCACCGAACCAAGTGAACAGTTGCTGGAAGTTCGCCGCATTGTCCTGGGGCTGGCGCTGGGCGAACGAGCCCCAGAACACCCCGACCACCGCCGCACCCTTGAGCAGCGCCAGGTTCACCGGCAGCTCCGGGATGCGCCCGCTGGCAAAACCCACCACCAGCAGGCGGCCGTTCCAGGCAATCGCGCGAATGGCTTGGTCAAACAGGTCGCCGCCCACCGGGTCGTAGATCACATCGGCGCCGTTGCCGTCGGTCAGGCGCTTGATCTCGTCCTTGAGGTTGGCTTCGTTGTAGTTGATCAACTCATCGGCGCCGGCGGCCTTGGCCACGGCGAGTTTGTCGGCGCTGCTCGCGGCGGCGATCACCCGCGCGCCCATGGCCTTGGCGATTTCCACGGCGGCCAGGCCCACGCCGCCGGAAGCGCCGAGGACCAGCAGGGTTTCGCCGGGTTGCAGGTTGGCGCGTTGTTTGAGCGCGTGCATGGAGGTGCCGTAGGTCATGCTGAAGGCAGCGGCGGTGTTGAAGTCCATGCTCGGCGGAATCGGCAGCACGTTGTAGCCTGGCACCGCGACCTGTTCGGCGAAGCTGCCCCAGCCAGTGAGCGCCATGACCCGGTCGCCGACTTTCAGGTGGCTGACCTTTTCCCCCACTTCGCTGACCACCCCCGACGCCTCGCCACCCGGCGAGAACGGGAAGGGTGGCTTGAACTGGTATTTGCCCTCGATGATCAGGGTGTCGGGGAAGTTGACCCCGGCGGCATGCACGTCGAGCAGGATTTCGTTCTTCTTGATCGTGGGGCTCGCGACGTCTTCCAGCACCAGGGTTTCGGCGGGGCCGAAGGCTTTGCACAGCACAGCTTTCATCGGGCTATTCCTTTTGGTGTCGTGGCCGATAAGTGTAGGAGGGTAGGCCTGTGGGTCAACGAGCATGCTCGGCCCTGATAAGTCGCCATAAGCTTGTGCTCTGCCTTGCTAGCGTTATGCTACCCGGCAACCGAATGTGAGGAATGAACTGTGAAAGCGTGGATCCTATTGATGCTGGCCCTGACCTTGCCGATGGCAGCCCAGGCCGAAGAAGCCAAAGAAGGCGAGGCGCCGAAGGTCAGTTACATCAGCCTGAGCCCACCGTTCGTGGGTAACTACGGCCTGGATGGCACAGCCAAGCTCAAAGTGTTCAAGGCCGACATCGCCCTGCGCGTGACCGGCGAAGAAGCCGCCAAAGCGGTCAAGGCCAACGACGCATTGATCCGTAACCAGTTGGTCGCGCTGTTCACCCAGCAGACCAACGAGGCCATGAGCACGGTCGACGGTAAGGAGAAGCTGCGCCAGGAAGCCCTCAAGCAAACCCAGCAAGTGATGAACGACGAGACGGGCAAGCCCATGGTGGAAGATCTGCTGTTCAATAACCTGATCATTCAGTAACGCGCTGCCCCGTAGCAGCTGCCGAACGCAAGCGAGGCTGCGTAGGGCGCGACTCGGTCCTGAATCGGCAGCGCGGCCGACGCAGCCTCGCTTGCGCTCGGCAGCTGCTACGGGGGCTTCGTCAGGAAGCCAGGCTCTTCCTGAACCGCGCCAACGCCACCGCAAAAAACAACAGCCCGATCCCCGCCAGCGCCAGCAAGTCCGGCCACACCACACTCACCCCCGCGTCGCGAAACAAAATCGCTGCGCTCAGGCTCACAAAGTGCGTCGACGGCGAGCCCTGCATCACCCACTGCAACCACTCGGGCATGCTGTCCAGCGGCGTGCTGCCGCCTGACAACAGCAGCATCGGGATAATCACCGGAATCGCCAGCAAGCCGAACTGCGGCGTCGAGCGGGCGAGGGTGGCGAGGAAGATCCCCAGTGCCGTACTGGCAAACAGATACAGGGCAGTCACAAACAGGAACAACCCCAGCGACCCGGCCAGCGGCACGCCGAGCAGCCCTTTGACCACCACCTCCAGCGACAGCCAGGTGCACAGCACCACCACCAGCATATTGCTCCAGATTTTCGCCAGCATGATTTCCAGTGCGGTCAGCGGCAGTACCAGCAGGTGGTCGAGGGTGCCGTGCTCGCGCTCGCGCAACAGCGCGGTGCCGGTGAGCACGATGGCCAGGATGGTGATGTTGTTGACGATCTGGATCACGGCCAGGAACCAGCCGCCCTCCAGGTTGGTGTTGAACAGTGCTCGGGTCGTGAGCAGCGCGGGCGCCTGGCGGGTGGCGTCGGTTTGCCCGCTGTAGTTGAGCAATTCGCGCTGGAAGATCCGTCCGATATAGCCCGCGCCCATGAACGCCTGGCTCATCGCCGTGGCATCGACGTTCACCTGCACGCCAGGCTGGCGACCGGCCAACAGGTCGGCCTGGAAGTTGGCCGGTACGTTGATCACGAAGGTGTACTGGCCGCTGTCCATCACCTTGTCCAACTGGTCATAGGCCAACGGTGCCGGTGCTTGGAACTCGGGCGGTTGCAGCGCCTCGGCCATCTGCCGTGAGAGCGCGCTGTGGTCTTCATCGACAAACGCTACGCTGGCGTTGTGCACGCCGATCACCGAGCCGGCGGCTGGCATGTAGATGGCGACGGTGAAGGCGTAGAACAAAAACAGCAGCAAGACGCTGTCGTGGCGCAGGCTGGTGAGTTCCTTGATGCCCAGCCGGAAGATGTGTGCGAGCTTGTGCATCAGGCCTCCTGCTTCTTGAGCATGACCAGACTCAACCCGGTGAACCCGATAAAGAAGCCGAACAGCGCCAGGCATTGCGGCCACAACTGGCGCAGGTCCAGGGCCTTGGTGAAGGTACCCACGGCAATATCCAAAAAGTGCCCGGCCGGAAACAGTGCGCCCATCAAGGCGGCGGCGCCTTCCAGGGACGAGCGCGGCACGATCAGCCCGGAAAACTGGATGGTTGGCAGGCTGGTGATGATCATGGTGCCGAGGATCGCCGCGATCTGGGTACGGGTGAACGCGGAAATCAGCAGGCCCATGCTGGTGGTGGCCAGCACATACAGCAGCCCGCCAAATGCCAGCGTCAGGCCGCTGCCCTTGAACGGCACACCGAACAGCCAGCGATTCATCGCCACCAGCAGCGCCAGGTTGACCAGGCTCACGGCCAGGTAAGGCGCCTGTTTACCGAGCAGGAATTCCAGGCGCGTCAGGGGTGTGGCGTAGAAGTTGGTGATCGAACCCAGTTCTTTCTCGCGCACGATGCCCAGGGCGGTGAGCATCGCCGGGATAAACGCCAGGATCAGTGCCATCACGCCGGGGCCGATGGCATTCACGCTGACCACGTCCTGGTTATAGCGAAAACGGGTTTCCAGTTTGGCGGCTGCCTGGGCGCTGCGCGGCAGGCTGCTCAGTTCGGCCAGTTGCTGCAGGTTGCCTTGGTGCACCGCCTCCACATAGTTGCGGCTGGTTTCCGCACGAAACGGCATGCCGCCATCGAGCCACGCGGCCACGGTGGGTTGGCGCCCGGCATAGAGATCGCGACCAAAGCCGGGTGGGATCTCCAGGGCCAGTTTGATTTCCGAGCGTTGCAGGCGTCGGTGTAATTCATTGGCATCCTGGATCGGCGCCTGCTCGGCGAAGTAGCGCGAGCTGCGGAAGGCTTCCAGATAGGCGCGGCTTTGTGGCGTCTGGTCCTGGTCGTAGACGGCGAAGGCGAGGTTTTCCACGTCCAGGGAAATGCCGTAGCCGAAGATCACCATCATGAACATCGCACCGAGCAGGGCGAAGGCCATGCGTACTTTGTCGCGCAGCAATTCCTTGCCTTCGCGGCTGGCCACGGCCAGCAGGCGAGACAGGCTGAAACCACGCTTGCTGATGGGCGGCGCATGGGTTTCGCTGACGGTTTTGGCCGACGTGGCGGGTTCGGCATCGCCTTGGGCTTGCTCAAGGCAGGTGACGAACGCGGCTTCCAGGGTGTCGCCGTTGAACTGCCGTTGCAGTGCATCCGGTGTGTCGCAGGCCAGTACCTTGCCGGCATGCATCAAGGAGATGCGGTCGCAGCGCTGGGCTTCATTCATGAAGTGGGTGGAGAGGAAGATCGTCACCCCTTGTTCGCGGGACAACTCGATCAACAGCCGCCAGAAATCATCCCGGGCCGCCGGGTCGACGCCCGAGGTGGGCTCATCAAGGATCAATACTTCCGGGCGATGCAGCACCGCCACGGCCAATGACAAGCGTTGGCGCAGGCCGAGGGGCAGCTCCCCGGACGGCTGCTCGGCCACTTCACCGAGGTCGAAGCGCTGGATCAGCTCATCGATGCGCGGGCCGCTGTCGGCCTTGGGCAAATCGAACAGTTGCGCATGCAGCACCAGGTTCTGGCGCACGCTGAGTTCGCCATACAGCGAGAAGCTTTGCGACATGAACCCTACGCGCTTGCGGGTGGCCAGGTCCTTGGCGTTCACCGGGTTGCCCAGCAGCGTGGCGCTGCCTTCGGTGGCCGGCATCAGCCCGGTGAGGACTTTCATCGTGGTGGTCTTGCCACAGCCGTTGGAGCCGAGGAAGCCGAAGATCTCGCCACGGCCGATGGCAAAGCTGACCTTGTTCACCGCCGTGAAGTCGCCGAAGCGCAGGGTCAGGTCGTGGGCTTCGATGGCGATATCGGTGTTGGCGTCTTCCCTTGGCGGGATCATCAGTGGTTGGTTGTCGTGGGCGCTGTCGCCCTGAAAGTGGGTGAAGGCCTCATCCAGTTTGCCGCTGGGGGTCGCTGCCGCCAGTTCGCTGCTGAGCCCGTCGGCGATCAGCTTGCCACGGTCGAGCATCAGGCAATGTTCGAATTGCTCGGCTTCTTCCATGTAGGCGGTGGCTACCAGCAGCGTCAGTTGCGGGCGCTCGCTGCGTACGGTCTCGACCAGTTCCCAGAAGCGCCGCCGCGACAGCGGGTCGACGCCGGTGGTGGGTTCGTCGAGGATCAACAAGTCCGGGTCGTGGATCAGCGCGCAGCACAGGCCGAGCTTCTGCTTCATGCCGCCGGAGAGCTTGCCGGCCGGCCGCTCGGCGAAGCGTGCAAGGTCGGTGGCCAGCAGCAGGTTGTGCATGCGCTGGTCGCAGTCGGCTTTGGACAGGCCGAACAGCGTGGCGAAGAAGCGGATGTTTTCGCTGATGGACAGTTCGGGGTACAGGTTGCCGCCCAGGCCCTGGGGCATGAAGGCGATGCGTGGGTACAGGCTGTTGCGGTGACGACGGTTGGCGATTGAGCCGCCGAGCACCTCCAGTTGGCCGTCCTGGAGCTTTTTAACCCCGGCGATCAATCCCAACAGGCTCGACTTGCCGGCCCCATCCGGGCCGATCAGACCGCAGCGCGTGCCGGTGGGCAGGCTGAAGGCAATGTCGATCAAGGCCTGCTGCTTGCCGTAACGGTGGTTGATGCCGGTGGCGTGCAGCGCCAGGCCGGTCATTGCAGGTTGGCCGGCCAGTCGATGTCAGCCATGCGCACGTAGCCGGCGCCGGGCATCCCCGGTTTGGCCTGGGGCACGGCGCTGGGTTGGGTCAGGCGCAGCTTGACGCGAAACACCAGTTTTTGGCGTTCGTCGCGGGTTTCGACTTCCTTGGGGGTGAACTGCGATTTGGCCGCGACAAAGCTGATCTTGGCCGGCAACGGTTGCTGGGGCAGGGCATCGAGCAGGATGCGTGCGTCGCTGCCAACCGTCAGGCGGCCGGTGACGGAGGCGGGCAGGTAGAGGTTCATGTACTGATCCTCGGGATCGATCAGCAACAGCACGCGTCCACCGGCACCGAGGACCTCGCCGGGCTCGGCCAGGCGCAGCTGGATAATGCCGTCGATGGGCGCGCGCAGGCTGCTGTCGTCGATTTCGCTGGTCAACTGGGCGACTTGGGCCTGGGCGGCACCAATGGCGGCCTTTACCGAATTGACCTGGGCTTGCGCGGCGATCACGGCGGCGTTGCCGGTGTTCTGGCGGGCCTGTTGCTGGTCGATCAACTGGCTGCTGGCAAAGCCGCGCTTGTACAGTTCCTGGGTACGCTTGAGTTCCTGGTTGGCCAGCAGTTGCTCGCTTTGACGCAGTTGCACATTGGCCTCGGCGGCGGCGAAGTTTTCCCTGGCGCGCAGCACTTCGGCTTCGGCCTGGGCGCGCTGGGCTTCCAGGGTGCGGGTGTCCATGCGCGCCAGCAACTGGCCCTTGAGCACCTTGTCACCTTCATCCACCCGCACCTCGGCCAGGCGACCGGGGATCTTGGCGGCGATCTGCACTTCGGTGGACTCCAGGCGACCGTTGCCCATGCCCAAGCCTTCGGGCAGGCGATCCTGGGTGGACTTCCAGTAACCGAAGCCGCCGGCGGCGAGCAACAAGGCAATCAACAAAGCGGCAAACAGGTGGGAGGAGCGGGGCGTGATCGACATGGGTGCATCCTGCGGCGTTAGCGTCCTAGTTTGACCGAGGCAGCCCGAGGGGCGTTGATGCCGGTCAAATGAAGCGCAAGCCTAACCCGGTTCAGGTGCAGATGCATGCGCCGGGAGCGTGACCGCAGGGTTCTGGTCAGCGCAGTGCCAGCACCGCCGCCCATTGCTCTGCCGTGACCGGCATCACGGACAAGCGACTGCCTTTTTGTACCAGGGGCAATTCGGCGAGGGCGGTTTGCTGTTTCAGGTAGCCCAGGCCCAGCACCTTGGGAAAGGTCTGGACGTGCGCGACATTGATCGCGCTCCACGGGTTTTTCTCCGGGGTGGCCTTGGCGTCGAAGTAATGGCTGTCCGGTTCCAGCGCGGTAGGGTCCGGATAGGCGGCCGCGATGATCTTGCCGATGCCGGCAATGCCGGGCTCGGGGCAACTGGAGTGGTAGAAGAAAAATTGGTCACCCACCGCCATGGCGCGCAGGAAGTTGCGTGCCTGGTAGTTGCGTACCCCGTCCCAGCGCGCTTCGCCCAGCGTTTCCAGGCCGTTGATGGAGAGTTCGTCGGGCTCGGATTTCATCAGCCAGTAGGCCATTTTTGCGCTCCTGAAAAAGCAGTGGGCAAGTTGTCAGGCAATTTGATGACAAACCGACAGTCGGTTGGCGTCAAGGTTTGCGTGTTGGTTCACGTTATCGCAGAATGCCGGGATTTTAAGCTTGACGCAGCTGCAACGGACTACTTTGGAACGTTGTTGTCATCGTGTACGAGATGCCTGAAGGGGGGCAATCGATGCAACGTAAACCGGATTTACTATGGATATTGGTGATTTTGTTTGGTCTGGGCGTCGTGACCACCGGGTATGCGCAAAGCTTGTGGTCGAACAAGACCGATGCGCCAGTTGAACTGACTCAGCAGCAGCCGCAACCGTTCAAACGCTAACCCTCTTCAAGGCGCCGCTGCTTCCAGCGGCGTTTCTGCGACATACCACTGCTTATCGGTGACGGTGCCAGCCAATGGCACATCCCAACTGGCCTGCGCCAATCGCTCCACCTTCTGACATTCATGGGCCAGGCCCAGCAGTCTAGGCTTGCGCCAGTCTTGGCGGCGCGCCAGGTAGGCGAGGCTGCGGTCATAGAAACCGCCGCCCATGCCCAGGCGGCCACCGGCATCATCGAACCCTACCAACGGCAGCAACACCAGATCGAGCGTCCACACCTTGCGCTGGCGTTTGGCATTGACTCGTGGCTCCAGAATGCGAAAGCGGTTGGGCAGCAGCTTTTCCCCAGGCCTCACGCGCTGGAACACCATCTTGGTTCGTGGCCAGGCGCTGAGCACCGGCAGGTAGGTGGCCTTGCCCCGTCGCTGGGCGGCGCGCAGCAGCAGACGCGGATCGATTTCACCGTCCGTCGGTAGATATAAAGAAACATGCTTGGCCCGGCGAAACAGCGGGTGCTGTGCCAGTTGCCGATACAGGCCATGGGCGGCCTGGCGCTGCTCGCTCGGCGTGAGGGCGCGGCGGGCTTTGCGCAACATGCGTCGAAGGTGCGGACGGGAAAGCGGCGCAGGTTCGGTCATGGTTTTCGGCTCATAAAACAATGCCAGTCCGGGGACTGGCATTGAGTTTGGGAATTCAGGCTCCCCGACAGAGCCGCTGTCGACTTAGCCCTTGAACCCGAAAGTTCAAGGTGGAAGAAGCAGTAGGCTTTAAGGCTTTCCGTCTAGCGGACATGCACACCAGCCCAACGTGCAACTTCCAGGGTAGTGCGAATCGGCTCCGGGACATCGCCGACTGGCAAGCACGCCAGGGAGTGGGGCGAGTATACCTTAAACAGTCGCGGCAATCAGCCCTTGGGTTGCTCTGTGTCGCTGGAAAGCACCAGGTCCACGCGTTCGAGCAGGTCGCGCACCTGCTCACGTGTCGAGCCGCTGGCCTGTACGTCAGGGCGCTCCTGCTTATGCAGCAGGTCGTGGGTAATGTTCAGGGCGGCCATTACGGCGATGCGGTCGGCACCAATGACTTTGCCGCTGCTGCGGATTTCGCGCATCTTGCCGTCCAGGTAGCGGGCGGCGCTCACCAGGTTGTTGCGCTCTTCCTGGGGACAGATGATCGAATATTCTTTGTCGAGGATCTGCACGGTGACGCTATTGCTTGAACTCATGAGTCTTGCTCCAGGGCCTTCAGGCGCGAAATCATCGATTCGACCTTACGCCGGGCGATTTCGTTTTTTTCAATGAGGTGAGCGCGTTCCTCGCGCCAGGTCTTTTCCTGAGCTAATAGGAGTCCGTTTTGACTCTTAAGTTGCTCGACCCGAGTAATTAGCAATTCGAGTCTGGCCATCAGCGCTTGCAGGTCGGTGTCTTCCATTGGGTTCCACTGGATTTTGTCTGATGAATGGCAACTGCAGGATAAACGATCTGACGCCCTCGATAGTCTTGGTACGTCTGCCGGTGCTAGGATACAGCGCTCCATTCTAGACATTGCGCCGTCTGGCGCCTAGCTCACCATGCCCATTCAGAACTCCCCGTACGATGCTTTTTCCAAACTGCTGAGCACCAGCGGTCATCCTTGCTCGCCTGCCGAACTGCACGGCGTGCTGCTCGGCCGCAGCTGCACCGGCGTTGGCTTTGATGCCGACAACTGGCTGGCCGATGTGGCCGAGCTGCTGGAAACCGAACCGACCGAAAACGTGCGTAACGCGCTGATCGGCCTGCAAGAGATGGTCAAGGGCGAGCTGACCGGTGATGACGTCACCGTGGTCCTGCTGCTGCCGACCGACGATGCACCGCTCACTGAGCGCGCCGCCGCACTCGGCCAATGGTGCCAGGGCTTCCTCCACGGTTTCGGCGTGAACGCCAGCGGCCTGGAACTGAGCACCGACGCCAAGGAAGTGCTGCAGGACCTGGCGGCCATCTCCCAGGTGCAAGACGCCCTGGAAGAGTCCGAAGACGGCGAAGGCGACTACATGGAAGTCATGGAATACCTGCGCGTCGCGCCGTTGCTGCTGTTCACCGAGACCAGGAAGTCCGCTGAGCCTGCTGCACCCAAGCCTTCGCTGCACTAAATAGAGAAAGGAAGCCAATCTGCCCATGATCCATATCCCCAAAGCGGAATACACCCGGCGTCGCAAGGCGCTCATGGCGCAGATGGAACCCAACAGCATCGCGATCCTGCCGGCTGCCGCCGTGGCGATCCGCAATCGCGATGTGGAGCACGTCTATCGCCAGGACAGCGACTTCCAGTACTTGAGCGGTTTCCCTGAACCGGAAGCGGTGATCGTGCTGATGCCCGGCCGCCAGCATGGCGAGTACGTGCTGTTCTGCCGCGAACGCAATGCCGAGCGCGAATTGTGGGACGGCCTGCGTGCGGGCACCGAAGGCGCCATCCGTGACTTTGGCGCCGACGATGCCTTCCCCATCACCGATATCGACGACATCCTGCCCGGCCTGATCGAAGGCCGCGACCGGGTGTATTCGGCCATGGGCAGCAACGCCGAATTCGATCGGCACCTGATGGAGTGGATCAACGTCATCCGCTCCAAAGCGCACCTTGGCGCCCAGCCACCGAACGAGTTTGTTGCCCTGGATCATCTGCTCCACGACATGCGCCTGTATAAATCGGCGGCGGAAGTGAAGGTGATGCGCGAGGCAGCGCGCATTTCCTGCGCGGCCCATGTGAAGGCCATGCAGGCCAGTCGCGCCGGCTTGCATGAGTTCAGCCTGGAAGCCGAGCTGGATTACGAATTCCGCAAGGGCGGCGCGAAGATGCCGGCCTATGGCTCCATCGTCGCCACCGGGCGCAACAGCTGCATCCTGCATTACCAGCAGAATGACGCCGTGCTCAAGGATGGTGACCTGGTGCTGATCGATGCCGGTTGCGAAATCGACTGCTACGCCAGCGACATCACGCGCACCTGG
Organism: Pseudomonas sp. 8 R 14; assembly: GCF_900005955.1. NCBI lineage: Bacteria > Pseudomonadati > Pseudomonadota > Gammaproteobacteria > Pseudomonadales > Pseudomonadaceae > Pseudomonas > Pseudomonas sp. 8 R 14. The sequence continues at coordinate 22,470 of NZ_CVTH01000077.1, read as the reverse complement.
CCGGTCAATGGCAAATTTTCGCCGGAACAGAAGGCGATCTATGAAATCGTGCTGGCTTCCCAGGAGGCCGCCTTTGCCGAGATCGCGCCGAACAAGCATTGGAACCAGGCCCACGAGGCGACGGTGCAGGTCATCACTGCCGGGCTGGTGAGTCTGGGGTTGCTGAAGGGCGACGTCGACGAACTGATCGCCAGTGAAGCCTACAAACCCTTTTATATGCATCGCGCTGGCCATTGGCTGGGGATGGATGTGCATGACGTCGGCGAGTACAAGGTGGGTGGCGAATGGCGAGTGCTGGAAGTCGGCATGGCACTGACCGTGGAGCCAGGCATCTACATCTCGCCGGATAACCAGACCGTAGCGAAGAAATGGCGTGGCATTGGCGTGCGCATCGAGGACGACGTGGTGGTGACCAAGCAAGGCTGTGAAATCCTGACCGGCGGCGCCCCCAAGAGCGTCGTTGAAATCGAAGCCCTGATGGCGGCCGCCCGATGAGCCGGGTCAACCTGGCGATTATCGGCGGCGGCCTGGTGGGCGCGAGCCTGGCGCTTGCGTTGCAGGCCGGTGCCAAGGCGCGTGGCTGGAAGATCGTGCTGATCGAACCCTTCGCGCCCGGCGACAGCTACCAGCCGAGCTACGATGCGCGGTCTTCGGCGCTGTCCTACGGCGCCCGGCAGATTTATCAGCGCCTGGGCCTGTGGCAGCAGATCTCGCGCCGCGCCGCGCCGATCAAGCAGATCCATGTGTCGGACCGTGGGCGCTTCTCCACCGCGCGACTGTCCGCCATGGAGGAGGGCGTGCCAGCCCTCGGTTACGTGGTGGAAAACGCCTGGCTCGGTCAATGCCTGTGGCAAGGCCTGGACAAGGACGTGGTGAGTTGGCGCTGCCCGGCGGAAGTCACACGCATGGAGCCGCTGCCCGATGGCTACCGCCTGACCCTCAACGATGAAACCGTGCTGGAATGCGACCTCGCGGTGCTCGCCGACGGCGGCCGCTCCGGCCTGCGCGAGCAACTGGGCATTGGCGTGAAAACCCGTCCGTACAACCAGAGCGCGCTGATCGCCAACATCACCCCGAGCGAAGCCCACAACGGCGAAGCGTTCGAGCGTTTCACCGATGAAGGCCCGATGGCCCTGCTGCCGCTGCCGGACAACCGTTGCGCACTGGTATGGACCCGTATCGGCATGGACGCACAGCGCCTGGCCAGTCTCGATGAACGCAGCTTCCTGAGCGAGTTGCAGGGCGTGTTCGGCTACCGCCTGGGCACCCTCAAGCAAGTCGGCGCCCGTCATCTGTATCCGTTGACCCTGGTGGAAGCCGAAGAGCAAGTGCGCTCGCACCTGGCGATCCTCGGCAATGCCGCCCACAGCCTGCACCCGATTGCCGGGCAGGGGTTCAACCTGTCCCTGCGTGATGCGCACGCCTTGGCCGAGGCCTTGCTGGCCGGGCCGGCGGTGCCGGGCGACCTGGCGACGTTGCAGGCTTATCGCGAGCGTCAGCGCATGGATCAGAAGTTGACCGTGGGTTTCTCCGACCAGGTCACGCGGCTGTTTGGCAGCGCGCAACCGCTGGTCGCCCTGGGCCGCAATATGGGCCTGCTGGGCCTGGACCTGCTGCCACCGGCCAAGCGTTGGTTCGCCCGTCAGGCCATGGGCCTGGGTACCCGTCCCGATGCGTGAGACTTATCAATCCTTTTACGTGCGGTGCAAGCCGCCAGCGAGACAGGCTTAAAGCATGGACATGCGCGCAGATGTGCTGATTGTCGGGGCCGGAATGGTCGGAAGCGCCCTGGCGCTGGCATTGCAAGGCAGCGGCCTGCAAGTGTTGCTGCTCGACGGCAGCCCGCTGAGCGTCAAGCCGTTCGACCGCGCGGCGGCCTTCGAACCCCGTGTGAGTGCCTTGTCGGCGGCCAGCCAGCGCATCCTCGAGCGCCTCGGTGTGTGGGATGGCATCGTTGAACGACGCGCCAGCCCGTACGGCGAGATGCAGGTGTGGGACGGCAGCGGCACCGGGCAGATTCACTTTTCGGCGGCCAGTGTGCATGCCGAAGTGCTCGGGCATATTGTCGAGAACCGTGTGGTCCAGGATGCCTTGCTCGAGCGTCTGCACGACTGCGACCTGGGCCTGCTGGCGAATGCGCGCCTGGAGCAGATGCGCCGTTCCGGCGATGACTGGCTGCTGACCCTGGCCGATGGCCGCACATTGCGCGCGCCGCTGGTGGTGGCCGCCGATGGCGCCAACTCCGCCGTGCGCCGCCTGACCGGCACCGCGACCCGTGAATGGGACTACCTGCATAACGCCATCGTTACCAGCGTGCGCAGCAGCCAGCCGCACCAGCGCACGGCCTGGCAACGCTTTACCGACACCGGCCCGCTGGCGTTTTTGCCGCTGGAGCGGGACGGGCAGCAAGATTGGTGCTCGATCGTCTGGTCGACTACGCCGGTTGAATCCGAACGCCTGATGGCGCTGGATGATGAAAGCTTCTGCCGTGAACTGGAGCGCGCCTTTGAAGGGCGCCTCGGTAGCGTGGTCAGCGCCGATCCGCGTGTGTGCGTACCCTTGCGTCAGCGCCACGCCAAACGCTATGTGGCCGAGGGCCTGGCATTGATCGGCGACGCCGCCCATGTCATCCATCCATTGGCCGGGCAGGGCGTCAACCTGGGTTTCCTCGATGCGGCGGTGCTGGCCGAAGTGTTGTTGTCGGCCACCGAGCGCGGTGAACGTCTGGCCGATGTGAAGGTGCTCAGCCGTTACGAGCGCCGACGAATGCCCCATAACCTGGCCCTGATGGCGGCGATGGAAGGCTTTGAGCGCCTGTTCCAGGCCGATCAACTGCCGCTGCGCTGGTTGCGTAATGCCGGGTTGAAGATGGTCGACCAGATGCCCGAAGCCAAGGCCGTGTTTGTGCGCCAGGCCCTCGGGTTGAGCGGGGATCTGCCGGACCTGGCCAAGCCCTGACAGGTTTGTGCAACATTTGGTAACGGCTCCGCCGAGCGTTACCAAATGTGAGTCCCTATCATTTGCGCTTATTTTGCAAATGAGAGACCGCCCCCATGTTGGCACCCAAGCGCCTCCTGACTGCCCTGGCACTCACCCTGATCGGCAGCACCACCGTGCAGGCAGCCGACGAAGTGGTGGTCTACTCCTCGCGTATCGACGAACTGATCAAACCGGTGTTCGACGCCTACACCCAAAAGACCGGTGTCCAGGTGAAGTTCATCACCGACAAGGAAGCCCCGCTGATGCAGCGCATCAAGGCCGAGGGCGAAAACGCCACCGCCGACCTGCTGCTCACCGTGGATGCCGGCAACCTCTGGCAGGCCGAGCAAATGGGCATTCTGCAACCGTTCACCTCGCCGGTAATCGACAAGAACATTCCCCTGCAATACCGCTCTTCGGCGCATGCCTGGACCGGTTTGAGCCTGCGCGCGCGGACCATCGCGTACTCCACCGATCGGGTCAAACCGGGTGACCTGACCACCTACGAGGCTCTGGCCGACAAACAGTGGGAAGGCCGCCTGTGCCTGCGCACGGCGAAAAAGGTCTACAACCAATCGCTGACCGCCACCCTGATCGAAACCCACGGCGCGGCCAAGACCGAAGAAATCGTCAAGGGCTGGGTGAATAACCTGTCCACCGACGTGTTCTCGGATGACATTGCGGTGCTGGAGGCAATCAACGCCGGGCAATGCGATGTGGGTATCGTCAATACCTACTACTACGGCCGTCTGCACAAGCAGAAGCCGGACCTGGCGGTGAAGCTGTTCTGGCCGAACCAGGGCGACCGTGGCGTGCATGTGAACCTGTCGGGCATCGGCTTGACCAAACACGCGCCACACCCGGAAGCCGCCAAGGCATTGGTGGAGTGGATGACCACGCCTGAGGCGCAGAAGATTTTTGCCGACGTGAACCAGGAATTCCCGGCCAATCCGGCGGTACCGCCGTCGGCTGAAGTGGCGACTTGGGGCAAGTTCGTGGCGGATACATTGCCGGTGGAAGTGGCGGGCAAGCGCCAGGCTGAAGCCATTCGCCTGATGGATCGGGCGGGCTGGAACTAAGTACAATTTGTAGGACGCCGCAGATCCAAATGTGGAGGGGCTTGCCCCCGATGTCGGAGTGTCAGTCTACTCATCGTGGACTGACACTCCGACATCGGGGGCAAGCCCCTCCCACATTGGATTGTGGTGATTTGAAGATTTCATTATTGAGAACCCACCCTTGGCCCACCCCGCCCAACGCCGCTGGTACCTGCCGGTCTTCAGCGTCGCCGCCCTGGTGCTGCTGCCCCTGAGCGTGCTGTTGCTGTCCTGGCAAAGCATCGACGCGCAAATCTGGTCCCACCTGTGGGAAACCCAGATGCCGCGGTTGCTGGGCAACACCCTGACCCTGGTGCTGGGGGTCGGCGTCGGTGTAACCCTGTTGGGGGTCAGCCTCGCCTGGCTCACCAGCCTCTGCGAATTCCCCGGCCGGCGTTGGCTCGACTGGGCGTTGATGCTGCCCTTTGCCATTCCCGCCTATGTGCTGGCTTTCGTGTTTGTCGGCCTGCTGGATTTTTCAGGCCCCGTGCAGACCCTGCTGCGCGAAGGGTTCGGCACCGGCTTGCGTCTGCCACGGGTGCGCTCCACCAGCGGCGTGATCATTGTGCTGGTGCTGGTGTTCTATCCCTACGTGTACCTGTTGGCGCGCAGCGCATTCCTCGCCCAGGGCAAGGGCCTGATGGAGGCGGCACGGGTGCTGGGACAGTCGCCCTTGCAGGCATTCTGGCATGTGGCCCTGCCCATGGCGCGGCCGGCGATAGGGGCCGGGGTGGCGTTGGCACTGATGGAGACCCTGGCGGATTTCGGTGCGGTGTCGGTGTTCAACTTCGATACCTTCACCACCGCTATCTACAAGACCTGGTACGGCTTTTTCAGTCTGTCCAGCGCGGCCCAACTGGCCAGCCTGTTGCTGTTGGTGGTGATGCTGGTGCTGTATGGCGAACGGCGTGCCCGGGGCGCCAGTCGGGCTAGCAATGAACGGCCACGGGGCAAGGCGCTGTACCACTTGCGCGGGTTCAAGGCGGCGGCTGCCACTGCCTGGTGTGGATTGGTGTTTGCCTGTGCCTTTGTCATCCCGATGCTGCAATTGGTCGCCTGGTTCTGGCAGCGCGGCCGGTTCGACCTGGATGAGCGCTATTCGGGCCTGATCGTCCATACCCTTTACCTGGGCGGCATTGCCGCGCTGATCACGGTCAGCGTGGCGCTGGTACTGGCCTTCGCCAACCGCCTGGCGCCGACCCGGGCGATTCGCTCCGGTATCAGCCTGGCCAATGTCGGCTATGCCTTGCCGGGCTCGGTGCTGGCGGTGTCGATCATGCTGGCGTTCAGTTACCTGGACCGTGAGCTGGTGGTACCGCTGTCCGGCTGGCTCGGCGGGGCGGGCAAGCCATTGTTGCTGGGCAGTCTGTCGGCGCTGGTGCTGGCGTATCTGGTGCGCTTTCTGGCCGTGGCCTACGGGCCGCTGGAAAACAGCCTGGCGCGCATCCGGCCTTCGTTGCCGGAAGCAGCGCGTAGTTTGGGCGTGAGTGGGCCGCGACTGTTTTGCAAAGTGTATCTGCCGCTGTTGCTGCCCGGCACCCTGAGTGCAGCACTGCTGGTGTTCGTAGACGTGCTCAAGGAAATGCCCGCAACCCTGCTGATGCGCCCGTTCGGCTGGGACACCCTGGCGGTGCGGATCTTTGAAATGACCAGCGAAGGCGAGTGGGCGCGGGCTTCTCTGCCAGCGTTGACGCTGGTGCTGGTGGGGCTGCTGCCGGTCATCGGGCTGATCCGACGCTCCGCCCGACCAATCGGTTAGGTGCCAGTCCTACGGCTTGCGGCTACAATGCGCGGCATTCGGTGCGGTCCGTCCTTCGGATCGAGTCGCTGTACGTGGCTGCAGGCCTTGTCATTCAAGGTGTCCGGCACGGGCAACGACGCTGCGCACCTTCGCCAAGCCCGGAAGGAGAAACCCATGGGACAGCGTACGCCTCTGTATGACCTGCATCTCGCCCTCGGCGCGAAAATGGTCGATTTTGGCGGTTGGGATATGCCTTTGCACTACGGCTCGCAAGTTGAGGAGCACCATCAGGTGCGGCGCGACTGCGGGGTGTTCGATGTATCTCATATGACCGTGATCGATGTCACCGGCCCCCAGGCCAAGGAATGGCTCCAGCACCTGCTGGCCAATGATGTCGAGCGTTTGCATGGCTGTGGCCGTGCGTTGTACAGCGCCATGCTCAATGAGCAGGGTGGCGTGGTGGACGACATGATCGTCTACCGCACCGAGATCGGATACCGGCTGGTGGTCAACGCCGCCACCCGTGACCAGGACATGGCCTGGATCCAGGCACAACTTGGCAGCTATCAGGTGCACCTGCATGAGCGGCCCGAGTTGGCCATGCTCGCCATTCAAGGTCCCCATGCCCGGCAGAAGATTGCCGAGCTGGTCACCCAGTCTCGCGGCACCCTGATCCACCAGCTCAAGCCCTTTGAAGGGCATGCCGACGGCGATTGGTTTATCGCACGCACGGGTTACACCGGTGAAGACGGCCTGGAAATTGTCCTGCCTGCCGATCAGGCGCCGGGTTTTTTCAACGATCTGGTCGGTGCGGGGATTTCCCCCATAGGCCTCGGCGCGCGGGACACCCTGCGGCTGGAAGCCGGCATGAACCTGTACGGCCAGGACATCCATCAGAACGTTTCGCCCCTGGCGGCCAACATGGCCTGGAGCATCGCCTGGGAACCTGCCGAGCGCAATTTCATCGGGCGAGCGGCGCTGGAAGCAGAGTTGGCCGCGGGTGTGCAGTTCAAACTGGTCGGGCTGGTACTGGAAGAACGTGGGGTTTTACGTGCTCACCAGGTGGTTCGCATCGCCAATGTTGGCGAAGGGGAGATCACCAGTGGTAGTTTCTCACCTACGCTGAGCAAATCCATTGCCCTGGCGCGTGTACCGACGGCGACTGCCGATCGGGCCGAAGTGGAAATCCGCGGCAAGTGGTACCCGGTTCGAGTGGTCAAACCGACCTTCGTGCGCCATGGCAAAACCTTGATCTAACTATTTCCGGCAGGCCAATGGCTGCTGACATTTCTTCTTGAGGACACAGACTATGAGCGATATCCCTGCCGACCTGCGTTTTGCCGAAAGTCACGAATGGGCCCGTCTGGAAGCTGACGGTACGGTGACCGTCGGGATCTCCGACCATGCTCAGGAAGCTTTGGGTGATGTGGTGTTTGTTGAGTTGGCCGAAGTCGGCGCTACGTTTGAAGCCGAAGGCCAGGCGGGTGTGGTTGAGTCGGTGAAGGCTGCTTCGGATATCTACGCCCCGGTTGCCGGTGAAGTGATTGCCGTCAACGAGGAGCTGGGTGGCAGCCCTGAGCTGCTGAACTCCGACCCTTACGGCGCGTGGATCTTCAAGCTCAAGCCAAGCAACCCGGCTGATCTGGAAAAACTGCTGGATGCGGCTGGCTACAAAGCCGCCATCGGCGAGTAACCGCAAGACCCATGTGGGAGGGAGCAAGCTCCCTCCCACATTCAATCGTCGTGAGCCGTGAGTGTTCAGTTCGCTTTCAGGACTGCCTTTACCGCCGCCACCGACCGCTCCACATCTGCCTCTGTCATCGCCGTGAACATCGGCAACGACACGATCAAACGTCCAACCTTTTCCGCTACCGGGAACATCCCTTCCTTGAACCCCTGTGCCCGATAAAGGCTCAGCAGGTGAATCGGCGGGTAGTGATAGCCAATGCCAACACCCTGTGCCTGCATTTTCTCCATGAAGGTTGCGCGGGCCGGCAGGCCATCGTGACGCTCCGGCAGCACCAACTGGAACAGGTGCCAGTTGCTGTTTTCGAAGTCAGCCGGCGGCAGTTGCGCGCCGTACTTTTCTTCGAAATCACTGCCGAAACATTTGAAGTAGTGCTGTGCCAGGTGCTGGCGATGGGCGGTGATCTTCTCGATGTGGGCAAACTGCCCCAGGCCGATGGCCGCAGCGATGTCGGTCATGTTGAACTTGCCGCCCAGTACATCCACGTCCAGGCCGTCGAAGCCGGTGCGGGTGACGCCCTGCAGGCGGTATTTTTCCGCCAGGCGGGCTTCTTCGGCATTGTTCAACACCAGGCAACCGCCCTCGGAAGAGGTGATGTTCTTGTTGGCCTGGAAGCTGAACGATACAAAGTCCCCGGTGGAGCCGATGCGCTCGCCATCCCAGCTGGAGCCCAGGGCCTGGGCGGCGTCTTCGACGATGCGCAGGTTGTACTTGTTGGCCAGTGCGTACAGCATCGGCATGTCCAAGGGCAGGCCGGCCAGGTACACCGGGATGATCGCCTTGGTGCGCGGGGTGATTGCGGCTTCCACCTGGGCCAGGTCGATATTGCGGGTGACCGGGTCGATGTCGGCGAATACCGGCGTGGCACCTACTTCCAGGATCACGTTGGCTGTTGCGACCCAGGAGATTGGTGTGGTGATGACTTCATCGCCGGGCCCGATACCGGCGATACGCAAGGCGATCTCCATGGTGCAAGTGCCCGAGTTGAAGGTGCGCACCGGCCGGCCGCCAAAGTATTCCGACAGCTGTGCTTCGAACGCCTGCACTTTCGGCCCGCTGGTGATCCAGCCCGAGCGCAGTACATCGCCGACCGCCGAGATGGTGGCTTCATCGATGGTAGGTTTGGAGAACGGCAGAAAGGGCTGTTGGCTCATGACGACGAAGGCATCCGTTTCAGATTGGCGATGAGTAAGCGAGGGTTCAGTCCCGGCATGGTGGCACGGTTAGACTGAATATAGCCTGTCGCCTGTGAATGAATCGTCATGCCACGGACACGGAAGTGCCGCTTGAACGGCGGCATTTCCTGTTGCCGGTCAGAAGTACACACGGGTTTCAAAGAACACACTCTGCTCCTTGAGCTTGCCCTTGAGCTGTTCATCACGAGCGTTTATCCGGTTGGTGAAGGTGTTGTAGCCGGTCTCGATACGGCCCATGTCCACGTAGCGCCAACCTGTGCCAAAGGAAATGCGGTCGTTGACCTTGGCATCCAGGCCCAAGCCTACGCTGTAGGCAAAATTATATTGGCGGTGGCTGGCAAAGCGACGGGTGTCATTGCTCTGAAAACCCTCGGCATCAATTTGTGCGACGCCCATCCCCGCCATGCCGTAGAACGACAGCCAATGGGTGAGCGGTATGTTTTTATAGCCGTTGACCATCACGCGCTGACTGTCCGCTTCAAGACGGTTGACGTTGGCATTGAAGGGCGACCAGAAGGAGTCGAAGGTCGAGCTGCCGGAGAGGGTGTATTCCCCTTCCGCGCGCCAGCCATTGGCGAAGGCATAACCTACTGCGTAGGATCCGGTGAATGTTTTAGTGCTATCAGGCGCTTCCACTCGTTCGGTGACGCGCGGGCTGGTCAACAGTGCACTGGATAGATTCTGGCGTGCACTGTTAAATTTTGCCGCGCCGTACCAGGCCTCTGCCTGTGCATAAGGCGTTGCAATAGCAGTGAGGAACAGAAAGGAAGATAGTTTTCGCATGGTTATCGATTCACTGAGGGGAAGGGTGGAATCGATAGCTTGTCGCCGGGTGAGCGCAGTGATCGAGAGGACTTCTCCTGTTCAATCGTCAACTCATCAGTCTTTGCTGTAGGAAGAAAAGCGGCACAAAAAAGCCGCTCCCAGGGAGCGGCTGTTTTAACCGGCGGTTTTACTCGGCGGCGATAGCGTTTTTCGCCAGGATAGCGTTGGCCAGCTCCATATCCGTGGCCTGCAGGCCAGGGTTATCGGCGCGGACTTTTTGCATGGCGGCTTCCAGGTACGGGCCGCGGATACCGCCATCGCTGGCAACGAAGCTGCCTGCGTCGTCTTGTGCGGCAACCACCAGCTTGTGGTCCTTGAAGGTCAGGTAGGTCGAGCCGGTAGTGGCGCCCGACGAGATGACATTGCGCCAGAAACTGTCGGCCATGGCTGAACCGACAGGAAGGGAAAGCACAGCGAGGGTAGCGACAGCATATTTAAGACGCATGATGGGTGACTCCGGGTGGGTGATCTGTACCGTTTGATTGCAGTTAGCCCAGCCGAGTTCCATCACTGACTAAACAGTTTCTACCTTCAAGATCACGCCATCCAGGCCCACCACACGCACTTGAGCGCCTACTGGGCTGTCAGGCCCGGTCACCATCCAGACGCCATCACCGACTTTTACCTTGCCCCGACCCTCCACAATCGCCTGATGCACCACGAACACACGGCCGATCAGCTCCGAGCCACGCTCGTTGAGCCCCGGCTGGTCACTGGCTTTGGCACTGCTGCGCTGGCGTTTCCACCAGTACACCGCCGTCAATATCGACAGCACAGCGAACAGCAACAGTTGCCACTCCAGCCCGAGCGGCGGCACCAGAAACTTGATCACGCCCACGGCTGCCGCAGCTATGCCCATCCACAGCAGGTAGCCACCGGCGCCGAATACTTCAAGAATCAATAGCACTGTACCCAGTGCGAGCCAATCCCAGAACGAAAGATGCTGCAGGAAATCCCACATGGCGATCGCCTCAGGCTTTCTTGTTGTCGAAGGTTGCCTTGACGATTTCGCCGATGCCGCCGACAGCGCCGATCACCTGGCTGGCTTCCAGCGGCATCAGGATCACTTTGCTGTTATTGGCCGACGCCAATTTGCCAAGGGCATCGATGTATTTCTGCGCGACGAAGTAGTTGATGGCCTGTACGTTGCCGGTGGCAATCGCTTCGGAAACCACCTGGGTCGCGCGGGCCTCAGCCTCTGCCTGACGCTCACGGGCTTCAGACTCCAGGAACGCGGCCTGGCGTCCACCTTCGGCTTCAAGAATCTGTGCCTGCTTCTTGCCTTCGGCCGTCAGGATCGCCGACGCCCGCAGGCCTTCGGCTTCCAGGATCTGTGCGCGCTTGATCCGCTCGGCTTTCATCTGGCCGGACATGGCGGCCATCAGGTCGGCGGGCGGGCTGATGTCCTTGATTTCGATCCGGGTGATCTTGATGCCCCACGGCGCCGTGGCTTCATCGACGGTGCGCAGCAGTTTTTCGTTGATGCCGTCGCGCTGGCTGAGCATGGCATCCAGCTCCATGGAGCCGAGCACGGTACGGATATTGGTTTGCAGCAGGTTGCGGATAGCGTGTTCGAGGTTGTTGACCTCGTAGGCGGCCTGGGCGGTATTGACCACCTGGAAGAAGCACACGGCGTCGATCTGCACGGTGGCGTTGTCGGCGGTGATGACTTCCTGGGGCGGGATATCCAGCACGCTTTCCATCACGTTGATCTTGCGGCCGATGCGGTCCATGACCGGGATGATGATGTTCAGACCCGGCTTGAGGGTGTTGGTGTACCGGCCGAAGCGCTCGACGGTCCACTGATAGCCCTGGGGTACCACCTTGAAGCCCATGAACAGGATGGCGATGGCCAGGCCCACGAAAAGAAGCAGTACGGTTCCTATCTGCATAGCGATTCCCTATCTGTTGGTGTCAGTTAAACGACGTTCGGCGGATTGTAACGGTCTTGTCACCGATAAGGACGGTTTCAGCACGGGGTAATCAACGCATTTGTTACCGAATCCCCAGGCGTCACTCGCAATACCTCGGCCATTGTGGTCAGCCCCGCCTTGACTTTACCCACGCCGGCCATGCGCAGGCCGCACATGCCTTGCGCCACCGCCTCCCTGCGCAGGGACTGCGCGTCGGCGCCTGGCGTGATCAGCGCCTTGAGCGAGTCATTCAGCACCATGATCTCGTAGACCCCGGCGCGTCCGCGAAACCCGCTGTTTCGACATTCTGCACACCCTACCGCTTCGTGAGCATCGCCCGCCACCCGCTTGCAATGAGGGCACAGCAAGCGCACCAAGCGCTGCGCCATTACGCCCAATAACGTTGCCTTGATCAAATAATGAGCAATGCCCAGTTCCTGCAAGCGGCTGATGGCGCTGGGCGCATCGTTGGTGTGCAGCGTCGAGAGCACCAAATGCCCGGTCAATGCGGCCTGGATCGCCATCTCGGCGGTTTCCTGGTCGCGGATCTCGCCGATCATGATGATGTCCGGGTCCTGGCGAAGCAGGGCTCGGATGCCGTTGGCGAACGTCAGGTCGATATTGGGCTGTACCTGCATTTGATTAAACGCCGGCTCGACCATCTCGATCGGGTCTTCCACGGTGCAAAGATTGACCTCCCGGGTCGCCAAGTGTTTGAGCGTGGTGTAGAGGGTGCTGGTCTTGCCTGAACCGGTAGGCCCCGTGACCAGGATGATGCCGTTGGTGTGGCGCGTCATGTCGTGCCATCGCTGCTGGTCCTCGGCCGACAAGCCCAGCTCGTCAAAGTCCTTGAGCAGCACCTGCGGGTCGAAAATCCGCATCACCAGTTTCTCGCCAAAGGCAGTGGGCAAGGTCGACAGCCGCAACTCGACTTCTGTGCCGGCAGGGCTTTTGGTCTTGACCCGACCGTCCTGGGGTTTGCGTTTTTCCGCCACGTTCATCCGCCCGAGGCTTTTCAGGCGGCTGACCACCGCCATCGTCACTTGGGGTGGAAATTGATAGACGTCGTGCAGCAGCCCATCAATGCGAAAGCGCACGCGTCCTTGCTCACGGCACGGCTCGATATGAATATCACTGGCCCGCTGGGCGAACGCGTATTGCAACAGCCAGTCGACGATATTGACGATATGCGCGTCGTTGGCGTCCGGCTCCTGGTCGCTGGCGCCGAGGTTGAGCAACTCGACGTTGCCAGGCCCCGCCACCTTTTGATCCGCACCGCTGACGGACTTCGCCAGCCGGTAGAATTCGCTGATACAACGCTGAATGTCCTGGGGGTTGGCAACCACGCGCCTGATCGAGCGCTGGAGCACTTGTGCCAGTCCCGATTCCCAGCTGGTGATATGGGGCTGGGCGCTGGCAACGGTGACGGTCTGCGCGTCCACGGCTACCGCAAGGATGGCGTGGCATTGGGCAAACGCGTGGGACATCAGCGGCACGACCGTTGCGACATCGATCTTCAGCGGGTCGATACGCCAATAAGGTTGCCCCACATGTTGGGCAAGCCACTGGGTCAGGGTTTCCAGGGAAGGCCCATGGGCGGCGATGCACTCCAACGGATGCTGGGCGTTGCCGGCGGGCAGCGCTGATAAGCGCTGCGCGATGTCGGGAGCAATCACCCCTTCCTCGACCAGCGCCGGGAGCAACTGATGCAGTTCCAATCGGTGATCAGCAGACATGAAGGTGTTCCTGGGTAGCCTCGGACGACATTTCAGGCTAGCCAGCCGCCGAATATCTTCCTCCCAGCGTATGTTGCAGGCCTTTACCGAGCTGCTGCCGCCACGGCCGCAGGCCCCACGGAATCAGCGCGCCACACATGCAGCGTGCACACGCTGATCAGGTTTCGAATCTTTTCGGCGATCACTTGGGCGCGATGCCAGCTCAGGCTATCCATCACGATATCGATGTTCAGCAGGTCTTCCTGGCGGCTCACGTTGACCTGGCTCGGTGTCAGGAACTGCAACGCAAAATAGTTGAGTACCCGACACAACACATCGGGCTCCGCCTCGGCGACGATCCGGTAATGCGCCTGGCAATGGGCGCTGCTGGCAGCCCACACATCGACACGGGTCAGGGGGTGAGTGGTTTCGACGGCATGCATGCTGATTCTCCAGATTCGACTGGAGAAATTTTTACATTCGCGTCGGGAGATTTCTTATCTAAGATGAGCCTGATTTGCGTTTTATTGAATCAATCAATTCATAAAGTCCATACATAAAGGTATTTTTATGCACAGCGAATTGGACGCCTACGACCGCCGCATCCTGGCCCTGCTGCAAGAGGACGCCTCGCTGTCCAGCGCGCAGATCGCCGAACAGGTCGGACTGTCCCAGTCGCCGTGCTGGCGACGCATCCAGCGGCTCAAGGAGGAAGGAGTGATTCGCGGCCAGGTCACTCTGCTGGATCGCAAGAAGATCGGCCTGAATACGCAGATCTTTGCCGAGGTCAAACTCAACGCCCACGGCCGATCCAACTTCACCGAGTTCACCGACGCGATTCGTGGGTTTCCGGAAGTGCTGGAGTGCTATGTGCTGATGGGGGCGGTGGATTTTCTGCTGCGCATCGTGACGTCGGACATTGAGGCGTACGAGCGGTTTTTCTTCGAGAAGTTATCGATGGTGCCGGGGATTCAGGAGGTCAACTCGATCGTGGCGCTGTCCGAGATCAAGTCGACCACCAGCCTGCCAGTATTGCGCTGACAGGATCGGCCTCATCGGGGGCTAGGCCCCCGATGGCGATATTACAGGCGCAGCAGGGTCTTCCAGGCACGGTTCTGATACACCGCAATCGCCTGATGCATGCGCGCATCCAGCGACTCGTCGGTGATCGGCTGGTTGGCCAGTTGCGCCAGCTTGTTCAGCTCGCCGTACAAACGATCCAGTTCCGCAATGTCCACCACGTTACGCGCATGGTGCAGCCAGGCCTGGATGCGTTCGATGCGCGGCAGTTGCTCGGCCAGGTCTTCCGGTTGCTGCTGGTAGCGCGGCAGTTGCAGGGCGACGGCATCGTCGGCCAGCAGGCGCGGCAGCCAGTTGGTGATTTGCGCGGCGCCCTGGCGGTTGCCGCGCACGTTGCGGTCGGCAGTCCAGGTGCGGGCCATCAGCCAGCGTGACATGTTCAGCGAGAACAAGCCCCAGCGCACGTCGTCCAATTCTTCGGCAAACTGCTCGGGTGCGGCTTTGCGGATGTCTTCGTCGTCGTCACCGGCCTGGACCAGTGGGCGCCAGTCTTCCAGCAGTGCATCGAGTGCGCTGCGCAGTTCGCTGGTGGATTGACGCGGTGCGGCCTGGCCTAGGCTGCCGATCAGGGCGCGCAGTTCGCCGAGGTTGTCGACCCAGTCCTGCAGCAGACGCCAGTGGCCATTGAAGCGGTATTGCTCGGCCAGGCGCTGGCTGCTGCCGAGCAGGTGCCACATGATTGCGGCGAAGGCGTCGTCCAGCGGCATTTCGGCGTGGATCTGCGGCGCCGGCAGGCTCAGGGAGTAGCTGCTGGCGTCGTACAGGCGGTAGCCGCGCTCGGCCTTGCTGATGTCACACGGCATCAGTGCGAGGGTGGCGGCCAGCTCGGCGGCCAACTCCAGCAGCGCAGCCGGCTCGCCTTCGCGCAGTTCCAGTTCCAGCTCGCAGATTTCTTCTTTCTGCTTACCCACGACCACATGGCCCAGGTCCAGGGCGGCTTCGATCACCACCTTGGCCTTGCCACGGCCCCAGGCGATTTCGGCGCGCTCGCGCACGAAGTCGGTGGTGAAGATCGGCTTGAGGGTCTTTTTGTCCAGCTCGGCCAGTTGCTCGGGCCAGCAGTCGCCGTCGAGTTTCTTCACGTCGAGCTTGGCCTTGGGCAGGTCCCAGTTGTACTCATTGCGTTCCGATAGGCCGGCGACGCTTTGGCCACGGGTCTTGAGGGTCTGGATAATGTCGTCACCGTCCTTGCGCAGGCGCAGGGCGACTTTGGCCTGGGCCAGGTCACGCTCGGGGGTGTCGAAGTACTGGTTCATCAACTCACGGCGTTCCCAGCCACTTTTGTTGCGTTTTTTCAGTAGCGGGTGCTCACGCAGCGCGGCGAGTGTTTCGCGGCTGACGCGGAGCTTGATTTCGGTTTCTTTCTGCATGGCCGGAAAATCCAGGATCGGGAGCGCAGCCGGGGAAAAGAGTGGCTGCCAAGGTCGTGCAGTGTACAGGACTGAGCCCGGCAACGCGCCGCAACGGTTTATTGTCTCGTGCAGATGCCTCTATAGTGGGGCTCATCCGGGAAGTAGGGAGACCGCGTATGCCGTTACCGTCCATGAAAGAGCAGTTCGCCGCGCTGATTGCCGCGCCTTCGGTGAGTTGCACCCAAGTGTCTCTCGACCAGACCAACCGCCCGGTGATCGATTTGCTCGCCGGTTGGTTGGGCGACCTGGGGTTCTCCATTGACATCCAACCGGTCAGCCCCGGCAAATTCAACCTGCTGGCCAGCTTTGGCACAGGCCCCGGCGGCCTGGTATTGGCCGGCCATAGCGACACCGTTCCTTATGACGCTGCGTTGTGGAAGACCGATCCGCTCAAGCTGACGGAAGTCGACGGCCGCTGGGTAGGATTGGGCAGTTGCGACATGAAGGGTTTTTTCGCGCTGGCGATTGAAGCGGTGTTGCCGCTGCTGGACCAACCGTTCAAGCAACCGTTGCTGATCCTCGCCACCTGCGATGAAGAAAGCTCCATGTCCGGTGCCCGGGCATTGGCCGAAGCCGGGCGCCCGTTGGGCCGCGCGGCGGTGATCGGTGAACCGACCGGCCTCAAGCCGATCCGCCTGCACAAAGGCGTGATGATGGAGCGTATCGACATTCTGGGCCAAAGCGGCCATTCGTCGGACCCAAGCCTGGGACACAGCGCCCTGGAAGCCATGCATGACGCCATCGGCGAGCTGCGCGGCCTGCGCCTGGCCTGGCAGCGCGAGTACCGCAATCCACAATTCAGCGTGCCGCAACCGACCATGAACTTCGGCTGTATCCATGGTGGCGACAACCCCAACCGTATCTGCGGCCAGTGCTCCCTGGAATTCGACCTGCGGCCCTTGCCGGGCATGGATCCCGAAGTGCTGCGTGCGGCTATCCGGCAAAAGCTCGGACCCCTGGCCGAGCGCCATAAGGTCAAGATCGACTACGCGCCGTTATTCCCCGCAGTGCCGCCGTTCGAGCAGGTCGAAGACGCCGAGTTGGTGCGGGTCGCGGAACGATTGACCGGGCATCGTGCCGAAGCAGTAGCGTTCGGCACCGAAGCGCCTTATCTTCAGCGCCTTGGTTGTGAAACCCTGGTGCTCGGCCCTGGCGACATCGCCTGTGCCCATCAACCGGGCGAGTACCTCGAAATGTCACGCTTGACGCCTACAGTGCGTCTATTGCGGGAACTGATCGAACATTACTGCCTGAAACCTGCGTAAATTAACCCCTGTCCATTCGTATCATAAGGAGAGCGAGCGTGTCGCCAAGCCTGTTCCGACGATAACCATCAGCCCGCTGTGCGTTTTCACGACTCATCCTTTTTCGGCTGCTTCTTATTACAGGCCCAGGTTCCATGCCCGACTACGTTAATTGGCTTCGTCACGCTTCGCCCTACATCAACGCCCACCGCGACTGCACCTTTGTGGTCATGTTGCCCGGCGACGGTGTGGATCATCCGAACTTCGGCAATATCGTCCACGACCTGGTGCTGCTCCACAGCCTGGGCGTGCGTCTGGTGCTGGTGCACGGTTCGCGCCCACAGATCGAAGCGCGCCTTGAAGCGCGCGGCCTGGTCCCGACTTACCATGAAGGCATGCGCATCACCGATGCCGCGACGCTGGAGTGTGTGATCGACGCGGTCGGCCACCTGCGTATCGCCATCGAAGCGCGCCTGTCGATGGACATGGCCTCGTCGCCGATGCAGGGCTCGCGCCTGCGGGTGGCCAGCGGCAACCTGGTGACGGCGCGGCCTATCGGTGTGCTTGACGGCGTGGATTACCACCACACCGGCGAAGTGCGCCGGGTCGATCGCAAGGGCATCAATCGCCTGCTGGATGAGCGCTCCATTGTGCTGCTGTCGCCCCTGGGCTATTCGCCGACGGGGGAGATCTTCAACCTGGCCTGCGAAGACGTCGCCACCCGCGCCGCCATCGACCTGGGGGCGGACAAGCTGCTGCTGTTCGGCGCTGATCTCGGCCTGATCGATGAAAATGGCCGCCTCGTCCGCGAACTGCGCCCGCAACAAGTACCGGCACACCTGCAACGCCTGGGCAGCAGCAACTACCAGTCCGAATTGCTCGATGCGGCGGCCGAGGCCTGTCGTGGCGGGGTAGGGCGCAGCCACATCGTCAGCTACGCCGAAGACGGTGCCTTGCTCACCGAACTGTTCACCCGCGATGGCGGCGGCACGCTGGTAGCCCAGGAGCAATTCGAACGGGTGCGCGAGGCGGCGATTGAAGACGTCGGCGGCTTGCTCGACCTGATCAGCCCCCTGGAAGAACAGGGCATCCTGGTGCGCCGTTCGCGGGAAGTGCTCGAGCGTGAGATCGAGCAGTTCAGCGTGGTGGAGCGCGAAGGCATGATCATCGCGTGTGCGGCGTTGTATCAGATCGCCGATTCGGACGCGGGTGAACTGGCTTGCCTGGCGGTGAACCCGGAGTACCGCCACGGCGGGCGGGGTGACGAGCTGCTGGAGCGTATCGAAACCCGTGCCCGGGCCCAGGGGTTGAAGACGCTGTTCGTACTTACCACGCGGACTGCCCACTGGTTCCGTGAGCGTGGCTTTGTGCCGAGCAGCGTGGATCGCCTGCCATCGGCACGGGCCTCGCTGTACAACTACCAGCGCAACTCGAAGATTTTCGAGAAGGCCTTGTAGAGCCCTACCCCCAAGTCACCGGGCAGGCTCGTGCAAGAGCCTGCCGTCACGCACGACTAAAGTTTAAGCATTCTTGATCTGACGCCGATAACAGGTGGACGGCTATGGATAGAGTGTGGACGCTCGCAACACCTGAACCTTCGAATGGGCGGCTTGGACAGCAAAAGAAACGATTAGTGACACAAAAACTGTAACAAATTGACGGGAGGATGTGCCTTTGGCCATGATGGCGTCGCCTTTTTGATCGTGGGTGACGTATGCAACAGCGCGGCCACACTAATCGATCTAAAAAAGCTCTAAAAAATACCCTTTAGGAATTAGCTTGTGTGGCGAGTGGTCTATGCTGGCCTGCCCACGTCACGGAAAGTCTTATTCCTGAATCGTATGAAAAAGAATGAAATAATTCTTTTTGGGTGTATGAAAAACTCATTACCCTGCAGGGACCAAATCAACGGTGGTTAGACGAAGGTAGTAGACACACAAGGTTACGATTGACTTGTCAGTCACTATCCGGTGCTAATCGCGCATCTGTGGATCGAGGGCGTCAGACCCGAGACCAAAGAAATACAAAAATTAGAAACGAGAGGAGCGGTACATGAAGAAGTCCACCTTGGCACTGTCTGTAGCTTTGGGCGTAATCGCTCAGCAAGCAGGCGCTGCCGGTTTCATCGATGACAGTAAAGTAACACTGGGTCTGCGTAACTTTTACATCAACACCGACAACCGTGACTCGGCCGCCGGCACGGCAGCCAACAAGCGCGCTGGTGTTCAGAGCAAGCAAGAAGAATGGGGCCAAGGCTTTGACCTGCGCTTCATCTCCGGTTACACCCAAGGCACTGTAGGCTTCGGTCTTGACGCTATCGGCCTGCTGGGCGTTCGTCTGGATTCCGGCGGCGGCACCAACGGCGCTACTGCCTCGTCCTACGGCGGCACTGTGTTCCCGAGCAAGTCCAATGGCGAAGCTGTTGATAACTACTCGAGCCTGGGCCTGACTGCCAAAGCCAAGATCTCCCAGACCGAACTGAAGCTGGGTACCCTGCAGCCTAAGCTGCCGGTTATCGTGACCAACGACGGTCGTCTGCTGCCGCAGACTTTCCAAGGTGGCCAGATCACTACCAACGACATCAAAGACCTGACGCTGGTTGCCGGTCAGATCGAAAAAGCCAAGGGTCGTAACTCCAGCAACGTCGACAACCTGTCGATCTCGGGTGCCAACTCCCGTGGCGCCAACTGGCGTGACAGCAACAAGTTCTACTACGCCGGTGGTGACTACAAGATCACCAAGGACCTGACTGCCCAGTACTACTACGGCAACCTGGAAGACTTCTACAAGCAGCACTTCCTGGGTCTGACCCACAACTGGGCCATCGGTCCAGGCGTATTGAAGTCTGACTTGCGTTATTTCCACAGCACCGATGACGGTAAGAACGGCAACGAGTCGGCTTACTTCTCCTCGGGCAACTACAGCGGCGTCAACTCCGGTCGCGGCAAGGTGGATAACAACCTGTACAGCGGCCTGTTCCTGTATACCTTGGGCGGCCACACCTTCGGTGGTGGTTACCAGGTCAGCAACGGTAGCAGCGACTTCCCTTGGTTGAACCAGGGCGACGGTTCGTCGGCTTACCTGACCACTGACATGCAGATCGCTAAGTTCGCCCGTGCCGGCGAACGTACCTGGCAAGCTCGCTACGCTTATGACTTCGCCAAGGTTGGCGTGCCTGGCTTGACCGCTGGTGTTGTGTACCTCAAGGGTACTGACATCGACACCGTCAACGGTAGCCGTGCCGAGTTCACCGGCCAGTCCGAGTGGGAGCGCGATATCACTGTTGCCTACGTAGTGCCAGAAGGCCTGTTCAAAAACGTCGGCGTCGCCTGGAAAAACGCTATGTGGCGCAACGATGTCGCTGCCGCGCGCGATCAAGACGAAAACCGTGTAATCGTCAGCTACACCTACGCATTCAAGTAACTGCGTAAAACCTTGCCCGGCGCACGCCGGGCAAGGTGTCTTGCTTTTCAAGTCGGGCTAAACCCCCGCAAGCCCTTCCTGAACCCCTCTTTGTACAGCGTCTCAAGGCCTTCTCGAACCTTGGAAACGATGTTGCGCCTCGCCCTTTCCCGCGTCCAATGAACAGATTTTTAATATTCCTTTATCGTCTAGATAAATCGATATTTATTCTTTTTAAATAATCCGCAATCCATGCACAGTGGGCTCCATAAGCACTCACCAGGAGCCACACCATGAGCCTAAGACTGGGCGATATCGCCCCCGACTTCGAACAGGATTCCAGCGCCGGCAAGATTCGTTTCCACGAATGGCTGGGCGACAGCTGGGGTGTGTTGTTTTCCCACCCGGCGGACTTCACCCCGGTGTGCACCACTGAGCTGGGCTTCACCGCCAAGCTCAAGGACGAGTTCGCTAAGCGAGGCGTCAAGGCCATTGCCCTGTCGGTGGACCCGGTGGACTCGCACCACAAGTGGATCGAGGACATCAACGAAACCCAGGCCACCATCGTCAACTTCCCGATCCTGGCTGACGCCGACCGCAAGGTTTCGGACCTCTACGACCTGATCCACCCGAACGCCAGTGACACGCTCACCGTGCGTTCCTTGTTCGTGATCGACCCGAACAAGAAGATCCGCCTGACCATCACCTACCCGGCCAGCACCGGCCGTAACTTCCACGAAATCCTGCGGGTCATCGACTCGCTGCAACTGACCGACAACTACAAAGTCGCCACCCCCGCCAACTGGCAGGACGGTGATGAAGTGGTGATCGTGCCGTCGCTCAAGGATGAGGAAGAAATCAAGAAGCGCTTTCCGAAGGGGTATCGGGCGGTGAAGCCGTATTTGCGGCTTACTCCACAGCCCAATCGTTGAAACTGAATCACAGCAGGGGTTTTCAGGCCGTTTCGACGGCCTTTTTTTTGGTTCATCACGGATTACCGGGAAAGACGCTCTTGATCTTCATGAAGAAGAATTCGCTATCCCGGTAACCGTACGCCATCCGTTTGATGACCTTTATTCGATTGTTTATTCCTTCCAACTGACCGGTGTGCATCGGCCAGCGAACCCGACTGACGATGCCCCGCCAATAACCCTTTAGCCGTTTGGCAAACTGGATCAGAGCCGGTATTTCACTTTCATATGCATGGCGCAGCCATTGCTTCCAGGCCGATCTCCAGGTCCAGGCAGTGCTCGGTGTCCAGAGCGTTTTGAGTTCAGCCTTCATCAAATAAACTGTCATCAGCGATTGGTTGGCCTCCAATAAATCCTGCAAATGGACCTGTTGTTCCGGCGTTTTCAGGTTCTGTGGGTTACGCAGCAACAGCCATCGTGCCTGCTTGATGACCTTGCGAGCCGGCTTGTTATGACGCAGCCGATTAGCTTCGTCGACGCGGACCCGATCAATCACCTCTCGGCCATATTTGGCCACCACATGGAAAAGGTCGTAGACCACTCGCGCTTTCGGGCAATGCTGGCGAACCTCCAGATCAAAAGCAGTATTCATGTCCATCGCCACCGCTTCGATTCGAGCGCAGCCCTCCGGCCCCAGCTCCTCGAAGAACGGCCTGACTGCCGCTCGGCTACGGCCTTCACCGATCCACAGCACTCGTCGTGTATCGGCATCCAGCACAACGCTGGCGTAACGATGACCTTTGAATAACGCGAACTCGTCCATGATCAGGCGTCGTGGTTGCGCCTTCGGCAACTCACTCAACACCGCCTGCAAGGCTCGACGCTCCAGCAACCGAACAGTGTCCCAATGCAGTCCAAACATCTGGGCCACGTGCAGGGTGGGAAGGCGCTCGCAGGCCTGAATGACCGCCTCGGCCAAGCGGCGCGTCATGCGGGCATAGCGATCCAGCCAACTGACGGCCTCCATGCGTTTTCCACAGTCGCGGCAGCCAACACGCCTGAGCAAAATGCTGAGGCGCACCGCGCGACCGAGAATGGGCAGATCACGAACGGTTCGCTCGCAATACTCATGAGTGGTTGAACAAGGTTTTTGGCAGCCGCCGCAGGAAGGGAATCGGGTGGCGTGGGGAATCAGATCGATCTTTAGA
>NZ_CVTH01000017.1:0-4952 GCF_900005955.1 Pseudomonas sp. 8 R 14 | reverse complement strand
GCAACCGCCTGATGATCCAGGGCGACCGCCACTACGACTATGACGCCTTCGGCAACCTCATCCGCGAGCGGCGTGGCAAAGGCCATCAACTCGTTACCGAATACCGTTACGACTGCCAGCATCGGCTGATCGGCATCACCCAACCCAACGGCCAAACCGCCAGCTACCGCTACGACCCGTTTGGGCGACGCATCAGCAAAACCGTGGACGGCCTAACCACGGAGTTTTTCTGGCAAGGCGACAGGCTGATTGCCGAACACCATGCGGATCGCCATCGCAGCTATCTCTATGAACCCGACAGCTTTCGCCCGCTGGTTCTGTTGGAAGGCTTCGGCCCAATAGATACCAAGCCCTATCACTACCAACTCGACCACCTCGGCACGCCGCAAGAACTCACCTCTCCAGACGGCGACATCGTCTGGTCCGCCCACTACCGCGCCTACGGCCAGATCAGCCGACTCGACAAAGGCACAATCGACAACCCGCTACGTTTCCAGGGCCAGTACTTTGATCAGGAAAGCGGGCTGCACTACAACCGCCATCGCTACTACAATCCGGATATTGGGTGTTACCTGATGCCTGATCCGGTGAAGCTGGCGGGTGGGATCAACGCCTATCAGTACGTGCCCAATCCGACGGGGTGGGTGGATCCGTTAGGGTTAAGCTGTAAGATTGGAAATTGCCCGGATTCAAAAAACGATTTAACAAAAAAAGCACCTCCTGGAGTATTAACTACTCACGAGAAGGCTGGAGGACACCTGATTGAAAAACATGTCGGTCGAACAGACGAACAGTTAGCGGCAAGATTTGAATCAGAACCGCACATCCCAGCCTCATCTACCTTCAAAACTCTAGAAGAGGCTGAGGCTATAGTGTCCAAAAGCTTGACTGCACACCAGCAAGAAATAACTACATTTTTAAGTGGAAACAAGGAAAAACTCCTAATTAAAGGCAGCTCAAGTCAACCCGTAGGGGTAAGCATCCTAAATGGAGCAAAAAAATCCGTACCTGTTTATAAGTTCCTATTAGTCATAAAACGAGCTCCTAAAATGCCAGATGGCTATCTATTGCTAACAGGATACCCAGAAAAATGAATGAACCATTAACAGAGCTACAACAATTTTTTGGTGCTTACTTTAATCAGGATTGGGCGGAAGATCATTCATCGGCCGATGATGTCATCGATACATTTCTACTGGACTCGCCTAGAGAAATAATCATGACAGTAAAACAGGAAATTTTAGAGCTGATAAATTCGTATACCAATGAGCCAGATCTTCAAGAAAATTTACTGCATATACAGCACTGCTATTACTACTATCCATACCAATGGGCCTCAGGCCCGTTATGGCTAAATCACATAGTTCGAAAGTTTGATGAATATCTACAAAAAAACCAATACTCAACTTAAAAAGCAGCCGTATAACGATCTTTGCTATTAATATTTTGGCCTGCTGCGCAGTCCACGCAGGGCAAGCCTGCTCACCACAAGGAATGAAGGCTCAGCCAAATTGAATAGGTGAGCCTCCCAGCCTGATCAGCGTTTACTCAGTTCCATAATCATCCGACTCAGCAAGTAGATCCGCGGTGCAACACTCTCCACCTCCGCATACTCCTGCGGCGTATGAATATTCCCCCCTACAATCCCAAACCCATCCAACGTCGGCGTCCCCACCCCGGCGGACAAACTGGCATCCGCCGCCCCGCCGCTGCCTTCAATGGTCAACTTTTTACCCAACTCCCCATAGATCCCCTGGGCAATCGCCACCAGCTTGTCCGACTCCGGCGTCTGCGGCATGGGCGGCAGGCCGCGTTTGAGGGTGGTGGTCACTTCGGTTTCCGGGATCAGCTTGTTGGCGGAGACCCGCACCAGGTCCTTCTCGATCCGGTCGAACTCTTCCGGCAATGCCGCGCGTACGTCGGCCTTGGCGGTGGCTTGGTCGGGGATGACGTTGGTGCGGTCGCCCGCCTTGATGACGGTGAAGTTGATGGTGGTTTTTTTCTCTTCATCACCCAGCTTGCCCAACTGCAGGATCTGATGCGCGGCTTCCATGGCGGCGTTGCGCCCCAGCTCCGGGGCCACGCCGGCGTGGGCAGCTTTGCCTTTGACTTCGACCACGGCGGTGGCACTGCCTTTGCGCCACACCACCAGGCCGTCGGCTGGGCGGCCGGGTTCCAGGTTCAGCGTGACGTCGTGGGCCTTGGCGGTGTTGCGGATCAGTTCAGAGGCGATGTCGGAACCGGTTTCTTCGCTGGCATCGAGCAGGAAGGTAATCTGTGCATAGTCCTTGAAGCCCTGGTTTTTCAGGACTTTGAGTGCGTAGATACCGGCGACGATGCCGCCCTTGTCATCCATCACCCCGGGACCATAGGCGCGGCCGTCCTTGATGTGAAACGGCCGTTCGGCCGCCGAGCCTTCCTTGAACACGGTGTCCATGTGGGCCATCAGCAGGATTTTGGCCTTGCCGTTGCCCTTGAGGGTGGCGATCACATGGCTGCTGTTGGCGGCGGCATCCGGCACCCGTTCAATGGTGAAGCCCAGCTGTTTGAGTTCATCGACGGCGATGTCACTCACCTGGGTCAGGCCTGGCCCGTAGCCGGAACCCGAATCGATATTCACCAGGCGCTCCAGCAGTTTCAGGGCCGGGGCCTTGTACTGTTCGGCGTCCGCCTGGATCTGCCGGTGGGGTTCGGCGCTGTAGGCCGGGAGTGCGAAGGACAAGGCCAGCGTGGCGGCCAGGAGAGTACGCGGGAAGGTGAAGGGCATGAACCGGTCCTTGTTTTTTGTTGGGGTGCCGCCTCACCCTACCCCACTAGACCGACCGCAACCAAGTGCCGTGCACCGAACTGACCCGGTTGCGCCCGCTGCTCTTGGCTTCATACAGCGCCAGGTCTGCGTCGTTGAGCCACGTGGTGGAATCGGCGTGCCCCGGTTGATACGGCGCCAGGCCGATACTCAAGCTGGCGCGCAATGAAGGGTCCTCGGCGTACGCCAACGCGTTGAAGCGATCGCGCAAGACATCCATCACTTCCGTGGCACGGTTGAGCGGCATGCCCGGTAGGATCACGCAGAATTCATCGCCGCCGTAGCGCCCGGCCAGGTCGGTGGCGCGCAGGTTCTGGCGCAGCACTTTGCTGAGTTGGCGCAGCACGATGTCGCCGGTGACGTGGCCATAGGTGTCGTTGATAAGCTTGAAATGGTCGATGTCGATCAACGCAATCGCGGCCCCTTGCTGTTCGCGGCGGCAACGTTGGAACTCGATCTCCAGATGGTCTTTCCAGGCGCCATGGTTGAGCAGGCCGGTCAGGCTGTCGGTGCGACTCAGCGCCAGCAATTCGCGTTTGTGCCGGGCCAGGGTCACCGCCTGGCGGTAACAGATCCAACCCAGCGCCAGCGGGTACAGCATCAGAATCGGCAGGCAGGCATAGAGCTGGACCGGGGTGGTCGTGGCGATAAAGGCCGGCGTGAATATCAACAGCGACGTGCCGATGCCCAGCGCCTGCGCCGCCCACCCCGCCAGCATGAAGCGCGGACCGCCGATGGCGACGTTGTTCATGGTCATCATCGACAGGGTCGTCACACCGGGCAGCGGGTTGAAATGCATGGCCGCGACCCAGAAACCGCCGCAAAACGAATCGAACAGCAAATTGCGCCGCTCACTGCGCAGCGTATGGCTAGTACGCAACGAGCGCTGAAAGGCCACGACCGGCCAGACAAATGCATTGATCACCATCCAGGCCCACACCCATGGCGCCGGATCCAGCGGATACATGCCAAACACTACGCACACAAAACCGAGCGTCAGCCCTAAGGTGCGGGATTTATACAAACGGGTAGCGAGCGGAAATCCTTTTCCTCCGACGGCAGGCATGGAGGGCTGTAATCCTGGATG
This sequence comes from Pseudomonas sp. 8 R 14, assembly GCF_900005955.1. NCBI lineage: Bacteria > Pseudomonadati > Pseudomonadota > Gammaproteobacteria > Pseudomonadales > Pseudomonadaceae > Pseudomonas > Pseudomonas sp. 8 R 14. The sequence goes on along the minus strand of NZ_CVTH01000017.1, from coordinate 1,059 downwards.
AATGCCCGGAGTCTATCAGGGCGCCAGCAATTCGCCACTACTGCTCATTCCCCATCCAAACCATTCAGTGGGGAAAACCGCGGGCCAGCATCAACGCCACACCCAGCAACAGCACCGCAGTGATCCGCTGCAACAGCACACGGCGCCTGGGGTTTTCCAGCACGTGCTTGATGCGTTGGCCGAAGTAGCAATACAGGCAACCGCTGGCAAATTGCAGCACCAGGAAGGTCGCCCCGAGGATGGCGATATCCACCGCCGAACGTTGCTCCCCTGCCCCGGCGAACTGTGGGAATACAGCGCTGAACATGATGAGGGTCTTGGGGTTGGAGAACCCGGTCAGCAAACCCTTGCCGAACAAGCGGCGTGCGCCCTCTACTCCAGCGGCCTTATCCATGGCGACACCGCTGCTGGTCCATTGTTTGTAGGCCAGGTAAAGGATGTAGACCACGCCGATTATCTGGATGCTCTGGGTGATGGCGAGATTGCCCTTGATCAGTGCCGAAAAGCCCACGGCAAAGATCAGGATCGAAATCAGGTACGACACACTGGCGCCGAATTGGGCCGGCAGCGAACTGCGCAGGCCGTCCTTTAAGCCCAAGCTCAACAGCAGCAGGGTCATAGGGCCGGGGCTGAAGGTCATGGTGGCGCAAAACAGCAGGAAGTAGAGAAACGAAGAGAGCGTCAATGCGCTGGTCATGGCCTTGGACCCAGGGTGAGAAGGCCTGCAGTGTAGGCAAGCGCCGTTGCACAAGGCAGGTAAAGTCAGGCCTAATCCGGCCAAACTTCACCGGTAAAAGCACCGGCAAACACAAGGACAGTTTATGTTTGTATCCGCCATCGCGTTCGTGGACGGCACACCCAAGGTGCAGCAGATCGTCGAGGCGTTCAGCCAGCGCATCGAGAGCGGCGAATGGGCGCCCGGCAGCAAGTTGCCGTCGGTGCGGGAGTTGACCCAGACCCTGGGCGTCAGCAAGTTCACCCTCAACGAAGCCCTGGACCGCCTGCGCGGGCGCAACCTGCTGACCTCCAGGCAGGGGCGTGGCTACTTCGTGGCGATGG